>JBBQPM010000097.1:0-25681 GCA_038217425.1 Gemmatales bacterium
GGTAAAGGTTACTTCTGCATTTTAAGTAAAGTGTCCGAAAGCGACGTAGGATCGGGGTCTCCGCACCCGGAGAAACCGCCTGGCATCTGCTCATCGGAATACCGGATTGTTGAAGGGGACGCATTCGATCACGTCATCGATGTCGGCTCGCACCTTCGGCAAATTCGTCGCCTCGCTGCTGATGACTTGCCCGAATCCCTTGGCAACCTCCGGCAGACGCAGCAACTGCGTTTCAAAGCCGGCCACTTGACGCTCCTTAGGAAGGAGCTGCCAAAGATCTTCCCCCTTGGCCTGCTGTTGCAGCTGCTTGAATTGGGGATGCTTCGGCGTCGGACAGCGCCCCCAGATTTTGCCGGTCTTTTCGTTGTACCAGTAAACCCACCAATTCGAACGATCGACGTCGTTCGCGACGGGAGCATTCGGGAAGTAAACCAGCATGTCGCGCCGAACGAGCACCCCGCTCTTCTCCGTTGCGCTGTATTGACTGACCAGAAAATCCGGCAGTCCCTTGGCGGACCTTTTGGACCACAGCCTTACGTCATCGGCCTTTACCACCTCGCCGTCGCTGCGATAGTAAGTTTGCTTGAATTTCTGTGCCGAGACTTGGGCGGCAAACAACGGCACGATCGACAGAGCCAGGCAAAACGAAAGCAACTTCATGGTAAACTCCAGAAATCCAGGGATTCGAATACGCGACCGCTGAGGAAACTGCAGGCGGCGACCTTATGGGGTCGGCATGGGCTTGACCGGCTGAAGCTTGAGCGTTTCCGTTTGCTCTTGCCCTTTGCGCAGCAGGGTCACGACGATTTGCCCTTCCGAGTAATCGATAGCGCGCACGAAATCCTCGGAAGTGGGCGTGGGTCGACCGTCGATCTTGACGATAACGTCGCCGCTTTGCAGATTGCCTCGCGAAGCAGGCGTATTGGGGTAGACCTTGGCGATCGTCACTCCGGCGGCCTCGCCCTTTGGATCTTCACCGACCACGGCGCCGAATAGCCAGGGAGGATCGACGACCGTCGACTTGGACTTTTCGCCCAGAGAGAAGACCTGCGGCCATTGTTTTTGTTGCATGCCGATTTGAGATCCCGCATCGGCCTGGACGGCGGCTTTCTTGATCTGCTGGAAGAGGCGGTCGGTATCTTGTTGCAGACGCGGGGCGAAGTCGGCCCAGGTGACCAAGCCGTCTTTGACGCCGAAAGTCTCAGGACGAGCACACAGCAAAGGCGTCAAGGCAACCGTAAACGTGCCTCCCTTCGCGACGCCTTGATCGTCGCCGAAATTCCAGGAGAACGAGTCCGCCTCGCAGCCGTTGATGTCGGCGACTCCCTTGTGGGAGAAGAAGAGTTGGTCCATCACCGGCCATGTGGCGCGCGGGTTGGGCGGAATCCTACCGGCACGGTTCTTCGCCAGGACTTCCTTGCTGCAACAATCGGTCAACGCAACGATTAGCCGCGGGTTGAGCGCTTGCATCGCACGAAGCAGGTCGTTTCGGGCAAGCACGCCATGGGTCATCGTCAAGCAATGGCCCTTGGCTCCCAACGTGGCGCCGTGCCCGCTGTAAAAAAAGAAGAGGGTGTCGTGACCCGCCAGGACTTTTTTCTTCAGCGTTTGCGTGTAATGTTTCAACACGTCGCCCGGAGCCGCCTTCCTCCTGTCCAGAACCTCAAGCGACAGCCGATGCGGGCGCGTTGCGAACGCTTCGTTCAGTAACTTGGACAACGCACGCTGATCGGCATCGACGTATTCGGTCAAGTTGCTGTCGTTGTCAATTACCATGAGCACGAAAAGCACCGGCGGACGTTTTCCGGGCCCAGGCGGTTGGGCGCCGGCAGGCCAGTTGCAGAATAGCAGAGCGACCAGGCTGGCGAAAAATGACGATCGGTAGACGTGTTGCCGATTCATGAGGCCTCCTTGGCGGTAGAAAGACCCTTGATAAAAGGAAGTAGCCGAAGCGACGAAATGTCCCGAATTTTTGTTCCGGTCGCGTAGTTCGGAATACGCAAGTGCACGCAGACGATGCGATCCTAAAGGATATTCGCACCTCTTTCAACAATATTTGAGACGAAACGATCGCGGGCTACTGGAGCACGCCGTCGATGATTTGGCCATCGCACAAGGTCAACGGGCGGTTCAGGCGATCGCGGATCTCCAGGCGGGGATCGATGCCCAGGAGGTGATAGATCGTGGCGACGAGGTCGGCGGGGGCGGTCGGTTGCGTGGCGGGTTCCGACGCGTAGCGATCGCTACTTCCATAGACCGTGCCGCCGCGAATGCCGGCGCCGGCGAGCACCGTCGTGAACGCCTTGCCCCAGTGATCGCGACCGTCACGGCCGGCACCGGCGCCGCCGACCACCGATTGGCCCACTCGGGGTGTGCGTCCCATCTCGCCCGTCCACACGACGAGCGTTTCCTCCAAGAGGCCGCGCTGCTCCAGATCGTCCAGAAGGGCCGAAGTTGCCAGATCGGTCACCGGGCAGAGCCGGGTCTTCAGATCGATGAAGTTGCGATTGTGCGTATCCCAGTAGACGCTGACGTTGGTGATGCCGTCGTTGGGCCAAAAAACGGTGACGACGGGAACGCCCGCTTCGACCAGGCGTCGCGCCTGCAACACTGATTGGCCGTGGATGTTCATGCCGTAGCGTTCGCGGATCGCTCGGGATTCTTGCGACAGATCGAAAGCCTTGGTCACCGCGGGCGTCGACAGGAGCGAGAACGCACGTTCGATATGGGCCGACATCGCGCCGCTCTGTGTGCGGCGTTCTTCCGGAGACGCCGGACTCAGGGCGCGCCAAAGTTCTTGTCGTTGTCTCAACCTGCTGGCGGGAAGTTCCGGCTTTTCCGCGAACTCGCCCACACGATAACCCGGCAGCGAGGCGTCGTCGTCGATGCGGAAGGGATTGTAGACGGGCCCGAGCCAGCCAGCGCCTTGGCCGTGCGTTTGTTCGACGAATCGCGGCGCCCCGTTGGGCACGATCGGCATCATCGAGACGAACGGCGGCAGAGGGCTGGCGCCGGGGCGCTGTTGTGCCACGATGGAACTGAAGCTGGGCCAATCGTCCGACAGCGCGACGGGCAGCGGCGGCTTTCCCGTCAAGAGAAGATGCGGCGCGGCGGTGTGATCGACGTTGGTGTGCGTCATCGAGCGAATGACGCCGAGCTGGTGCGCCCGTTGAGCCAGGCGCGGCAGATGCTCACAGATCCGAAACCCGGGCACGCTCGTCTGAATGGGATTGAACTCGCCGCGAAATTCGACGGGCGCGTCGGGTTTCATATCCCAGGTATCGGTTTGCGCCGGCCCGCCCCACATGAAAAGCACGATGACGGCCTTCGCTCGAACCGGTCGGCCTTCGGAGCGCTCGCGGGATTGCAGCAGTTGCGGCAACCCCAGGCCTGCAGCGGCCAACGCCCCCACACGGAAGCAATCTCGGCGTGTCAGTTGAGGATTCATAGCGGCCCCTCTCGCTATTTTACTCCGGCGCCTTGAAGTCGGCGAGAAAGAGCTGCGCCCCGTAGAGTCCGTCGCGCGTCGACGACCACATCACTTGCCGATAGTCCGGACTGAATACCGGCAACACGTCGGCGCCCGGCGCGTGCGTGAGCCGAACCTTGCCGCCAGTCTCGATGTTCATCCAGTAAAGATCGTAGTTGGGGCGTCCCTGCACGGCGTGGTCGGCTGCGGTGTAAATGATGTGCTTGCCGTCCTTGTACCAGTACGGCGCCCAGAAGACCCAGTTCTCGTCGTCGGTGAGCGCCTTTTCGCCCGTGCCGTCGCTGTTGATGACGTACAGCTGCAAGTGGTCCTTCTTCTTGCGATCGCTGCGGAAGATGACCTTCTTACCGTCGGGAGAAAAGAACGGGCCGCCGTTGTAGCAGTTGGGCGCCTTGGTCAGTTGCCGGGCTTCGGAGCCATCTGCGTTCATGATGAAGAGTTCGAAGTTGTTGGCGCCGGTGCGATTGGAGCAGAAAACGATCTGCTTGCCGTCGCTGGAATATGAGCCCTCGGCATCGTAGCCGGGAGATTTCGTGAGCCGTTTCAGGTCGGAACCGTCGGGATTCGATTCGAAGATCTCCATGAATTGATCGAAATCCCACTGGTAGCGCCTACGCTTCTTGGCGGCGCGTTCCTCTTCGCGCAGCTTTTGCTCGGGTCCGTAATGCGACTTGGCGTCGGGATCGAGATGGCTGCTGGCGTAGATGATCTTCTTACCGTCGGGCGAAAAGTAGCCGCAGGTGGTCTTACCGACGCCGGGGCTGACGCGGCGCGTCGCCTTGGAGCCGAGGTCCATGACGAACATTTGATAGAAGGGGTTCTCGCCTTTTTGCTCGCCCTGGAAGATGATGAAGTCGCCCTTGGGGGAAAAATAGCCTTCGCCGGCGCGGACGAAGTCGGTCGTCACCTGCCGGATATTGGTGAGGTGCGCCGCCTCCTTGGCCTTGTAGTCCGCGGGATCGCCGGCAATGAGCAGGGTCGCCAAAAACGTGAGCATGGATGTGCCTCGCTGGAGCAGGTGCAAAAACGCCCCGGACGCTTCGGCGGCCGGGGCGCAGGGTTCATTCTGGAGCCGTCTCGTTAATTATGGCCCGTGAAATACCGCAGTGAAAAGAGGAGATTGTGATAATCGTCCGTCCAGACGTAGCGGGCTTCCGGGCGAATGCCGACCGTCGTAAACTTGAACCACGTTTTGTGGTTGGGGTAATACTTCTCGAGAACCCCCTCAAGACCGATGGGAATGTCATCGCTGTTTCGCTTCTTGCTCTTGAGCAGGTCGGGATGGCGCGCGATCATCACCCATTCCGAAGAGGATCGCTCGTCGTCGGGTTTGCCGGTGTGGTGCACGTCTCGTCCGGGGCCTTCGTCATGGCCTCGAAGCGAGGTTAACTGAGTAAACGGTCCGTGCTGTTCCTCGATTCGGGCGAACGTCTTTGCCGCCTCGGCGTACTCATTGGAACCCTTGCCCTTGGACTTCTCAACCGCCTCGAGTTCCGCCTTCGCCTGGGTCATCTTCTCGCTCGCCTCTTTCTGGATAGCGTCCACGGTGGTGGAGATGACGACGGGCAAGTTGACGTAGCGATTGGACGTATGGTAGCAGAGGTAGCCGTCCTTGACGAGATGTTTGAAGTACATCCGGATGGCTTCCTTGGTGAGCAAATGGACGGGGATGGCGTCTGAGGAGAAGGCGTCGACGACCATCATGTGATAGAAGTTTTCGGGCCCGCCCCCTTTTTCTTGGCCGATGCGCTTGCCGTCTTTGACCTCGTTGTAGTTGATGTAGGGGAGGTTCATACGGAGCCGGGCGTCGCCCATGAGCACCTGGATCTCGGCGCCGCGCTCGCGGGCCAGACGCAGGTAGTTGAAGTAAGTGGTCGCCTTGGACTTTTTATCGTCTTCGAAGTACTCCGCATCGTTGAGCGAGAGCTTGCGAACCTGGTTGTCGATCTCGTAAAAGTGGCAATGCTGGTAGGGTCGAGCGTAACCGCCCATGGTTCCAGTTCCCAGGCCGATGGTGGCGTAGGGGGGTTCGCTAAAAAGATTCACGATCGCTTCGCCTGGTAAACCGCCCTGCCCCATGAGCGAGGCGGAGAGTTGCCCGACCGTCGCAGCGATGATGCGATTGTCGGACGTGAACTGGCTCTCGGTGCGGAGTGCTACCACGTCCTTGTTGGAGTCGGAGATGTGGAACCAGTTGTACTTTTCCATGACAATGCCGACGGGGCCCTTGCGATGGTAATAGGTCGTCGCCAGGCGTCGCCAATCGAGGCCGCCGTCTTTCAGCCGGAAGTTGGCGCCGTGGAGAATGTGCCCGTGCGTCAAGCTGTAGTATTCCATGGGCTCGGTCTCGGACTCGCCACCCTTGGTTTTCTTGGTGGTGAAGCTGAACTGCGACTTGGTCACGCGAATGACGCTGAAATAGCTGCGGTCGCGGAAGACAGTGCGGTCGTTCTGAGAAAACGAATTGCCTTCGTGCACGAGGATGATGCCGGCGATCGCCAGGCCGAAGCGCAGGGGGCGAAAGAGGAACGCACAGGCCAGGAGCAGCGGAACGCCGTACGCGAACAAATAGACGGCCGAATCGACGCGCCGATTGGACCGATCGACGCCATTGCCGATGAAGCCGAAGACGAGCACGGCGCAGATGAGGACGATAATGCCGGGGACGACCCAATCGAGCGCGGAGGAGATGTTGGCGCCGGCGGGGACGGGTTCGGGTTCGGCGCGGAGGACCGCGGCCTTGGCGCCCTTGCTGCGTACGAGGGGCGCGGAAGGAGCCGAACTGCCGCCGACGAAGTCGTCGAGCACGTTGGCAAGCGGGTTGAGGACGTAGGGACGCAGGAGGCACGCGGCCATGATGGCGATGTTGAGTTCGATGACAAAGGGGAAAAGCGGCGCGATCAGGCCGTTGTACATGCCGCCTAACATACCGCCCACGGACATCATCAGGTAGAAATCGGTAAGGTAGCGCGAGCTGGGCCGATCTTTCGCGAGTTCGCCGTGACAGACGAACGTGGTGAGCGCGAATGCCAGGATGTTGGACCAGATGACGGGCCAAAACATCTTCTCGCCCCCTTCGCCGGGGATGTAGTCGGCCAGGAGCATGGCGACGATGGCGAGCGGCTGCAAGTAGACGCAAACTTTATGCGGCACGTCGACCCATTCAACGGGCCAGCGGGCGAAGACGCAGATGAACGAGAGGAGGTAAAGCGACAGCGTGATGAGCCAAAACAGCGGGATCGGGGAGAGATCCGTGGTGATGTGGCTGGTGACGCCGAGCATCATGCTGGAGGGAACGAAGGCGAGCGCGATCCAGCGCAGCCGGCGCCAGTTGTCGACGGGGAGTTCGTTGGCGGAAGTTTTCATGGCGACGTTCACGTCGCGGACTTTCCCGACCTTCGCTTTGGCGCTAACCGACGTGGCGACGGCGCTCGACGCGACGGCGGTGTCCGGCACGCCCGATTCCAGCGCCAGCGCGGGGGGCGTCTCGGCCTGCGGATTGCGCTCCGGTTGACCGAGCGTCTCGGTCGGCTTCCAGACGAGATAAACGCAGGTGTAGAAAAAAGCGACCAGGATGAGGTAACCGACGAAGTAGACCCAGCCTTGTTGCGCCAGGCTCGCGAACGGTTCGATCACGATCGGATAAAGGATCAGCGATAGCATGCTGCCCAGGTTGCTGGCGCCGTAGAGGAAGTAGGGATCCTTGGCAGCCGGGTCGCCGGTGTAGCCGAACCATTTCTGCAGCAGTGGGGCGCTCGTCGAGACGACGAAGAACGGGATGCCGACGACGACGGCCAGGATCCAGAGCGTATCGAACACGGGATTGGAGCCGAGGTTGCTCGGCGTCCAGCCCTTGGTGATGAAGTCGAACGGGGCATCGCGATTGAGAACGCCCGGCAACAGGACGAGCAGCGGCACCAACAAAAGAACCGAATGCAGGATGAGCTGCAAGCGTGGCTTGAGGCGGGTGCTGACGTAGTGGGTATAGAAGTAACCCAGGAGCAGCACCATCTGGAAGAACACCATGCAGGTATTCCAGACCTGGGGCGTTCCACCGAGCTTCGGCAGGGTGAGCTTGCCGATGATGGGTTGCACGAGGAAAAGGATGAAGGCGCTGACGAACAGAGTCAGGGCGAACAGGGGTAAAGCCAAAGCCAAGGGGCACCTCCACACCGAAAGTTCAAAGTAAAGAGTCGCGAGTTACGTTTCAATTTCCAATGCCGCCGGGCTCAGTGTCGGCAGATTCGCGGCCGTAGATCTGCAGGATGTTGGAGAAATCGTCGGTCCAGACGCGATTTCCGGGGGCCCGGTTTTTATACCAACGCAGCACGACGCCGATGGCATTTTTGCCGTCCGCCACGGCGTTGGCCATGCGGACTTCCGTCGGATGAAAGGGGAAGAGTCGGATGCGGGGGTTTTCTTTATTGAGCTTCTCGTCGTTCAAAACCTGCAGAATCCAGCCGCCCCAGCGCCGGTCGCCCCAGCTGCGGTCGGAATCGGCGCTCTTGGGAGGAACCTTGTAGTCCGGCACTACCGACTTGGGATGAACGACCATGATGTATTCCGAAACGAAATGGCCCATTGAGAGAGAACCAGGCGAGAGACCTTCCTGACCGTTGCCCGCATCTCGGCCCGTGAGCCATTCATAGCCGTTCTTCTTGGCAATATCGGCAACGGGATTGATGAGCGTCAGATGGCGATTGGAGGTGTGCACGCAGAGCACGCCGTCAGGCGCCAATTTGCTCATGTACATCTTGATGGCTTCTTCCGTGATCAGATGGACTGGGATCGCGTCGGAGCTGAACGCATCGACAACGATGACTTTGTAGTAACCGTCACGTCCTTGCGGCATCGAGTTGGTTGTCTTCTTCTCTTTAATCTCGGCGTCGCGCGCCTCGATGCGCTGCTTCTCCTGACGGGCGCTCATGGCCTGACGCGCGTCGCCCATGATCACCTCGACGTTGCAGCCGCGCTTCTGGGCGTGATCGAGATACTTGAAGTAGCGCTCCTTCTCCTTGCCGTCGGGCGGAAGCGAAAGATCGCGGATCTTGTCGTCGATCTCGTAATAGGTAACGTGCCCGAACGGACGCCCGTAGGACGCCATCGTTCCCGTACCCAGGCCGATGATGGCAATGGGGGGCTCGGTCTGCGTGGGGGTGATCGACTCCATGGGGAAGGTCGTCATGGCGCCCAAGTTGGCGATGAGCGACGCAGCGACCCGGGCGTCGGAGTGATAGGTGTTTTGCTTGCCGGTGAACCAGTTGTATGGCTCCATGACGTAGCCGACAGGTCCGTAGCGATGGTAGTACGTAGTTGCCAGGCGCGCGAGTTCCGGGATCTGGAAGTTGAGCCCGTGATGCGTCGAGCCGTGCAAGAGCTGATTGGCGGCGATGCGCGGGAAAAATTTGGACATCGAACTCGTGGTGAGAACGTGTTCCTCACCCGAGGGAGCGGTGACGGATTTTCCCAGCAGTTCGGTGGTCTCCTCGAAACGCTCCGCGATCTCAGTCAACTCCTTGGTCTTGGGGTTTCGTTCGTACTTGCCGTACTTGTCAGCAGCGTACGTGTTTTTGCTCCAGGAGTTATTGCGGTCTTCGTAGACTTTGAGAACGCCGAAGTAGGTGCGACCGGACCAGAGGAGGGTCTGGCTTTCGCGTCGGCTTTCGGAGGAGGACAGCGAGAGGTTGACGACGAAGATGGCGGCCATTGCGAGGCCGTAGCGGATGGGCCGGCCCGACATGCACGCGGCCATGAGGAACGGCGGGAGCATGACGAGCAATTGACGAATGCGCTGCGCCGCGTCAGCGCCGCCGGACGTGAACATATTCGTGAGCGTAATGATCAACGACGAGGGCATCTGCGTCAACAGAAGCCAGGCGACCAGGCCGGTGAGCAGTGCAAAGAAGACGTCCAGGGCCAGGCTGAGGGCGACGGGACGGTTGGGCGGGGGAAGGCCGACGGCGGCCGCCATGCGGTTGCCCTGGTCGACGAGCTTTTTGCGCAGGTCGGGGGCGTTGTCGGTGATCAGCTGCTCGGTCCAGCCGATAAGGTTGAGCGCCGGATGGAAGAAGCAGGCGGCGATGAGGGCGATGGGGAATTCGTAGATATCGCGGAAGATGACGGGGGCGAGGAGGCCGTTAAAGACGCCGCCGATCAAGCCGCCGACGGACATCATGAGGAAGAATTCGGTCAGATGTTTGGGGGAGGGGCGATCACGGGCGAGTTCGCCGTGGCTGGCGAGGGCGACCGCGAAGAAGCCGAGGAAGAGCATCGGCATGGCCCGGGTCGGATCCCACACTTTGCTGAGATAGATCGACGACATCGCCAGGACGCCGATGATCGACAGGAAGGTGCAGACGCGATGGGGGGTATCGAGCCAGTTGATCGGCGACTTCATGAAGACGAGAATGAAGGAGAGCAGATACAGCGCCAGGGGGATGATCCAAACGAGCGGGAACGGCGAAAGATCGGTGGAGATGTAGGAGGTGACGCCGAGCATGAGGCTGGAGGGGACGGCGGCGAGGGCGATCCAGCGGAGTCGGCGCCAGAGGGTCATGACGTCGCCGCCGCCGACGGTCGCGGGGGTTGACGCGGTGACGGTGAGCTTTTGGGCCTTGCCTTTGCCTGGCTTGAATCCGGTCTTGGACGAGGCGGACTGAATCGCGGTGCTTGCTTGCGCGGGGGTGATGGGGGGCGCATCGACGGGCTGGCTGACCGCCGGCTCAATGGCCAAAGGCTTGGCGTTCCAGACGAGGGACGCGGCGTACAGGAGGATGGCGGCGAGGGCCAGGAAGCCGACGGCCCACGTCCAGCTCTGTTCCTGCAGGGTCATGAACGGTTCGATGAGCACGGGATACAGCAGGAGCGACGACAGGCTGCCGACGTTGCTGGCGATCGAGAGAAAGTAGGGATCGCGGGCCGAGGGGTCGTCGGAGTGGGCGAACCATTTCTGCAGGAGCGGCGCACTTGTGGAGACGACGAAGAAGGGGATGCCGACGGTGGTGAAGAGCAGCAACAGGGCTTCGGGGATGGGGTTACGTCCGCCGGTGGGCGCCCAGTTCTGGATGTCGAAGGGGTATCGAGCGTTCCCGACGAGCATGTAGCCGAAGAGGAAGATGAGGGGGAGACACAAGAGGGCGGCGTGCACGGTGATCTGTCGACGGAGATTGAGACGTGTGCTGGCATAATGGGTGTAGAAGTAGCCGGCGAGAAGCATCATCTGGAAGAACATCATGCAGGTATTCCAGACCTGCGGGGTACCGCCCAGCTTGGGCAGGATCATCTTGCCGATCAGCGGTTGCACGAGAAAAAGCAGGAAGGCGCTGACGAACAAAGTGATCGCGTAAATGACCAAAGCCAAGGGCCACCTCCAACATTCGGGACTTTCAGAGGAGTCAAGTCGTGTATTGTACAAACGAAAAACAAAGCGGGCAGGGGAGCCCCTTTGGCTTTCGCTCGAATTTCGCGTTCCCCCAAGCTGGACGCGATCCGGTCCCGATCTCGCCGTTCATTGTCGTTATGCGGAGGGGCCCGGTATAATGCCTCCACATGAGCCTCCTCACTCTTTCCACAGATCCGGAAACCTTGGCCGAGCGTCTCGCGGAGCGCCTCGACCGTCACATGCGCGCCGGCGACTTCTTCGCCCCCATCTCCGTCGTCGTCCCCAATCGCTATCTCGGCAAATGGCTCCGGCTCGCCCTCGCCCGCAGGCTCGGCGTCGTCGCCAACCTTCGCTTCCAGTATCTCGAAGGCGCCCTCTGGGACTGGTTCCGCGCCCTCGACCCGCGCCCCCATCCCGCGCCGCCGGAACATCTTGAAACCGAGAGCTACCAGTATCTCGTGCTGCACGTCCTGCTCACCCAGAATGATCCCGATCTCGAATTGCTGCAACACTACCTCGGCCTGGAACCGAACCTGTCGCGCATGAGCTGCCGACGCGCCTGGGAACTCGCGGAGCGACTGGGCGGGTTCATCCGCGATTACGAGTACCATCGCCAGTATCACCTGATCCGCCCCTGGCTGCGTAACGACCTCGGGCTGCCGACGAACTCGCATCTCAGTCCGCTCGAACGGAGCCAGCGCGCCATCTTTCGGCACATCACCCGACTCCCCGACGGCCGGCGCGAGCGGCTGATTCAGGCGACGGGTCGGCTCTTCAAGACGCTGCCGCAGTACGGCAATGAAGTCATGGAGCTTCTGGACCATCCCCCCGCGCCGCCTGGGCCGATCTATCTCTTCGGCATCACACAAATTTCCGCGTGGCACGTCGAAGCGCTGCGCTGGCTCGGCATCCACTACGATCTGAACTTCTACACGCTGAGCCCGATCATCGGTCGACTCGTCGGCCCGGCCAACGTGCAATCGCTGCAGAGCCTGGCCCGCTCGTACGCGGAGGGCGGCGACGATGGGCAGCCTGGCCGCGAACTGCTGCGCCTGTGGGGCCGAGCCGGCGCGGAAAGTCTAGGGCTCGTCGCCGAGTTTCTCACGGCCCAATCGTTTCGCGCCGAGGTCTTGAGCGCCCCCAAGCCACGCCGGTCGCGCCCAATGTCGCTCCTCGCCCGCCTGCAAGAGCACCTGCTCCATCCGCAACGCGTCCAGCCCGCCGCCAAGACTGCAGCCGACACGTCGCTGCAAATCGTCGGCTGTCCCGGAGTGCTGCGCGAAGTCGAGACGGTTCACAACTGCATCCTCAAAAACCTGAACGACCATCCCGAGCTGCGCCTGACCGATATCGTCGTTCTCGTCACCGACATGAAGACGTATCGGCCTTATCTCCAAGCCGTCTTCGAACGCCCGCCTCGACCGATCGCGTTCAACCTCATCGATTTCTCCGCGGCCGGGCTCTCGAGCTTCGGGCAAGCGCTGGTCGGTATGTTCGATCTGGCGCTGGAATCGTTTGCGCGTTCGAAGGTTTTCGACGTGCTGCTCAACCCGTGCTTTCTCGCCAAGCTCGGCATCGAGCGCAGCCGCGCCAAGGCGTGGGTCGAGTGGGCGCAGGAACTCGGCATCTTTCAGGGTTGGGACGCGCAGGAGAAAGCCGAGCGCGGCCTGCCGCCGTCGCCGCTCTACGCCTGGAAGCTGGGGCTGCAACGGCTGCGCCTGGGCAGGTACATGGAAATCACGGCCGACGACGCTTCGGGCCCGGCGCCTTGCTTTCACGAGGTTATCCCCTTCGCCGACCTGCAGACTGACGATGTCGAGCTGCTCGACGCGTTCGTGCTGGCCGTCGAAAGTCTGCTGCCGACGCTGACCGAATTCCGTAAGTTCCAGGGCTCGGCGACCGCCTGGGCCGAGCGCATTCGCCGACTCGTGCATACCTACCTTGCCGTCCCCGAGGATCGTCCCGAGGAAGAACAGGTTCGCGATCGCCTCCTGGCGTCGCTCGAACATCTTCGGCTCTGGGACCATCTCGGCGGCGACCGCCCGCTGCCGCTCCCGCTTGTACGCGAAATGCTCTACACCCAGCTCGAAACCATGGAGGCGAGTCGCGGCGAATACCTCACCGGCGGCGTCACCCTCTCCGCCTTTCAGCCGATGCGCCCCGTCCCCTTCGCCATCGTCTACGTCCTCGGCCTCGGCGAACAAGATTTCCCCGGCAACAACCTCCTTGGCCCCATGGATCTCCGCCTGCACGACCGTCAGCCCGGCGACATCCGGCCGGCCGAGCACCAGCGCTACCTCTTCCTCGAAGCGATCCTCTCGGCACGTCAAAAGCTCTATCTCTTCTTCAATAGCTGGGACGTGCTCAAGGACCGCGAATTGCTCCCCGCCGTGCCGATCGTGCAGATGCAGCGGTACGTCTCCCGGCATTTTCTGAGCGAGCCGCTCGCTGTCATCAAGGCGCCGCTACTGGGCACGGACCCGATGCTTCTGGATCCCGAACAGCAGCCGGCGGGCCAGGATGTGCTCGTTCAGTATCGCGTGCTCGATCGATTGCTCGCCGTGCGCGAAGCCCGGCATCAAGGTCGGCTGGCGCTGACGCTGAACGACGACTGGGAGTGGAAGGAGAAGATGCAGGAGATCGCGCCCGATTTCACCGTCGTCAAAGCCGCGCCGGCGAGACGGAGTCATCCGCCGACGGTCTCGGCGCACGAACTCAGCGAATTCCTGATCGACCCTGCCCAGGCGATTCTCAAACGCCATCTGCATCTCGAGGCTGACGACGACCTCGCCGTGGACGAAAACTACGAGCCGGTCGTCACCTCCGAGCGCCTCGGCGCCCGACTGGTGAAGCACGTGCTGACGGACATTATTCTCCAGGCGGCAGAGGGGAAGCTCGAAAAAGTCCTCGCCGAGTGGCCTGAGCACTTCGACCGTCGCTACGACGATTGGCGCCTCCGCTGCCGAGTTCCCGAGCGCGGTTTCGGCGACGTCGAT
This sequence comes from Gemmatales bacterium, assembly GCA_038217425.1. Lineage (GTDB taxonomy): Bacteria > Planctomycetota > Planctomycetia > Gemmatales > Gemmataceae > JAIEPT01. The sequence continues at coordinate 13,868 of JBBQPM010000097.1, forward strand.
CGGCAATCGCTGCGTGCGGAAGTTCAGGACCGTCTCGAGCAGGGCCTGACCTCGTTTCTCAGGGCACGGACGTCGTCCGTCTTCTGCGGGCCCGTCCTGCTGGGCGAGAGCTGGACGCCGATGCAGCCCAAGCTCAAGCTGCCGGCCCTGGCGCTCGACTTGCCGCGCGGCGACTCGCCCCATGCACGTCTCGTCGGCACGACGCGTCTGGCCTGGACCGGGGGATCGAAATTCGAGACGCTGGTTCTCTACGCAGGAAATGAGTTCGAAGTCGAGCGCCTGTCGCCGCAGTTGCTCAAGCCGATGCTCTTGTATCTGATGCTGCTCGCCAGCGAAGCCGAGGGGTTGAGCGCGAAGACGTTCCGCATTCACGTCCTCTTCAAGAACGGCATGCGCGTGCTCGACATCCCCGCGGAATGCATCGCGCCGACGGAAGCCAAAGGATACCTCGCGGAACTGACGGCCGAGTTTCTCGATCCGGAGTCGTGTCAGCGTTTGCCCTGGCGCGTGCTCCTGCATCGGGACGGCAAAGATCTGCGTGCGGCGCTGGAGTCGCCCGAAGCGCCAGGCGACTTCGCCCAGGCCTTCCGCGAAGTCGTTGCCGAGAACTTCGGCAGTCGATACGGCGCGTACGTCGCGCCGATGGCGAAGACGCTCGACCTCGACGTCCCCGACGCCGCGCATGCGATTCTGCGGCGGCGCTTCGGCTTGCTCGATCGGCCCTGCGCGCAGCTCCGCGCCGCCAACGGCCAGGGCGCCGACGCGGAGGACGCGTTATGATTCAGACGATCGATCTCCAGCGCCACGCCGTCATCGAAGCCTCGGCCGGCACTGGCAAGACCTTCACCATCGAAGGCATTGTGCTGCGACTGTTGCAAGAAGCAGAGACGCCGCTTGAGAACATCCTGCTCGTCACCTTCACTGAGAAGGCGACCGGCGAACTCCGCAGCCGACTGCGCTCGACTCTGGAACGCACGCGGGCCGCGAGTGAGCAGCCCGCGCCGCTCGTGCAGGCCGGGCTCGATCAGTTCGACCAGGCGCCGATCTTCACCATTCACGGCTTCTGTCAACGGCTGCTGCAAGAATATTCGCTCGAAAAGGGCGCCGACTTTCGGCCCGAGCTCGTCGAGGACCGCGATCTGCTCGACGAGGCCCTGCACGAGATCCAGCGCGGCGACTGGGTCCGCACCTTCGGCGAGCGCCTGGCGAATTTGCTGGAACTCGCCAAGTACAACCGCACGACTGCAAAGGACTGGCACGAACGCGCGCTCGCCCTCGCCAAGGATTTTCACGCGAGCAAGGGGCATGTGCTGATCCCCGACGCACGCGCGGATTTTCACTTGCTCTCCGACCCGGGCGAGCGCCGACCCGCTGGCTGGGAGCATCAACTCCTCGTCCATACGGTCGGCGCCATGCAGCGGCATCTGGAAGACCTCAAACGCCAGCGCGGCTGGCAGAGCTTCGACGACATGATCGCCCGCGTCGACCGCGGCCTCGGCGCCGACAATCCGCGCGCGGCCGATCTGCTCGGGCGCCTGCGCACCCGTTTCCGCTATGCGATCGTCGACGAATTCCAGGACACCGATCCGCTGCAGTGGCGCATCTTTCGCACGCTCTTCCTCGACGGCGGCACGTCGAAGCTGATGATCGTCGGCGATCCCAAGCAGGCGATCTACAGCTTCCGCGGCGCCGACCTGCCGACGTATCTCCAGGCCGCCCAGACGATGCTGCGCGATTTCGACGCCGTCAGTGCGCCCTTACAGGTCAACTGGCGTTCTTCGCCCGGGTTGCTCGACGCGCTCAATCGTCTCTTCGGCGACGGCAAATTTTTCGACGGCACCGGCATCCAGTACGTTCGCGTGCAACCCCCCGAGGAAGCCCAGCGCACCACCGGCGTCAGCCGCGACGATACCGGCCGAACCGATCTCACCCTCGTCGATCTGCGCGGCGAAAAGAATGCCAAGCCGGCGCTCCACCGCCACGCCGGGTTCGTCGCCCGGGAAGTTAAGCGGCTCTTGAAGGGTCGCGCGGGTACGGGTAAGCCCGCACTTGAGATACGCCTCAAGAATCAGGCGCCCAGGCCGATCCATCCCGGCGACATTTGCATTCTGGTGTTCAATCGGTCCGAAGCGGATCGCCTCACCGAGGCGTTCGCCGAGGCGCGTATCCCCTTCTCCTTTTACAAGCAAGGGGGCTTGTGGACCTCGCTCGAAGCACAGCAGGTCGGCATCGTGCTGCGCGCGCTGCAAAATCCGGAGGAGCCGAGCGCACTGAACCAGGCCCTGCTCACGCCGTTCTTCCGTCTGCGTCCTGCGGACCTCGCCCAAGCGGGCGATTTGCCAGGCCAACATCCGGCCCGGCGCCTGTTCCAGGCGTGGGCGGAGTTCGCCGACCAGCGTCAGTGGGCCGCGCTGTTTCAATCGCTGCTGGAGCGCGCCGGCCTTCCCCTCGATGCCGACCGCGACCCGCGCTTGCAGCGCCAAATCGTCAACTTCCGCAACCTCCTCGAAACCCTCGAGCAGAAGGCCTACAGCGACAACCTGAATCTCCTCGGCCTACTCGAATTCTTGCAGAAGAAGCAAGCGGGGCACGAGGGCGAGGCGCGGGCGACGGATACCGAAATCCCCACCGTCAAGATCATGACCATCCACTCCAGCAAGGGGCTCGAGTTTCCGATCGTCTTCCTCGCAGGCGGTTTCACCATCGGCAAACTGGACGCGATCGACAAGTATCGCGACGACGCCGGCCGACTGGTTTTCGATCTGGAGATCAGCGGCAAGCCGAAGAAGTCGCTGCTAGGTGCGGAACGCCTGCGGAATGAGCGCGCGGTTGCCGAGCGCGCCTCGGAGAAGCGTCGGCTCCTGTACGTCGCGCTGACGCGGGCGATGTTCAAGCTGTACGTGCCGTTCGTGGGCAACATCACGCACCACACCAAGGGTCCGCTCGTCACGCTGCTGGCGCCCGCGCTGCGGCACGCCGCATTCGAGCCGGCGTATCTGGCGAATGTCGACGAGCCGGCGCCCGCCGTCCCCGCCGGCGCTTTCGAAGCGCCCACGCCTTTGGGCGTCGCCCTGTCGCCGATCCGTCTCCCGCAACTGGTGCTGCCAATCGACGAAAACCTCGGCCAACGCCGCATCAGCGTCCGTTCGTTCACGAGTCTGCATCGCGCTCGCACCCTGCAACCTTCGACGTTCGGCGATCGCCCCATACGGCTTGATGAAATCGCGCCGCCGACGATCGAGGTCGACGATCCTCTGCGTGGGGCAGCGTTCGGCGATCTGGTGCACAACGTGCTCGAGAAGATCGATTGGCCGCTGGTGGGCCAGGCGCGCTCCCCGCGGGCGCTGCAGACGCTCGGTTCGCGGACGCGTCAGGTGCTCGACGCCGAGATCGCGCCGAACCTGGCGAAGTTCCCGACGCGGATGCCCATGGACGTGCTCGAGACGTCGTGCCGGGAGCTGGTCGCCGACCTGGTGTGGAAGTCCCTGCACACGCCGTTGCCGAGAGTCGGGCCGCTGTGGAAACTCCCGGCCCAGGATCGACTGCAAGAGCTGGAGTTCCTGTTCCCGCAGGCCGAGGGCCCGGCCGATCGGCGCCGGGAGGAGGGGTTCTTCACCGGCTACATGGATCTCGTGTTCCGCGTTGGCGGGCGGTACTTCATTCTCGACTGGAAGACGAACCTGCTCCCCGCGTATGGCCCGGAAGAGTTGAATGACAGCATGAATGCCGCGGATTACCATCGGCAATATCGGCTCTACTGGCAGGCGCTGGTACGCTGGCTGAGCCGAATGCTGGGCGCGGACTTCGACTTCAGCCGGCATGTCGGCGGTGCGTTTTACCTCTACGTCCGCGGACTCACCGGCGTCGACGGCAGCCCGGGCGTCTTCTTCCATCAACCGTTGCCGCACGAAATCACGCTCGCGGAGATTCTCGAACGATGACGCCCCTGGACGACGGCCTGACGCAAGACGCCTTCGCGGAACTGTATCCGCGCGCGGGAGCGCGATTGGTTCGGCTCACGCGTGCAGCCCAGGACGCCGCCCAGATTCCGTGGGCCGACTTCTATCAGCTCGGAGATTGGCTAGAGCCGTATCCGCGGGCGCAGGCCGACGCGCTCGGGCTCCTGGCGACGGCGCTCTTCTTGGCCCTGGAGGAAGGGAGCCTGTGCATCGAGCTTTCGCCGGCGGGATTGATGCGCCGGCTCGGCGATTTGCTGGAGCCCAGATCGGCGACCGCGTGGATCGACGAGGCGCTCGCGCATTTCCACGCCGGCGCGTTCGCGGACCTCATCGGCCAACGGGCGGAGGACGCCAAGCCGATCATTGCGTGGCAGGCCGGGGGTCGGCGATTCCTTTATTTTCAGAAGTACCTGCGCGGCGAACTCGAGTTTCAGGCCGGCTTCCGCGCCCATCTCCAGGAACCGTCGGAGCCGATCTCCGTCGCGACGTTGCAACCGATCCTGCGCGAGGTGTTGACGGAGGCGCCGCTCTGCGTCGGCTCGGCGCCGTTGCGGCTCGATAGGGACCAGACGCTGGCGCTGGGGCTGGCGTTATCGCGGCCGTTCGTGCTGATCTCGGGCGGGCCGGGGACGGGGAAGACGTCGATCGTGGTGACGCTGCTGCGCTGTTTGCTGCGCGCGGGCTACGCGCCGGAGAACATCGCGCTGGCGGCGCCGACGGGCCGAGCAGCGCAGCGGCTCAGCGATTCGATTCGCGCCGGACAGCAGTTGCTGAGCGACCAGCCGCGTGACCTGGGGCTGGCGCAGATCGCGGCCGGAACGCTCCATTCGCTGCTGGGCTACCATCCCAAGTCGCAGACGTTTCGCCGACATGCCGAGAACCCGCTGCCGGCCGACGTGGTGTTGATCGACGAGGTCTCGATGGTGGGCGTGGTGCTGATGTCGAAGCTCCTGCGGGCGCTGAAGAAGGGGACGCAGCTCATTTTGCTGGGCGACAAGAATCAGCTCCCCTCGGTCGACGCCGGCGCCACCCTCGCGCAGATGGTGACCGATCAGGAGAATCCCGCGTACAGCCCGACCCTCCGCCAACGGCTGAACGCACTCTTCCCGTCCCTGGAAATCGCGGGGCCGACGACGGGGCCGCGGCTGGTCGACAGCATCGTCTACTTGCGGACCAACCATCGTTCGAGACCAGCGATTCATGAAGTCGCCGAATCGGTCAATCGGCAGGACGAGGCGCTCGTCGAACGTCTGCCCAGATTGACGCCGCCGCAAGGTTGGGCGGCCGACTTCTGGGAAGACCTGCAAAAACGCGGCGGAGCCTGGCTCTGGGAACAGGTCGCGGGCAACGTCAACGAGCTGAAGTTCATGCTCGAACTCTGGGCGCATCACACGTATTTACTCGAGCCGGACGGGGCGCCGAGCTTGCGCAAGTTGCTCTCCGAAACGAGCGAATTTTCGCTGGAAGACGACGGCCTGCGCGTGCTTTTCGAACGTGCAGAGCGGACCCGACTCCTGACGCTGATCCGCGAAGGCCCGTGGGGCAGCATCGATATCAATCGCTATCTGGAGAACTGGCTACGCAGCCGCATGGATCGCCTGAGCCGAATCGGTTTATTCGCCGGGGCGCCGGTTTTGATCGTACGCAACGATCCGAATCGCGGTCTGTTCAACGGCGACCTCGGCCTGACGCTTCGGCTCAAGGAGGGCTTGCGCGTCGTCTTTGCCCGGCAAGGAAGTTTCGTGGGCTTCGCACCGGAGGCGTTGCCGGCCTGGGAGTGGGGCTTCGCGATGACGGTGCATAAGAGTCAGGGCTCGGAATTCGACCAGGTGCTCTTGATGTTGCCGCCGCGCGGCGGACGTCGGCTCTTGACGAAGGAGCTAGTCTACACAGGCATCACGCGGGCCAAGAAGCTGGCGATCCTGTGCGGCACAGCGGACGCGGTGCGTGCGGCGATCCAGCGCAAGATCGTGCGCGAATCGGGCCTGGAATGGAGCGCCGAAAAATAATTCCGGAATGTGTCCGCTCGATGCCCCAAAAACAGATGATCTTGGTGTAGACATAAAGCCCGGACGCCAAGACGTTCGGAACCCATACATCGCCGTCAGATCAGCCCGGATGAAGGCCTTGGGGCATCCGGTTTTTACTTAAAGGGACGATTCGTCCCGCGGGGAGAGGAGCGCACTGCTCCTCTCCTTCCTTTCGTCCGCCGCGCTCGCCGTTGGAAACGACCCCGGTGATTGCGGCGTCTGCAGAAGCGGCGATTTGCTCGAGGGCCGGCCGCTCCCCGTGATCCGCTGCGGCATCTCGCTCGCCAAAGGCGGCGCCACCGCGGACGGCACGAACTCCGCCAACGCCTGGGCCACGTCCGCCGGCTCCTGATAGCGCAGCGCCATGTCCTTCGCCATCATCCGCTCGACCACGCTCACCAGGCCGTCCGCGACGTCCGTGCGAAATTGGCGGATCGATTTCGGCATTCGCACCTGATGCCAAATCATCTTCTGACCCGTCGTGCCGTCCTGAAACGGACTCTTCCCCGCGAGCAAGAAATACAGCGTACAGCCCAGACTGTAAATATCGGCCCGGATGTCGACCTGACTCTGGATCGTCTGTTCGGGCGACAGGAAATCCGCGGTGCCGATCACGAAGCCGGTCTCGTACTCCTTCACGAACTGGCTATTCTCTTCGCCGAAAAATTGGGCCAGCCCCATATCGAGAAGTTTGACCGTCCCTTGCCGATCGAGCAGCAGATTGCCGGGCTTGATGTCGCGGTGAACGAGATTCGCTTCGTGGGCGTGCTGCAACCCGAGTGACGCCTGGCGAATGAACGAAGCAGCCCGGCCCGGCTCGAGCGGGCCGTTGCGGCGAACGAATTCGTGGAGGTTGCAGCCGTCGACGTATTCCAGGACAAGGAAGTGGAGTTTGTCTTCGCGGTCGATGTCGTGAGCGCGGACGATGTTGGGATGATCTAGCCGGGCGACGGCGCGGGCTTCCCGATAGAAGCGGGCGAGCGACGCCTTGTCCTCGGCCTGGGCGAGCGGCAGGACTTTCAGAGCGACGCGCCGGCCCATATGGATGTGTTCGCACAAATAGACGGCGCCCATGCCGCCGACGCCGAGCCGATCGATGAGTTTGTACTTGCCCGCGATCACGAACCCGCGCCAGCGCCCGGCCAGGAGTTTCGCAGCCTGAAACTTGGTGAGCACCCCCTCGGCGACGAGTCGGTCGGCGCACTGCTGGGCGGAACATAGAGGCAGATCGAGGAAGTGGGCGCGAATCTCCGCCAAAGCTTCCGGCTCGAGAACCGTGCTCTTTTCGGCCAAGTCCAGAAGTTCCGTCGCGGACGCTGGTACCGGCATGGCATCAATTTGGGAAAGGGAGAGAAACGCGCCGACCGACTGGTGAATTTTCGCTGATTTTCTGGCTTGAAGCAAGAGGCGGTGCGTAAAATTCCGCGTACAATGGCCCAGTCGGGGCCTTAGCTCAACGGTCAGAGCAGGCGACTCATAATCGCTTGGTTCCGGGTTCGAATCCCGGAGGCCCCATTCGCATCCTCTCGCACGACTTCGCAGACGTCCGCAATTCTCAACGAGTTACGTTCTGCCGTTTCTTGTGCCGTCCGCAGCACCTCGCAACCTGCCGCACTCGTTCGCGTGCCTACTGCTGTCTGTACTGCTGTCGCAGCTGCTGAGCCAACGGCCGCCTGCAAGGGCTGCCGGTGCGCGTTCATCATCTGGGCGATACCTCCCACGGCGTCGGCATGCTGATCGGGAAGAAGGTGGCCGTAGGTGTCCATGGTGAGCGTAATGGTCGAGTGCCTCATCACTGTCTTGATGACGTTGGGGTGAACGCCTTGCAGAGCCAACCATGCGCCCGTCGAATGGCGTAAACCATGGAAGTCCAACGCCTCCCTTGATCATTCTTGACCTTCAGGAAGTCGCTCTCCGTACGCCTGGCGAGTTCTTGGGGGTCGTGCCTCACTTCATCCAGCCACCGCTTGCGGGCTTCTGCCAGGTCGCCGCGGAGCATGCCCGCGACGTCAAACTCGCTTGGCATGGCGAAGACTGGCGCCGCCGGCGTCTTCGAGGTCACGAGTTGCCGTAGGTCGTCGGCCAGGTCCGCCTGGACGTATTGGCGAGCGACCTGCTTGTTCTTGGTTTCGTCAGCGCCACAGCGAACGAAGGGTTGATCGCCGGCCAGAAACAGATCCGCCCTCGTCAGGCTGCGAAGTTCTCCGGATCGCAAGCCGGTCTGAATGGCCGTTGCGTACAGGGCGACGCGCTCGAGGGGAGGCATACCGTTGCGTACGCCGCTGGAAATCGTTGCAGCATAAAGGCAGGGCCATTCTGCAGGCAACAGCATCCGCCGGCGAAGACGTCGGTCCGCCTTGGTGCTTGGCCTCTTGATCGAGCCCAGGGGGTTGTTCGGTAGTTTCCCATGATCCGCCAACCATCTGACGAAGGCTTTCATGGCGACGACGCGTCCCTGAATCGTGCGGGGCCCTTCTTCGCCGCCTTCATCGCGGTCATCACGCGATTCATGCCATCGGCGGAAATGTCCTGCACACTCTCAAATCTGGCGACCGTGCAGACTTCACGAATCAGGACCAGCGTCCGCTTAACGTGCCCCTCGGATCGGGCGCGGGCGTTCATCATCGCTTCGAAGTCCGTGAGGTGTGATTCGACAGACCTGCCCGCCTCGGCCGCCAGGGCTTCCTGCCGAGCGTCAATAACTCCATCCCGCCGCAAGGCGACCTCGGCCAGGATCTTCGCGAGGATGCGCTGAGCCGCGGCCCGATCCGTCGTCTTGGTGTTCTTCGACTTTCGTTTGCCGACGGCGTCATACCACGAGACGTAGAACGGGCCGCCGTCCTGGCGCTTGTAGATGGTCCCTTCGCCGTTTCCTCGATTTCGTGACTTGGCCATGAGTTTCTCCTACGAGAGGTTCGGTTTCTTCTGCTCCGCCCGTTCGAGCACTCGGCTCACTTGAACAGCATTCCAGGCACGCCCTCGGCGGGTCGTGTGCCCCTGTTGGTTGAGTTCGTCCGCGATCGCTTGCAGCGTCATCCCCTTGGCCCGCAGTTCGATCATCGACGGCCAGAGGTCGGCGTAGGCCTCGTTGGCGGCCTTGATCCGGGCCATGGATGCACGCTGGGCGCCCTTCTGTTGAGCCTCGGCGGTCAGGTTGCGACATTGCGGCAGTTCCGCGCCCAGTAGACCGCCGCGGTCCTTGTATGCCTTCAATGCGGCCTTGGTTCGCTGCGAGATGGAAACCGCCTCGGCTTCGGCCACGGCCGCCAAGATATGCAGCGTGAGACGGTTGGCGTGCGGGTTATCGCAGGCGACGAAGGCAATCTTGCTGTCCATCAGCGCCGAGAGAAACGCCACGTTGCGTGCCAGACGGTCCAACTTGGCCACGGCGAGGGTCCCTTTGCTTCGCTTGGCGTGGGCAATTGCCTTGGCCAGTTCGGGCCGATCCGATCGCTTGCCGCTTTCGACTTCAACGTAAACCATCACGAGAGGGCCCCCCGTCTGCCGAGCGTATGCCTCGAGGGTCGCGCGCTGAGCTTCCAGGCCCAGACCGCTTTCGCCCTGCATCTTCGTCGAGACCCGCAGATAGCCGATGATCGCTGCCATTGTGGCGCCCTTGATGGAGTTCGTTTCTCTTACAAGGGTATATTACATCATCTTGAACGGTCCGTCAAGATGATGTTTTAGGATTTCCGCTTTCGTTTCTTCGTTGAGATTGCCAAGAGCCGCTCCAGTGCGTCAGCTCGCTCGAGGCCTGCTTGCCGTTCTTTCTTCGGCACGCCTTTCGCGTTGGCGATCTCGCGGTGCATGGCAATGATCTTCCGCTGCTCGTCCGCGGGCAGCAGCGTCAGCCGCTCGGCCTCGTCGCGGTGCTCTTGCTCTTTGTCTGGCGATTCGTTCATGGCGTGCCTCCTGCCGCGATGAAGCGGGCCAAGTCGGCCGGCGAGTAGAGCACGCGCTTGCCGATCCGCACAGTAGGCAAAGGCCCGCGTGGCGCGGAGATCTCCCAGAGTTTTCGCTCGGAAATTGAAAGCGTCCTGGCCGCCTGGGGGGCGGCAAGGAGGAGCAGGCCGGTCGGAGCGGAGAGGGCCTCGGGGGCCTCGAGGACTTCGGTTTTTTCAGACATCGTGCGGGTCTCCTTGTGACAGTTTATTCGTTGAGCAGGATTGATCCTTACGGATGGGCCAGATCGGTATCGCGATGGGCAAATACTGGATGTTTCGCGGGGCGGTGCGTTCGCCAGGGCTTGCAACTCACCGGCGCCGCTTCGGTTTCGGCAAGGCGGCGCTGCTGTCGCCCCTCCGAAACGATTCGATGAACTCCGCCGCCTTCTGCTTCGCGAGCGGGCTCAAGTCGTCGCCATCGAACCCATGTTCCTCGCCGAGCTCAACCAAGTGCCTTCCCGCTGCCGCCTCAAAAGACGGCGCGAGTTCTGCCAGACGGGTGGCGACCATGGCTTCAGACTCCGGCGAGCGTTCGACGTCCCCGCGGTCGCCCGGCTTCTGAGCGAGTCGTTCTTCGAGTTTCCGTAACCGGTTCGTGATGTTCATGCTTCTTCTCTTTCTTCAAGTGCCGCGAGGCGCCGTTCGAAACTAATCGAATCCCTCATGCGGATCGTGCTCTCGAGAATCGTTCTTGCGGCCCCAAGCTGAATCGACTCAGATTCTGAAGACAATAATCGACGGAGCGCCGTTACGGCGTCGGACATGGAATCAGACATCTTGCCCAGCGCCGCTTCGATCATTTCAGCGCGAAGTTGAGCAACACGGGCCTGGAACTCCTTTTCCCTGAGTCGGCACCGCACCGTGCTTTCTGAGCAGTTGCCCCGTTCGGCGGCCTCTCGAATCGTGCCGCCGGCCGCGACCGCCGCCGCGAGGTTTTCATCGGCGCCATCAAGTTGCCCGTCGTTTTTCCAGTCAATCTCGTTCATTTCTGTTCACCTTCGTCGCCGACCTCCATGGCAAAAAGGTCCGCCGACGCCCATTGGGATTTGCGTTTCTTCCGCGGCAACTTGGCCCGTGTAACCGTTTCGGGTTCCGCTTCGTCCCCCATCGAATCCAGAGTCAATTCCTCTATCCGCGCAAACCATTTCCCATCTCGTCGCCCCCAGCCAACGACGACGATAGTGGCGACGGTTAACCAAACCTTCAGTTCGGCGATACCTTTCGATTTTTTCAGGCGCGACGCGACATTTGAAGCCGAGGTAGCCTGGATTGCCAGTACTTTCTCGCCGGGCTTTGCAGCGATCAGGTCCGCACAGCCGAGGAAATCCTTCCGGTAACCATGTCCCCTGGCGACGAATCGTTCAACGACGTCGACCACCCATCCGAGTTGCCTATAGTGCTTCAAAAATCTAGCTGTCGGGCTCATTTCGGTTTCATCCTCAAGCCAACGTCGCCGCGAGCGCGGGACGTTTCACGGACACCGGAACCTTCTTCTTCACCTCGGCGATCTCGACTCTCAAACTCGGCGGATAGGCTGCCTTCGCCTGCGCTTTCGCAAGAACCTCGGCGTAGATCCGCAGGAAACCCGCCTGGCACGCCGCAGCGTCACGCGGCCGCGCCTGGGCGAGGCGATGGATGCCGAAGCGTTTAAACGCCTCCAGGACCAGTTTGGGCAGTGCCCGGGCCTCTTGATGAATCGTGTGTTCGATTGCCGGGTCGATCCGTCCTGCCGCCCTCCAGACTAACTGGCTGTCCGGAGTCCGCTCATGTCGCTAGGATTGCAGGTGGAGAAATTTATGGCAACAACCTGAACAAGGAGACAGGTCATGACGCCGGCACGGAAGCCCTATCGCAGCGACATCAGTGACGCTCAGTGGAACA
>JBBQPM010000098.1:0-25650 GCA_038217425.1 Gemmatales bacterium
CAAATACAGGAAGCATTTACTCCCCTCTCCCTCCGGGAGAGGGGTTGGGGGTGAGGGGGAATAGCCGTGCTATTGAGTTGAGCCATTTCCCCCTCACCCCCGCCCCTTTCCCGGAGGGAGAGGGGAGAAGATAGCGCTGTAGTATTAGGCGGATAATTATGCCAGCACGGCAGTTACCACCTTGCCTTTGCCATCGGTAAGTCGAAAATCGCGGCCGCTATATCGGTAGGTGAGCCGTTCGTGATCGAGACCAAGCAGGTGCAAGATTGTGGCGTGCAGATCGTGGATGTGAACGCGATCTTCCACGCCCTCGTGGCCGAAGTCGTCGGAGACCCCATGGCGAAGGCCCGCCTTCACTCCGGCGCCTGCGAGCCACACCGTAAAGGCGCGATTGTTATGATCTCGGCCATTACCAAACTGCGCGACTGGCGTTCGTCCGAACTCACCCGCCCAGATCACCAGGGTGTCGTCGAGGAGGCCACGCTGTTTCAAGTCTTTCAGAAGTGCGGCTATAGGTTGGTCGACGGCCTGGGTACTTCGCACCATTTCCGTCTTGAGATCCATATGGTGGTCCCAGCCGCCGACGCCAATTTCGATGAAACGCACGCCCGCCTCCGCGAACTTCCGCGCGAACAGACATTGACGCCCAAAGGCGTCCGTAACGCCTTGTCCGATGCCATAGGCTCTCAGGGTGGCGGCGGACTCGCGGTTCAGGTCCATAAGATCGGGCACGGCGGTCTGCATGCGAAACGCCATCTCGTAAGAGTCGATGAGGGCGTTGAGTTCCAAGTTAACCTCATCTCGGGCGGCACGCCGCGCATTCATGCGCCGCAGCAGATCGAGCTGCAGTCGCTGGTCTTCGGGATTCAGATGAGTGGTCGCAAGGTTGGGCACGGGTTCGCCGCCGCCGTCTCTCCCTCCCGGCCGGACGAAGGTCGCCTGATGCGACGCTGGCAGGAACGCGGTGCCGTGATTGTTCGCGCCGAACTGGCGCAACGGATTCATGGCGATAAAGCCTGGCAACTCGCTCGTCTCTGCCCCTAGTCCGTAAATGGCCCACGAGCCGAGGGATGGTCTTGCTTGCAAGGGGTTTCCGGTGTGAAACATTGGCACGGCGGTTTCATGAGCCTGCGCATCGGTTTGCATCGCCGATAGGACGCACAGATCATCGGCACAAGTCGCCATGTGCGGCAAGAGCTCGCTCATCCATTGCCCGCTTTGCCCTTGCCGCCGGAACCGCCATGGGCTCGCCAGCAGCGTGCCGCTCCTCCCCTCGGCGATGGGTTTGCCGTCGTCGCGCTGAAGTCTTGGTTTGTAATCAAACGTGTCCAGGTGCGAAACGCCGCCTTGCATGAAAAGCAAGATGACGCGCCTAGCCTTGGGCGCGAAATGCGGCGCTCGACTCGCCGCTTCGGCAGCAAGGCCTCTGAACGCAAGATAGCCGAAGCCGCCGAGGCAGCTGCGCAGCATGTCGCGACGGGACAGGGAAATGAGGGAAGAGCGGTTCATGGCGGCAGTCTCAATAAAGGAAGCGAAATTCGGCGGAGGCGAACAGCGTTTGACAGAAGGCTGCAACTGCAACGGACCGGTCGCTAGTTTTAATCATGCCATTCAAAAACACTTCCGCTTCACGCTGCTCCTCCTCGTCGGGAGGACGATTAATAATCAGGGCGTATGCAGCGCGAATCAACGCAGCATTATTTGGGGCAATCGCAAGTAGTCGTTTGGCGGCGGCCTTCGACTTTTCCACAATGAACGGACTATTCATTAAGTAGAGCGCCTGGGTGGGAACCGTCGTCTCCCCGCGTTTCCCCGTGACGAGTTCGGGAACCGGAAAATCGAACGTGCTCCACTCCTGGGGAACGTAGTCGCGAAGCAACGGCTGATAGATCGTTCTGTGGTTTGCGGTCGGCGCAAACCAAGCCTTGTGATCCATCGACTTCACCCGGCTGTCGGAAGGGGCGCCCAGAAATTGCGGCCCGGGGCGATCATAGACTAGTTCGCCGCTGATCGCGCGAATCGCATCGAATAAGGCATCCGAATCGAGTCGCCGACGATTCATGCGCCACTGCAGTCGATTAGCCGGATCGATCTCATACGACTTCGCGTCATGCGCGGTGCTCAGCTGATAGACTCGGCTGTTCATGATCTCGGCGATCAGTTTTTTCACCGACCAGCCGTGGTCGATAAATCTAGTAGCGAGGTGATCCAGAAGTGCGGGATTGTTAGGGGCTTGCCCTGTCATGCCAAAATCGTCCGGCGTTTCGACCAGTCCGACTCCGAAAAGATGCTGCCAAATCCGGTTCACCATGACTCGGGCTGTCAACGGGTTGCTCGGACTCGCGATCCACTCTGCAAGTTCCAGGCGTCCGCTTTGGCGCCAGTTGACCGGCTTTGTTGCGGCGGAGGTCAAAACGCTCAGGAAGCCGCGCGGCACGACGTCGCCGAGCTGAGAATCATCGCCGCGAATGTGAACCGCGCAATCAATCGGTTTCGTCTCGCGCATCCCCATAAACGAATGGGGCAGGGCCGCGACATACCGCTCTTTCACTTTCGCGAGCTTGACGTTATGTGCATCCAGATCGCGCTTGAATTTTTGCACCGACGGCGCCTCGTCGAGCTTCTTATAGGCCGCGGTCTGATTACTTTGCGGTAGGCCCATTTCGCGCAAGATTCGATACTTCTCATTGCGCAGGGCGAGACTCTTCTTGGTCCCTTCGGCCCACAATTTGAGGAGGGCGCGTTGGTCTTCATCGGTGAAGTCGGACGGTCCTCCGGCCAACGGAATCATGCCCGTGGCGAACGGGTCGGCGAGTCGGTCGCGGCGCAATGCCATCATGGGCTCGCTGCTTAAGAAAATGCCAGCCAAGGCGTAATAGTCGATGGTTGGAATCGGATCGAACTTATGATCGTGGCATTTGGCGCAGGCGACGGTCAGGCCGAGAAATGCACGGCTGGCGGCGTCGATCTGCTCATCGGCGATCGCCATTCGGAAGCGTTTTTGGTCGCGCTCCGCAAGGTTCTTGATGCCGACGACGAGGAAACCCGTGCCGATGCGCTGTTCGTTGCGCTGCAAATCGTTGTTGGCGGGTAGAAGATCGCCGGCCAGTTGCTCGCGAATGAATTGGTCGTAGGGCGTATCCTTATTGAAAGAATCGATGACCCAGTTCCGATAGCGAAATGCGAGCGGGAACGGAATGTTGCTGTTGCTCCCCGTGGACTCCGCATAGCGCGCCACATCCAGCCAGTGGCGTGCCCAGCGCTCGCCGAAGCGCGGGCTCGCCAGCAGTTCGTCGATTTGCGCTGGCACGCCTGTCTTTTCGGGCGTCACGGGCGGTAGGCCCGAGAGATCGAACGCGATGCGCCGACGCAGGTCCCCGGGCGCCGCATCCGCAACCGGGCGCAGGCCCTTTGCCTCCAGGGCGGCGAGAACGAAACGGTCGATGTCCGTGCGCGGCCAAGAGGCGTTCTTCACTGAAGGCACAGGCGGCTTCGAGATCGGTTGCAAGGACCAGTGTTTGCGTCTCTCTTC
Organism: Gemmatales bacterium; assembly: GCA_038217425.1. Lineage (GTDB taxonomy): Bacteria > Planctomycetota > Planctomycetia > Gemmatales > Gemmataceae > JAIEPT01. Next base: position 3,533 of record JBBQPM010000098.1, read on the forward strand.
GAGGTTGATGGTGACGGACGCTCCGCCTTCCCGTGGGTCCGGCGCGCCAATAGTGATCCATTTTTCGAAATCGGCAACCACGTTCTCGGGCAGCTTCTCCTTCGGCGGCATTTGCAGGTCTTCATTGAGGTATCGAATCGCCGCCAGGACTAGACTTCGCTTCGTGTCGCCCGGCACTATGCCGGGGCCCGTGTCGCCGCCTTGCCGAATACCCTTGCGCGTGTCGAGCAGCAATCCGCCCTTGGCGTTCTTCGCCTCCGCCGCGTGGCACTGATAGCACTTGGCTACTAGGACGGGCCGGATGCGTTTCTCAAAAAACTCGATGCCTTCTTTACTCTCGGCATTCGATTGGGCTCGCAAGCTCGGCGACGCCAGAGCCCCAATAGCAAATGCCGCGCAGAGAAGCGATTTGGCAAAATAAAACCGGTCAGGCATTAGTGGACCTCCGCGAGTTGCTTCAAAGGCGCAACAGAACGCCAGGTCGGGCCAATACGAAGTTCGCCGACCGTGGAGTGTGTCGAAAGTTGTCCTGCCACCACCACGATATCGAGGCGCCCGTTGCTCCGAATTCCCCGCGTGGCGACTTGCCAGGTCGCTGGCTCCGCATAGTCAACCGGGTCCGTCTCGCCGTAAACGCTGAAAAAAATTTCGTCGTCGCCGTGACGCCGTGTAATCATCTTGCCGATCCAGAATGTGCTCTGATTCCTCGCGATTTGAAGAGGGCTCGTAAAGTTGGGCCCGTTTCCCATGCGAATGGCTGGCCGCCGAGTTCTTGTAGGTCCAAAGCTGATCATGTTCTCCTTCAATCCCGCAGCGTCGCGAAGTACAAGCCGAACGCCGCCGAATTGCCGTTCGTCGACGGCGCCTGCGATTTTGGGTTCGTGAGCGATGAGACTGAAATAGAAGACGCCATCCTCATCGAGCGCCAACGGGCGCTTCAGCATGCGGGCGATGGAGGTGGTGCCGATCGGTACTTTCAACATTCCGGACGGCCTTCCATCGGGAACTGGCCATGGAAACTTACCCGCGTCTTGAACAATGTCCAGGTGCGTCACCGGATCTTCCATTTCACGGTACGCCTCGTGCTTCGCAGCCGCGTGCCACGCTCCACTCCAGCCGTGTCCGCCGTGCGCTTCGGAGAAGGGAAGATGACCGGCCGGATAGGAAAACCCTTCGTGGACATGCAACAGGTCGGCCCGGGCGGTAGGGCTGGCTGTGCGGATAAGGGATTTGAAGTTCTCCGCACGAAATTCGATTTCCCGAGGTTTACCGGCTGCGGCATCGTCGAACCGGACCGCCTGGCCGCCTTTCAGCACCTCACCCCGATGACTTTGCATCTTTACCGGACTGAAGGAGACTTCGCCTTCGATCACGTGGAGTTCGGTCGCCCCGGAGGGTTCTACCTTCGCCGCAAACTCAGTTCCAAGATCGACGATGACGCTTGCCGGGGTCAGCAGCCGAAATCCCACAGCTTCTTCCGACGCACGCACGGAGACTTCGCCACGGACAAGCACGACCTGGGCCGCCGATTGGAGGTCGATCTGCGTGTCGCCGCGAAGAATCAACTCCGCACCGCCGTCGAAACGCAATACGGCAAGCCCGTGCCGCAAATGCAACGGCCCCGTCGTCAGCCGCCTCCCCTCTTGCGGCGGATTCGAAGTTTGCCAGTCACATTGGTCCGCAAGCAGGAGCGTCGCTACCTCCTGGTTCACCACCTCCAGATTCGGCAACTTCCGCAGGTCTTGCACCGCCGGCTCGGTGTGCCATGCCGGCCAAAAATAGACGCCGATTGCAAGGAGTAAGACGCTCGCGGCCGCTGTGGCCCATCGGCCGATTCGCCAACGTTTCTTCGATGCGTTTGGTAGCGCACCTTGGATTCGGGCAACGAACGTCGAATCAAGGTTTGCGGCAAGTCGGGCGGCAACCGCGCCGGCGAAATCGTCCTCGGAGAGTTCGGAGTTTTGCCGCAACAACTCGTCCACCGCAAACAATCCGCTCGCTTCACGAAGCAGAGCGGGGTCTTGCCGCATCGCCTCGGCCAACAAGTTGCCGTCCCCTGGTTCGGGCTCGCCATCCAACAGACGTCCCAGCGCGGCCTCGTACTGTTCATGGCGCGGGTGCTTCACGATTCACCTTCCGTCGCCAGCAACCCGAGCCTGAATTCCATGCACTTGAGGAGCGTACGCCGCAGACGGAACAATTGCTGCCGAATATCGTTGGCGGAACGTTCATAGCGGCTGGCGATCACGCCTGGGCTCAATTCTTCAAAATAGCGAAGGTGAACGAGTTGCTGCCCCGGTTCTGGCAACTGCTCCAGACAGGATTTTAACGCCGCCAGCCGTTCGCCATCCGCCGTTTCGGCCAAGGGATGCATCTGCTCGGGAGCCGCGGCGGCGAGCAATTCGGTCACGTGCTCGGAGAGGATGACGCGGCGTCTGTTTTCCTTGCGAAGCCAATTGGCCACCAGCCGCCGAGCGATGCCGCGCACCCAGGCGCCAAAGTCCTCGTCGCCACGGAAGACATCAAGGCGCTCGTACGCAATCAGAAGAGCGTCCTGGGCAATATCATCAACCGCTTCGGGGCGAACGCCGAGCACCCGCACAAACGCGCGCAAACGCGATTGTTCGCGCCGCACCTGCTCAATGAACCAATCTATATCCCGGCCAGTGCTCATCACAATCCCGCCATTATCTTTACATTGTCGCCACCCCGCCGACCGTTACGCAGACGAAACCAGAATGTTGTGAAGTTCTTCGCGAACTTTTCCGGCGGTTGCGAAAACGCCTGGACCCAGGCAGCGAGCGATCGTCATGCCGCAGTTGGCGCGTGAAGGCGCCAACGCCTGCCATGCCAGGGAGAACGCAAAGGAACGAGAATCGATCGAATGAGGAACTCTATTTACACGTCCCCGCGCATGGGCGCCTTTGGGTTGAATTCGACATCGCCATCGAAGCGATCGACGAGAATGGTCACCGTCGGATGCGTGAAAGCTTGGGTTACATTCGAACTGGGATCGGGACGCAAAAGCTCCCAGTTCACCACAAGTCTATTTCCCTTGATCTCGACGGACTTCGCAATGATTCCGTAGCCGCCAGTCGGTTGCGGGCCGCCAGAGACGACGATAACCATCTGCTTGGTCCAGTCGATGCCCGGCAGCTTAAACGCCGCGGCAATGTCAGCGGTCACTTTCTCATTGGCGGTGCGAATGACTGCAGGACCCGCAGGCCCCGGACGATACGCAGTACGGGCAAGGATCTTCGGCTGGGCATTCTGCGCCGCAACCACACCGGCAAGAGTAAGCCAGCAGAGCGTCGCCATCAGTTGAATCTTCATGACCGCGTCTCCAGTTAGGGCACATCGCGTCCTTTACCGGCTGATGGGAAGCACGCTCCCATCGTAATCAACGCCGCGCGTGCAACTTCCTCCTAGCTTAACGGCCTGGGTCGCCCGGGCCCAGGGCAATTGCATTCAGCCGAGTGATGCATCTCGACGTTTCGCCGGGCGTGGACGGACCTCTTCGCCTTCTTGGCGTCGGCGGGTCGGTTCGAGGTTCCAAGGGGAATGGTGCAAACGACGCTCCGGGGACGTGTGGGACAATTTGGGCGAGTTATCGTTCACCGGGCAAATCGATCTCCTGCTTCGGCCAGCGTCCTTCCGCCTGCAAGCGCATGGCTGATGAACGCATGCCGCCCGCGGCGAATGGTCAGCGTGCGGAGCCGCGCCAATCCCAGAACCTTGCACGCCGACGGGAAGCGGTGCCGGATGCCATGGCGCTGGAGCGATTCGCCCTGTCGATGTGACTGCACCGAGCAGACGAACACGTCCGCCGCCTTGGCACCCTGCCTTTGGCGTTCGGCTTTCCACGCCCGAAGATCCCGGACGCAGAGTCTGGGTCCTCTTGCATTCGCAGGAGGTGATGGCCAGAATGGAGGAGTTCGCGGACGCAGAAGAAATGGCGGCAGTTTTGGAATGAGCTTGGTTGCCCCTATGGACGACCCATCACAAATACCGAAGTGGTATCTCCTTAGCATAGGAGGCAAAAAAGAGGGGCCCTACACGCTCGAGCATCTCCTTGAAATCCAGCCGACGCACCAGCGTGTGCGCCGCGTGGACGATTCCCGATGGCATGCGTGGATCAATGTCAACCAAGTATACCCGGAGCTGGCCATCGTGAACTTGAGGACCCGGGTCCCTCCACTCTTGCTGACGGAAAACTCGTTCATCAATCTGCTTTTGAACCCCGACCAACGGCAAACGCTCCTCGAAGACATCCGCGGCGAACGAGGACCTCGTGCGCCCCTGTCGGAGCATGTTCTCCGCCTGGCGCCAGGTTGCAAGGCGACTTCCGATCAGTTGCGGCAGGTCATTGAGGCACTCCGCCGTGAGGACAGCCTGGAAGCGCTACAATGGATTCTTTATCACCCCAGCGTACCGGAGGATCTGCTCCTTGAGTTGGCGGCGCAAGGCCAGTGCATCGTCGCTCTGGGCCATCGTGCAGGGCCGCGCGAACTCCTGGAACGACTCGCTGCCGAGCATCGTTACAGTGAAGCGATCACCACGCTCGCCCTGAATTACTATGGCGCCGAGGCCGTGCCTGCAGCCGAGTTTGCGAAGTTTGTCCAATCCTATCGAGGCGACTTCATGCTGCGAGACAATTTGCGGCGAACCGATAAGTTGTCCGCGGAAAAGATAAGGCTGGCCCTAGACATCGTCGGCGCGGAAGAACCGTCCCCGGAATACGAGTCGGGAATGACCGCGCTGCATTTCGAGGCATATCGCGGCAACCCGCATGGGCTGCAGGCGGCGTTGGACAAAGGGCTGGATGTCAACGCACGCGATGATAGCGGCTGGACCGCCCTGCACTGGATTGCCAGTATGAGCATGGTGATCGAGGAGTGGGAGCACGCCGCAACAACGCTCCTTCGGGCCGGGGCCAAAGTGGATGCTCGAGACTCGATCGGTCAAACGCCGCTTATGGTGGCGTGTAAGGCCGGCAATGCGGACCTGGCAGCACAGCTCATCGCCGCGTGCGCCCACGTCAATGCGCGCGATAACGCCGGTGTGACGCCGCTGGTCGAGGCTGTCAATGCCGGCAACCTGGAGGCCGTATCGCATCTGTTAAAACACGGCGCCGACCGCGCCGCACGCACCCAGACTGGCGAGACCGCTGTGGAATATGCGCGAACCAACGGCTGGGAAGAAATTGTTCGTCTTCTGGAACATTGAGTACGATGGCAATTGGCTTGAGAGGGCAATGCAATGTCTGCTCGATTTCTTGCATGGTATACCAGTTTCACACTTACTTCGTGGGGGGACCAGATTGAGGCTTCGCGGTTTGGGCTCACAACGAATGTGTCAAACTCGGCATTGTCTCTCGGCCAGGGCTGCGCGCAACCGAAGTTGTAAAGAACAAATCCGGAGATGACATTGCAATTTGGGGTACAGCTCAAGTGACTAACGGTGCAAACGGAGTTGCCCATGCTAATAGAGTTCTCGAAGAGGCTAGAAAACTTGCTTCGCGAGCTCCTGAAGGAAGTTACGTAATAGTAAATCGCTCATGGCGAACCTCCACAGGTCGAGATTTTGAAAGTGGTGATCGGCCAGGCATCTTGCTGGTTAAACCTGATGGAAAGAATTGGGTTGTGAGGTGCTATGAAGCTCCATCCCCAAGTGACAATCCGGCAAATTTAGTAGCGAGACTTAGGGCTGGTGCCGCATCGCTAGTGTCGGGGATATCCAACGCTAGAATCGGCCAGTTGCGGGTTTGTCGCGTTTAGTTTTGGTATTGGGGCTGACAAATGGCGCAAGGAATTGGGCGAGCCAGAACGGTTATTGCTTTCTATGGCATTTCCGACCAGGGGCACTCGGCACTCGCATTTTTTCGTTTAGCAACCGATTGGTTTTCGCGCTTTGGCGTGCAACCTGAGTTCATTGGAGGCAGTCATTCAAAAAAGGTAATGACGGCTGCCAAAGCCATTAGGATCATCGAAAAGAATGGGTGGGCGTCTATTACCCAACTAGGGTTGTACGGTGGTGCGCCTAACAAGGATTGGCCTACGGTTGATTGCCTCGTAGAAGCGACGATCGATATTCCCAGGGGCTTTTGCTACTTGTTAACCCATTTGGATCTTAGTCAGATTGAGCCGACGGGCGTTCTCGAATATGGTACTCGGGTCGTGGCGGACTATCGTCCCTGCTATGGAATTGGATTTCGGCGAAGTTGCAAAAAGGGACCAGGCTATTACGCTATGGGAGTGTCCTATGGGGAGACATCGGACAAAGAAGGGGAGGAGATTGCGAAATGGGGCGTTTACGGAGTTGATCAATGCAAGATTCAGGGAGGTTTGTTGCGGGACGTCTACCCTTTAAACTTCTTGACGTCTGCCCATTTGGAACGTTGCGTAGAGCAGGTTAAGCTACTCGCTTGGATAGCCGAGGCCGACTGGCGTGGAACAGTATCGCTGTTCCAGAATAGCATTCACCTTTGGAGAGTTCCTGCCGAAGGCATCAACCCGGTCCGGAAATCTCTGTCGAAGTCCGGTATTGTCTTCTGATTTTATGTCTGGTGTGAAAATTTGTCTCGACCTAAAGTGGCGGCTGTCAACGGATTTGGTCGCTGGCGGGTGAGTGCCTTTGTCAGGGCAATTGCATCACTCTGGGTAAGAAAAGCGATCAAGCGCCGGCGCCAGCGGCGATTTTCAACAGATACTCGTCGTCCCAGCCAGCCATCCTCCGCTTACAACGTACGCCTACTTTCGCGTCGTCCTTTGCCAGCAGCGACACGGTCAGTCGCGGAATCCACGCCAGGTTTTCTGCCGTGTGATCCATCCTTACGCGAGCGATTCTCGTCTTCGCGAAAGCTGACGTCCAGCACCCAATGAAAGGTTGTTCTCAATCGCCCAGTGACTCCGCACCGGTCCGGCAAAGGTTGCTACGTTCAACGATAAACTGGTGATGAAAAACCGCACCTCGCCCGTTGCTTCCCCATCGCCCACTTGGCGTTCGCTGCAGACCATTCCAAATGTTCTTAGTCCCTTCCAATCGGGATGCTTGGCCAGCCATTCCTTGGTGGGACGAATCATCGTGGACGTACGCGTCTCCTTGCGGCCATGCCCGACGTCTTGCGTTTACATCTCTTGATGCTTCATGGCCGCAAAATCCGCTTCCATTCCTTGCACGAATAATTCCTGCACGTCGGCGCGCAACGTCGGCTGATTGTCCTTCACCGCCAACACATAGTCCCCTCCCTGATCCTTGACCTGGGCTGCAATCTCCGGACAGCTCATGGCGTCTATAGTTACTATGGCGTTCCTGACATCCAACAACTTCAGCAACTCCGGGATCGCCGTGATCTCATTGGATTTCTCCGCGACCGCCTGCTGGGTCAGCACCAGCCGATTCAGCGCTGCGTCGGCAAGGCGATCAATTCCGGCGTTCCCGGAAGCGGCGGTAACACGATGGCAGATGAGTTCGTTTTTGCGTTCGGATTCAGCCCCGGCGGCGCTTCCTTCGGCTCGGGTGGGGTCGCCGCGCCTGCCTGCTTCCCCTTGATGTCTTTTTCGTGCAAATTCTTGATGACGGCGTGATGCGCGGTCACCAACTGCTCGAGCGTATCCAGTCGCTTGTTGATCTTTTCGAGGGCCTCGTTCAGCGACATGTTCCCCTCGCCCGTTCGGCCTCCTCCGCCAGTGGTCGGGGTCGTCCCCCCTTGCCCGAATTGTGTTCGCATTCGCTCCAAAATGCTGGCGATCTGCGCTGACTCGACCTGATCGACCGCTCGTTTCGCGTTCAGGTAGGCCGCCAGCGTCGCGAGCTTTTCTTCCATCTCGTGAGCATGACGAACGCCTGACAGATCGAAGTTAAATGATTGGGTGGCCGGTTGCGAAATCACCTGTTGTCGGATGACGGTCGATTCCGGCGCCATCAGGTTGAGGGGCATGAGCAGCGCTCCCGACGTCAGCGCACCAGTTTCGAGGTTTTGACGCCCATTGTGATGGCTTTTGCGGGAAAAAAGCGAACACTTATGCCCGGGGCGATCGTCGCAGCTGGTGGTGCAACCGCCGGTCTGCCGAATTTCCACCTTGGGCGCCGGCATCTCGACGACGATGCGATGCGGTTGATCCATGAATGCCTGCTGGTGCATCTGCACGACGTGGTTCGTCTGCACGACTTCGGGCCCCTGGCTTCGCCCGGGATTGGCGGCGCCCAACGAAAAAAACGCGAAGGCGCTAAGTTTTGCAAAGCGATTCATGGGCTACCCTGTGGCTGTTGGGGTCCGGAACAATATTCGCCGCCAGGGTTAGAATCGGAAAATCACCGGCGGAAGGATCAGTAAAATCGCTAAGAAAGTCGGAATAGCCCCGTGCTTGCGTTTTGCGCGCAACTGGACGAATGCGAAGTTTGCGCAGTTTTCTGCTTGACGCGCGAGTTTCTTTCTGGAAAATGGCGTAGATAACAATCCGACCAGCCCCATTTCTGAGGTTTCCCCCAATGCCCGAGCCCGATATTGATCGCCTCCTCGAACGCGGCAACGTGGTGAGTTCGACCCTAATGGAGAGTCGCCCCGAAATCAAGGACGACGTCCGCAACGCCCTGAATTATCTGCGGCATTTCCGCTACACGCCCGCTGCACTGGAGGGACTCGAGTCGGCGCAAGACCCTGCGACGGAAATGCGCGAGTCGCTACGTGAGTTCCAGCGCGAGCAAAGTTTGCCGGTGACGGGTCAATTGGATGAAGCGACGCTGGAAACGATTCAGTTGCCTCGTTGTGGCGTAACGCAGGACGTGCAAAATCTGGGGACCGGACTTCCCCGGTGGAAATTGGGCGAACCGATCCTTTACCATATCGAAAAATTCTTAACCGCCATGACAGAGGACGAGCAACGATCGCTCATCAAGCAAGCCTGGCAGCGTTGGGAGACCGTATGCAATATCAAAGTTTCCGAAGCGCCCAGTGCTGCCGCGGCGGACATTCTCATTTCGTGCGGCAGCGGCAGTGGCGATGATTTCGATAACCCCCAGGTTCTCGCCTGGGCCAACCTTCCAAACGAAGAGGACTACCAGAGTCCGCCGAAATCGCAGCTGAGGATGAAGTTCGATTCACGGCGAGACTTCGTAGCGGGCGGTTCGAGGGGAACGCTTTACCTGAATGTGGCCGCCCACGAGTTTGGGCATCTATTGGGCCTGGACCATATCAAGACCGATCGAAGCGCCTTGATGGCGCCGATCTATTCGCGTGACAATCATACGCCGGGAGCCAGCGACATACGGGATGTGCAGAACCTTTACGGAGCGCGAAACGGACCGCCTCGGCCGCCTCCGCCCTCGGAAGGCTGGAACCCTTCCCTCGGAGAAAAGACCGAGGTTGAATTTATGCTGCCGCCCGGAGTTCCGCAGGAACTCCCCATCGAAAACGCCGGCGGAACGTACGACTTCGTCGTCACTCCGCCGGAGTTTACGATGTTGAAGCTAATGGAAGGAAATGTGCGAATCGCATTCGCAATGGAAGAGCCTATGAGTGTCGAATTGGACAGCTCAAAAAAATATCGGCTGGTTATAACATTAAATGTAGGAATGGAAAAACTCACCGTTACCGCCGAAAAAAAGTAAGCTCAACGGTGAATCAATCACTGGAGCGACGAAAGAGCCGCAGCAAGCTCAGTGAGCCGGAGCTTGTTTTCATCATCCGCGCCCTTAAACACCTGCACGCTGATATAGGAAGCCAATTTATCAAAAATTTTGTCGTTGAACTCGGGGGGGAAGCCGGCACTGTTGACCAGATTGTTTGCTATTTTAACGGCTTCCTGTTTCGATTTTGCCATCGATCCATCAATGATCGCCAGCTTCATCTCATTGCCAATTTTAACCAACCCCGCGACGATTGATTTTCGATCTTTGTCTTCCAGCGTCCGAAGTTCTTTCTGAATCGCTGTCACTAATGCCGAAGCCTGTTCCTTCGCCGTGGGGGCCGATTCCCGCACCCACGCCAATGCTTCTTTCAAATTCAAGTCCAAGACAGCTTTCGACACGTTTCCTTTTTCGACAGAGGTTACGCGGATATTCTTTCCATCCATCACCATGACGTCGGGCGCCGTCTCCTGATTCTGCCGTTCGGGCGCTTTCAGGTTCTCCTTGATGAGGCGCTCTATCAATGCGGACTGCCCGCCACCCGAGAATAGCAAGTCGCTGCTCAGCAATGGCGCCGAGGTTCGGCCAATGACCAAGGGACTGCGGACGATGGCGCTGCCGCCGACGCGCGGGCCGTATCCGTAACCGTAGTTGCCCCGATAGAGCGAGGGGTAGCCATACGGCGAGTACATCGGGAAGTAGCCGAAGGGCTGTGCCTGGGCCGACGGTTGCAGACACAACAGCGCCGCCCCGAGGATCAGGGTTTGCTTCCACATGGCCGACACCTCACAGGTTGCAGATCGTCGAAGATAAGGGACTGTGTGTAGTGTAACGGCGAGGAGGCAGCACTTCAATCGATTTCAACGCAATTCGCGAGCATTTTGCCGCGGGCGCTGTTACGTGCGGTGAAATCGGCGGAGTTTGCGCAATCGATTGAGTTTGGCGCGAGGAAGAATGGAATTGGCGGGCTTAGTAATCGACGCCGATTTGGACGGTGAAGCCGACCAGCAGGAGATTGGTGCTCGTGAACTGGCCGCCCATGGAGTCGTTGATGCGTAGCAGCCCGACGTCGCCCCAGTATTGCCCGGTGAGGCCGGTCTGGAACCAGACGAGCGCGGGGCGCGGGACGAATTTCGACGGATCGAAACGCGTGCCATACTTGATGCCGAACTCGGCTTCCATGGCCGGGATCAAGCGGGTAATCGATTCCTTCGCGGTGCGCGCTTCGGCCATATTGGTGTTGATCGAGCTATCACGAATACTTTGCCCGATAAGGAGCGAGCCGCGCAGGTGGCTGTAGAACGCCAGGCCCGCTCCTTCTTGATCCAAATGCAGTGGGTGCAGCCCCGAGAACGAACTGGTGACGCCAAAGCCGGTGAACTTTGTATTGCCCACGAGATTCGTTTGATTACCCTCAAAGGTGACGTTGGCTGTGTAGCGTTGCTCGACGCTGGCGGTGCGAAAGCCGATGGAGTAGGTGACTTCGGTGTCATTGAAATGGGTATGTTCGGCCCATTTGGAATCTTCGAGGAAGACGACTCCGAAGCCTTCGACGAAGTTGGCGACGTTGATGGTGGTGGAACTGGAGGCGTTGGTATTGACGTTTTGATTCGCGCCGACGACGGTGGCAGTGCGATCGATGTTTCCGGAGAGGTTGAGGATCCAGGCGGAGGCCTGGACGCCGTAGCCGCCGGAGGGAAATTCGTAGGCGATTTTGAAGATGGGGCTGGCGGCGAAATCGGGGCTGAGATTGCTGACGTCGCCGACGACGAATCCACCAGCAGGGGCGGCGACGGGGAGCGCTACCTGGTGATCGGAGAAGATCGGCCGCATGAAATGGAAGCCGAAACTGGTGCGCAGGGAACCCGCGGGCTCGGGCTCGGCGTCCAGCGGGGCTTCGCTAATGAAGAGCGGGCCGGTGCGGTCCGGGTCGGCGGCGGTGATAAATGCGGTCTTGGCGCCGGGCGCGATGGCCGTAGTGAAATTTTGGGCCGAGGCAGCTTGCGCGACGAACAGAACCCAGACCGCAATGAACTGCTTGACCATGACCGCCTCGTAACCACGGAAGAATTCCATCTTCTCGGCGCAATATTAACGACTGCCCGGATGGCAGAGCTTCTCCAAAATTCCCGACAGGCGGTCGATTCGATCGTTGATGTGCCTGATTTCAATCACCGTGGTCGGCTGCGTGGGCGACCAGGTGCACTCCGCATTTACCGGCGGAGCGCACTTCTTTTCTTCCTTCTTCTCTTCCGGCTTGGTTTGATTCTGCCTCTTGAGGTTTTCAATTTCCTTCTTGAGCGCCTCGATCGCGCCGGGTTGGCCATTGTCGAGCAACGGTTGCTGCTGCAGGCCGACCAGGCGCGCGGTGCTGACCGGGGTTTGGGCGACATAGGGGACGTAGACGGTTTTGGGGACCAGGAGGACTTCCTGCTGCATGGCGGCTGCTCGTTGCGGACTCGATTCGAGATTCTCGCGCTTCGGTTCCGGCTCGCAGGAGCCGTTATTTTTGTTAATTACGATGTGTTGTTGAGGGCCCTTGACGTGGACGGTCTTCTGCGGACGGACTTCGATTTCGGGGTGACCCATGTGCCCGAAACTCCGTTTGGGGGCGCACGCCTGCGGCATCAAGGGCGCGCTTCCGTCCATGACTTGTTCCTGAGAACCCTGCGGAACCGCGCAGTTGGTCGCCCGGCAACCCGCCAGGCAACACAGGAGCGTCCAACATCCGCCGGTTAGCCATGCGCGCTTCATTGCCGAGATCCCCCAGACTCGCGATTCCCCGAAGACGTCAAAATTGGAGTAATCGCTACTCTCGTTATCGGCATTACAAGCGATTAAATTAATCCGATTTCGGCATTCTACTTAGACCGTTTCGCGCAGGCTCACTCCTCCTCCTCCTCCTCCTCCTCCTCCTCCTCCTCCACCTCCTCCTCCTCCTGGCCAAGCACCGCTTTCATCTCCGAAGTCTTCACAATATCGCGCGTCGACGCGGCGCGGTCGATCGTCAGGATGCCGTCCAGATGGTCCAACTCGTGCTGCATCACGCGCGCGGGCAATCCCTCCAACTCTTTCCGCTGCGGATTGCCGGCGCCGTCCAAATATTCAATCGTCACGCGGTTGCTGCGCGGCACCAGGACCGTCAGTTCGGAGAAACTCAGGCAGCCTTCCCAGGCGGCGGTTCGATCCTCCGACATGAACGAAAATCGGGGATTGACGAATGCCTCAAACTCCATGACGTCGTTTTCGTCCTTGGGGGGAGTCAGGCAAGCCAGGAAGAGTCGCTTGGAGACGAAGAACTGTGGGGCGGCCAGGCCGATGCCGCCCTCCGCGCGCACGGTTTCGAGCATGTCGGCGAGAAACTGCTGGAAGTCGGGGTCGGCGAAATCGTCCGCGGTCACCTCGTCGGCGACGGCGCGGAGCACGGGTTGGCCCAGCTGGGCGACTTCTAACAACATGTCACTTTCTCCGGTCCCAAATTTCCTCGGCCGAGCTGGGGCGATGATACAGCGGCTCGAGCCGAAACGGATCGTCGTACTGCGTGCGCCCCAGACCGACCGCGAGCAGGCTCTCCAGCCGCGGCATCCAACATTCCTGCGGGGCGATGGGAAGATGCCCGGGGACGCGGTGCGTATTCCCTTCCAGACCGGGGCCCAGGAGCATCGTGCCGGCGGGGAGCGTTTCGAGCTGCGCGAAGGGAACGATGGTGAGACTTCCGGGGAATGTCTGCAGGTAGATCTTGTCTTGCTGGGCGTCGGCGAGGACGGCGCACGGCTGCTGCGGGGCTTGCCGGGCGATGGCGTCGAAGGTGTCGATGCCCAGGAGTTTACAACCGCTGGCGTAGGCGAGGGTCTTGGCGGACATGATGCCGACGCGGAGGCCGGTGTAGCTGCCGGGGCCTCGGCTGACCATGACGCCGGCGAGGTCCCTAAGTTGCCAGCCGAGTTGGGCGAGTAAGGTTTTAATGGTAGGGACGAGATCGCGGGCGTGTCGTCGGGCCTCGTCGAGCGGGTGCGCAGCGAGAACGCGGTCGCCCTGGGCCAAACCCAGGGCGCCGCGTCGTTGCGAAGTTTCAAGGATCAACCATCGGAGTTCGCCGGCCATGGCGGTTATTGTACGATTCGTTCGCATTAGCGGGGGTAGAAGCTGTTGCGGTAGGGCGAGCCGTAGCCGCTCTGGAAAGGGACGCCGTAACCGCTCTGGTAGGGCGTGGAGCCGACGTTCAGGCCGAAGTTGCCGATGCGGAGGCCGAGGTAATTGCTCGGTTGATACACCGGAGCGGCATAAACGGGAGCCACGGGGACGACCGGGTAGTAGGCCGGGCGGTACACCGGGCGGTAACCCCCATTATAGTGGGAGCCGTGATTGTGATGATGATGGTGATGGTGATGAGGGCCGCGACCGGGTTGGGCCTGAACGCTGGCGGAGCCGCAGAACATGGCGAGGACGGCGACGGCGGGGAGGGTGAACTTGAGCATGGCAACTTCTCCGACTTGGGGTGGGTTTTTTGGGGATGTTTCGTTCTTACCCCTCAATAACGACTCAAGTCCGAAGACTTGCGCACCGAGCGCGCGAGTATTTTTGCTGAGAATCTCGGGGGTTTGCGCGAAATATCAAGGCCCTGCGTGTTGGCGCAGCTCTCGCGCGACCTGGCGGAGAGCCGGGCGGCAAGCGTGCTGAAGTGAACAAGCCGGGGGCGTCGAACCTAAACGAGTGGTGCGCTGCCCGCGTGATTCATCGATCGACCTCCCCATGACTGCAAGGGCCAACCTGATGTCAACCATCTCGCTTCGCCTCGGCTTTCTCAGCATCCTGCAAGAACCGACCGGAACCCTCGGGGGATACCTGGTCACCAATTCCTGGGGGAGACCCCTGGAGTTTCGCCTCTCCAGCGCCGTGCAGCCCAATCGCGTGCAGCAGATCTTGTACGGCGAGAGCTTGCCCGGCTTTTTGTGCGGCGAACTTATCGGCAAGACGCTCGTCGAGAAATCGCAGACGCCGGTGCAGATGGTGCTGACGGATCACCCCCATGCCCTGGCGGTGCGGACGCAGCTGTCGATTCCGGTGGGGCTCTACTGGCCCGCGGCACTACCTACGGGAATTGCCGCGCTGCCTGCGAACGGGCTGATCCACGTCCACGGCGAATATTCTCAGGACGTGGAGGCGTTTGCGCAGCTGTTGGCAGAGTTGCCGACGCTGGACTGGGCGGAGCCGTTCTTGCGGATTCGCGAGGCGATCGTCGAAGCCCGGCGCCTGGGCGTGGCGCAGCGACCGGCCGCCGCGTAACTGACTATCTTACGGGATGTTAAGGTTTCCGCCGGAGTTCCTTTCGGTTCCTAGATTTCTGCAGATTTACCTTGCTCGGCTCTGGCGAGCGGATTAGGATAGGATTGTTTGGCGTCGTGCGCGCGCTTCTGCGCGCTCGATGGCTTTGTTTCTTATAAGGGGGGTTTTATGTTCAACTTTCTTGGCGCACGCCAGAAGTTCTGCGACGGTATCAATCGCCGCAACTTCATGAAGATCGGGGCGTTCGGGGCCGGCCTCACGTTGGCCGACCTGCTCCGCTCGAAGGCTAGCGCCACTCCTGCCGTCAGTGGGAATGCGACATCTCCCAAGGCCGCCATCATGATCTACCTGCCCGGCGGGCCTTCCCACATGGACATGTACGATCTCAAGCCCGAATCTCCCATGGAGTACCGGGGCGAATTCAAACCCGTGCAAACCAACGTTCCCGGAGTGCAAATCTCCGAGCACTTCACGCGTCAAGCACGCATGTGGGACAAACTGTCGGTCGTGCGTTCGCTCGTCTCCGTCGACGAACATAGCGATTCCCTCGTCATGACCGGCTACAGCGAAAACAGCAACCGCACCCAGCACCACCCCTCCTTCGGTTCCGTCGTCTCCAAGCTGCGCGGCAGCACCGGCGACATCCCCCCCTTCGTCAGCCTCCGCGGCATGTCGATCGGCAATGAACCGGGTTACCTGGGCGTCGCCAACCGCGCCTTCACCCCGGACGGCCCTGGCATCTCCAATCTCGCCCTCAACGGCGTGACCGCGGGACGCCATGACGAACGTCGTGGGTTGCTCGGCAACTTCGACGCCGTCCGCCGTGACATCGACGCCTCGGGCACGATGGCCGGGATGGACAGCTTCACCACCCGCGCCTTCGACATGATCTCTTCCGGCGCCACCCGCCGGGCTCTGGATCTTTCGCGCGAAGATCCCAGGAACCTCGACCGCTATCGCGGCGTCACGCAGTTCCTGCAAGCACGCCGCCTCATCGAAGCGGGCGTCGGCTGCGTCACCCTGTCGATCGGCGGCTGGGACACGCACGAACGCAACTTCGAAACGCTGCGTCGTCAGCTGCCGCAGCTCGATCTGGGCATCTCGAACCTGATCCAGGATCTCCACGACCGCGGCATGTCCGACGACGTGGTGACCGTGGTCTGGGGCGAGTTCGGCCGCACCCCGCGCGTCAACGGCAACATGGGCGGGCGCGATCACTGGGCCCCGGTCATGTCGGCCATGGTCGCCGGCGGCGGCCTCAAGATGGGTCAAGCCATCGGCGCCTCCAGCAGTCGCGGCGAATACCCCCGCGATCGCCGGTACACCGTGCCGCAACTGCTCAGCACGATCTACCGCGCCGTCGGCATCGATCCGTCGCAGACCTTCCCGAACGGCTCCGGCCGCCCGATGTACGTGCTCGACGACCGCGAACCGGTCACCGAGTTGCTGTAACGGCCCGCGCCGACTATCAATAACAAAGCCCAGGGATAGCCGTCCCTGGGCTTTCGTCACATGGGGATCCGCGTCATGACCTCCGTTCCGCCGCCGGCGCTGCCGGAGTCCCTCCGCCGCATCCAGTTTCGGCTCTGGCAAATCTCAATGTCGGCGCTCACCGTTGGCCTGACCGGCTATCTCTATTTCTTACACCCGGCCGCGGGGATCACGGCGGCGTTCCTGGCGAAACACATCCTGGTCGCGATCCTCCAGTGCGGACTCGACAAAGAGTGACCTGAAGGGCGTGCTCAGACGACGGGTCTCAAGAATCGCTCTTGCGCGTAGTCGCTGTAGCGAAAGAAGATCTCTTCGCCGCACGCGATGTCGCGCATCATGCGCAGCACCAGCCGGCCATCGAGCACCGCTTTCTCGGCATTGGGCGTATCGGAATGATTCGCCAGCCCCGTGTAGCCCGTGGGCAGCAGCAGTAAATCCCCTACGCGAAACTTGTAGGCGTCGGCGTAACGCGTGCATTCGTCGGCGACGCTCCCCGGTTCCATGAGCACACCCGCCGCGTGGAGCATTTCGCCCTTGGCCAGCGCGACGCGCGCGAACAGGCCGCGGCCCGCATTCGGGAGGGTGGAGCCTCGAATCTCGAATCGAGGATCGGCCTCGAAGGGGTTCGTCATGGCGTGCTACGTTGAAGTTGAATCGTCGTGCAAGCCCAGCGGGTGAGGTACTCCGAACCCCGGGGATCCTGTCGGCGCGGGGTTTATCCCAAGGGTTCGGAGTACCTCACCCGTTGGGCTTATCGATGTCTCACTACGTGCCGCTAACCCAACTCCACCACTTTGCCCGTCGCATTCGCCCGGTAGATGCCCAGGATCACCTCCACCGCCTGCCGGCCCTCCTTTCCGTCCACGAGCGGCTTCTTGCCGGTCGTGATCGCGGCGCCGAAGTCGGCGAGCTGGCGGGCGTGGCCCTCGTGCGAAATCGCGGCGGGGTTGCTCGAGCCGCCCGAGGCGCCGGTCTTTACCGCGAACTTCGCTCGCAGCAGCTTGTCTTCCGGCTGCTCGGGGTTGAACTCCCAGCGGACCAGGTCGTCCTGATCGATGACCACGGAGCCCTTGTCGCCGTGGATGCCGATCGACTTTCGATACGCGGATTTTACTCGTTCCTGCGGAAGGACGCTGAGGTACCTTGTTGCGTTTGGCTTGAGGTTCGTCAAACGGCTTCTTGTGTTCGTCCTCGACGGCCAAACTGCATGATCTTCCCAACCGGCAACATTCTCGATGCGTTGGCCGAATCGCAACTTTAGCCAAGCTCAGGCTCGGGAGCGGCTTGCAAATCCTTCCCATGCCGTGGCTGCAGCAACAGCGTAGTGATAGTCATCGTCGATCGGCGGAAGATTGTCTTGATAACGATGTTCGCCCTCGATACAAAATATCGGTTGTCTGTTGGAGTCGTACCACACCATACTATAAGCGGTCTGGGCATAAGTTCCGTATTCTTTTCGATGTAGGATGTTCGGAACAAAGTGCGTAGCGGAGGAAAAATGTAAAACCTCGCCGAAAACGATATTCTCTCGAACATTTTCCGCGCAGAATCGGGCCGCGCCATTGGCGCCAATGTAACTACATGTATGCCTAACTTTAGTTGATGTCCAAGTCCATATAAAGCCAGCTGTTGGAAGCCCGAGGATCCAAATCACGCCCCAAAAATCCGAGTTAACGCTAAAGACGCCATTAACCATTATCCCCGCGATCCATCCTAAAAATGCTGTGCCAAATGCGCTCCAGAATCGGTCGCCTGTTCTGTTTGGTGGCTGGCCATGTCGAAGCGTAGAATGAGCGCTAATCAGCGGGCCGATTTCAGGCGGCGAAGAAACAAAAAAATCTAGTTCGGGGGGAACCGGGTTGCCGGTATGTCCCAATATGTCTCTTGGAAGTGACCATTCAGTCGACGGTACACCCGCTCCATTTGCTTTGTCGGGGCCGTGGCTGACTCTGCTTCGATCGAATTCCGCCCTTTTGAGAGGGTTAAGCAAAACTTCTTTTGCTTCATTCAGTCGCTTCATCATTCGTTCAGCTTCCGGATCGCCGTTATTCCGGTCCGGATGATATTTCATCGCAAGCCGTCCGTAGGCCGCATTGATTACTTCGGGGCAAGCATGCGATGCCACCTGCAACAGATCGTAGTAGTCGAATGCGCTGCCAGAACTATGATTTGGATCCGGCGGCTGCCAAGTCCAAATATGCCGACAATGCGGGCAAGTAAGCTTGAGTGATCCTCGATTGAGGGGGGCGCGGACAAGCTTCGTACAGGCCGGACACGGCAAAGTCGTCTTTTGATCTGTTGCCACGATGGTTTCCTCGCGAACATACTACCGGCAGATGTACCACAATAAATCATAGCTATCTGACTTTGTGACTTTGCGGTGCTCCTATCGAAATCAAAACGCTATGGATAGCCTAATCCAACTCCACCACTTTGCCGGTCGCGTTCGCCTGGTAAATGCCGAGAATCACCTCCACTGCCTGCCGGCCCTCCTTGCCGTCCACCAGCGGCTTCTTGCCCGTCGTGATCGCCGCGACAAAGTCCGCGAGTTGGCGGGCGTGGCCCTCGTGCGAAATCGCGGCGGGGTTGCTCGAGCCGCCCGAGGCGCCGGTCTTTACCGCGAACTTCGCTCGCAGCAGCTTGTCCTCCGCCTGCTCGGGGTTGAACTCCCAGCGGACCAGATCGTCCTGATCGATGACGACGGAACCCTTGTCGCCGTGGATGCCGATCGACTTGGGCAGGCCGGGCCAAACGCTCGTCGTCGCTTGAATCACGCCCAACGCGCCCGACTTGAACCGAATCGCGGAGACGGCGGTGTCCTCGACTTCGATGCGTTCGTGGGCGAGCATGGCGGTGAAGCCCTGGATGGAGCGGACCGGGCCCATCATGTAGAGGAGGAGATCGACCTGGTGGATGGCCTGATTCATGAGGGCGCCGCCGCCGTCGAGGGCCTGCGTTCCCTTCCAACCGCCGTCGTCGTAGTAGGCTTGCGAACGCCACCATTTGCAGGAGGTTTCGCCGAGGGTGAGTTTGCCGAATCGGCCCGCGTCAATGGCTTTCTTGAGTTCGCCGTTGGCGTCGCCGAAGCGGCTCGGGAAGATCGTGCAGAGTAAGACTTTGTTCTGGTCGCAGGCTTCGATGATCCTGTCGCAGCGGTCGAGCGTGATCTCGAGCGGCTTCTCGACGACGACGTGTTTGCCCGCCTTGGCCGCGGCGACTGCGGGCTCCATGTGGGCGCCCGACGGCGTCGTGATGATGACGACGTCGACGTCTTTGCGCCGCAGGACGGTATTGAGATCGGTGGCGGTGTCGCACGGGACGCCGAGTTCGTCGATCATCTTACGGGCGTTGGCCTCGGAACGGCTGACGACGGCGCAGAGTTTCGTACCGGGGACGTCGGCAAGGGCCCGAGCGTGGAAGCGCGCGATCATCCCGCAGCCGACGATGGCAAATCCAAGCATGGAGTCTCCCGATTGGGAGCCCGCAACGCAAGCAAGGGTTCGCGTGGCCGACCCTTGCTTGCGCTGCGGGCTCCAAGGAATTATCGCATCGAATGAAACAACAAGAACATCGCGGCCGGGATCAACACCAACAAGCCCAGGCCCCAGACCAGCAGCATCTTTTGCAGCTTCCGCGCCCCCGTGAGCGGCGGCACGTGCGTTCGCGCTTGCGCCTCGACCGGGCCCTTCCATTCTTTGGGTTGACCCTTGTCGACGAGCGCCTTGGCGGACTCGCACCACGAACGGAGCTTCTCGGGATGCCCTTCGTAGTCGCCGCGGAAGCCGAGCATCACGGCCAGGTAAAAGACCTCAAGCGAATCACCGCCGGCGTGCCCCTCGGCCTTTTTCGCCTGCTCCCAAAACTTCCAGGCGCGGTCGCGGCTGCCGAAGAGGCTGTGCTCCAGAATATTCTCGGTCCATTCCGCTTTCCACGACGAATCGAGACAGAAGATCTCGTCGAGCCAGCAGACCAGCGGATAGCGCACGCCCAGGAACGCGGTGTCGCTCGAGGAGCGCGACGACGTCATCAAGGTGCCGGCGGCGCTGGGCGTGTCGGCGAGGCGCTGCCCGGTGGCGGCGATCTGCAGGAGGGCGATCAACTCCTTGCGGGCGGTGGCGAAGTCGGGCGCCATGCCGGTGGCGAGGGACTCTTTGAGCTTCAGGCCGTAGCCGAAGATGGGGTACACGATGTTGGCAAGATCGTCGCGCATGCTGGGCGTTTACTCCCCGGTGACCGTGAACAGCGTGAACTGCATCGACCTGGTGTCGCCGCCGGCGCGGATGGTGATCTTCTGCAATCCCTCGATGGAGCCGACCACGCGGAACTGGTTCAGACGAATCGCCAAGGAGAGCGACTTCTGCACGTTGTTCCACTCTTCCTGCTGGGCCAGGCGGTTGATCTGAAAGTAGACCAATCCCGGAGCGCTCGGCAGCGCCCGCGGCGGCTTCTGGCAGGCCGTGAACTCCAGGCCCTGGCTGCCACGGTCGTAGATGGCGTCGACGTTTGTGGCGCTGCCGATCTTCATATCGAGCGGGCCTTGCCGGGTCAGCACCCGCACGCACTCTTCCGCCGTCAGATCGCTCTGCACGCCGACGAACATCTGCCAGATCGGCTCGAGCCACTTGGGCTCCAGCGCGACCTGAATTCGCGGCCCTTTGCCCACGAAGGGACGCTCCTCGTAGCTCGGCTCGCTGATGTCGATGCTATCGATGTATTGTTTGACGCGGTAGAAACAGCCCCCCAGATCGTCGTGATCGTACTGCGGCAACGTGGGCGCCCGCTTCTCGCCCGAGAAGACCGCGAGTTGCCCCGCGATTCGGCACAACTCCGTGTACCCTTCGAGCGGATGCACCCCCTCCGCGAACACCAAACTCGCCAGCGCGGCGTACGCACGGTTCAGGCTGTGGAGCTGGCTGAGGAGCAGCCCATCCCCGGCGTTGTGCGTGTCGAACGAGATGTTCCGCGAGGCGATCTGTTTGCTGATGAGATCCATCTTGCGCCCCAGGCGGTCGTAGAGCGCCTGCAGGATCCCCGCGTAGAGCGGCTTCCACGCATCGCACGACAAGATCGGCGGGATGTACGTCTCGTCGAGCTTGGGAGGCGTCTCGGCCGCGGCCTTGGTCAGTCGGGCGATCGGGATGGTTTCGTAACCGGAGAGGTCCTGACTCGACGTCAAAAGCTTGGCGTTGTAGAAGCGGACCGGGATCGGCACGGCGTCGGTTCCGGTGTTCTCGTCCTCGAGATCCTGCGTCTCGAGGAAGTAACGCCGTTCCGGTTCGTCGCCGGTCGGTTTGGCCTGACGCTCGCCGACATTGGGCTGATGCGGCTGAATCTTGGGCAAGGCGAGATAGACGGTGGTCTCGCCACGCGTCAGGGCTTCGGTGACGTCGAGGGGACTGAGCGGACCGTCGTCGGGGACGGCGATGGGCGTGCCGTCCTTCATGCGAGCGAGAAGCTCTTTAACTGCGAAGCGATGGTTGACGAGGGCGGCTTCGTCCCAGACGAGCAGGCGCAGGCCCCAGTTGTGATGGACGTCCCAGCGGTGCTGGCGCTCGAGCTGGCTCAGGTAGAACCGCTCCGCCGCCTGCAGTTGCTGGGGCCAAAGGAACATGCCTTCGTGCCAGTGAACGCCGCGTGTCGTCATGTAACCTACTCCGCGACCGGGATTGCCTTAAGAGCCGCGACCGCCAGGGAGCGGCTTGCGGCGCCGGAAA
>JBBQPM010000099.1:0-25348 GCA_038217425.1 Gemmatales bacterium
TGATGGGCCGAGTCGAGCCCGCATCGTGGTTGAGGGCCTACGTCGCCCTCTGAAACTTCCACGCGGAACCCAGCCTCGGCTGCGTTCGTTGTACCCTTGAGCCGGCCGGCCCATCAACCCCGGGGACATAAGAAGTATCCAGGCGCTGCAGCCGCCGGCGGGGGCAAATAGGCTTTCCGTGACTCATAGCTCACTCGGCCCCCGCCGCTGCTGAGCTGGTCGTTCGGCCTCGAATCTCGCGCGAAAGGAGCAATTAATGAAACGGGTTCTCGCCATCTGCGCACCGCTCGTTCTCATAACGTTTGCGCTGTCGGATGCTGCCGCCCAGAAAGGCACGGAATTCCCGAAAGGGGTATTCACGGCACCTCGTGGGGGCCTCGCTGCGTTCCTTCACCTCAACGCGGATGGGAGTTTCGCATTCAACCTAGACAAATACGAGCTTCTTCAGGGAACCTATTCCGTAACGAAGGACGAGATCATTTTCACTGACGAAGGTGGCCCAGCAGCCGGCAAAGGGGAGTTCAAGTCGGGCAAATACAAATGGAAATACCAAGACGGCAAGTTGACATTCGCAACCGTCGAAGAGAAAAACAAGGGGCGCGAGAATTGGGCATCGACCGGACCTTGGGTAATGAAGCCCAAGAAATAAGTTGTCCGGCCGAACCACGACGTTGCACTTGACTGGGCCGGCACTAAGGTTTTTCGAGACATCCCGTTCCTTGCAGCCGACCCGGCAAGTGAACGCAGTCGTTCGCTGCGGAAGGAAGTTGCGCGGAATTGAATGCGGTGTGAAGAGGGAAGCAACGTCTAGGAAACCGATGTGTCTGGGAAATACCGGATTAAGCGTATGGAACAACAAGATCTGATTAAGTTCGCGGTCGTAATGGGTGTGTTACTTTTCGTAATTACTTCGCTTTGGTTCTTGTGGATTTGGCACAGACGGCGACGATGCCCAAAATGCAAGTTCAGTAAAAAACCGGTTTACACCATAATGTATTCGGAAGCGAGCATCGTAGAAAGTCATATTTTGCAGGTTCGTTGTAACCAGTGTGGTCATGAATGGGAACCAAATTTTCCGTGGGGCAGTGGAAAGTGAAACAGGACAGAAAGGGATTGGGAACGTGTGGGGAACGTTTTTCCACCTCAATGTCGTTCCCCTTTTGATCTGTGAGCAGAGGCTGCGAGGACTGCTGGTGCTGGCACGGTGCACTGACCCGACCGCTCGCCTTATGCAGTGCAAACTCGAGCCGCGCTCACGGCCGCTTCGGTTTGACGGGGGCGAAGTTCTCGAAGACGTCGGCAATCGCGCGGTCGGCGAGCCGTAACGATTCCCGCACCAGGATCTCCTCCGCTCCCGGTCCCGACGCGGAATACATCGGCTCGTAGCCCCCCTCCTTGTGCGCCTGTGCGGTGCAGATGTAGCCGAGGTTGCCGTTCGCGTAACCGACGACGATCGGTATGGCCCGATCCGCGACTGCTTTCTCGATGCGGAAGCCGTATTCGACCATCGGCTCGCCGGGCAGCGTCAGAAACAAGTAGGGCCCGATCTTCAGCGACTGGAGTTCGCACTTCACCGTCTTGCCTTCTTTGAGAGCGGGGAGTTCGACGATCTGAGTGAAGCACTTGATCGGATAAATGGTCGGCCGTTTGATGCGTTCCTCGCGAATGGCGCTCTTGTCGGAGGCTTTCAGCACGGCGCAACCGAGCCCTCGGCCAATCCAGCGCATGTCGGCCTCGTCGCCGCAGCGGTAGGGGAAGCCGGGGAGATTCGGACGAATGTCGCCGGCACAGCCTTGTAAGAACAACGCCTTGGTCCGGCCGGCGTAGGCTTTCTCGATGAAATTCTTGGCTTCGCCGGGGAAGTCGGCGCTCATGCGCGGATAGCCGTCGGGGTACGGCGGCGAAAACTTGTCGCCCCACGTCAGCACGCACGGATGGCAGACTGCGTGCATCACCACCGCCAGCGGATCCAGACTCAGACCGTCGTCGAAGCGCAGCACCTTGACGCGTTTGTCGCACGGGCCGTCCGGGTTGAGCCGTACGACGGCGCGGCCCTCGACCATCATGCGGCGATTGATATTGAAGTCGACTCGCTCTTCGCCGTAGCCGATCGAGACGGGTCGATATTCGCCGATAGCGACTTTGACGGCGTCCGTCACCTTCTTGACGACCTCGCGATTCCAGGCGGGTTGGGCTTCCCACTTGGGCCCCGAATGGGCGTGCGACGCGGCGACCAGGATATGCTCGCGCGGGATGCCGGCGCCCTCGTGGACGGCGTCGCGGAAACCTTCGACGACGCCCGCGCTGCACGCGATCAAATCGTGCGTCACGATCGCCGCCCTGGTTCGGCCATCGTCGAGCAACAAGATCGTCGCGTGCAGCCGATCGCGAAAGCCTTTTGTGGGGCGAATGTGTCCGGTGACGGGCGTGCCGTCTGGGGGCGAGATGTCGATCTTGCAAACCGCCGCCTTCAGGTTCGATTCGACCTTGAAAGTAAGGTCGTCGGGTCCGTCGGCGAACGCGGCGGCGGCCCACAGAAACGTCATCCAAACGGCAAAACGCGGCATGTTCGAACTCCGAATATCCCGTTTAGCGCTCGCAGGCGTCCGAGCGCTAAACGAATGAAGAATGCGTTACTTGACGCGAATGTTTTTGATCTGCATCGTGCCGAACTCGGCCCGAATCACGAACGTGCTGCTTTTGGACTTCGCGTCCGACTTACGAGCCGATTCGCCGTTGATCTTGTGCTCGATTTTGTCGCCCGTGACGATGATCTCCAGCGTGTTCCATTCGTTGTCCTTGAGGCTCTTGAGCTGCTTCGCGACGATGTCGAACTTGGTGCCGCGCAGGAAGAAGTCGTTGTTGCAGCCGGCGCCCGGCTTGATGTCGAGCTTGATGGTGACGTCCTTGTCGAACTCCTTGGCGGTTTCGATGTAGGCGTCTCCCTTGACGGCCGGATCGATGGTGATGACGCCGTCGGCGATTTTGAAGCGTCCCTTGTAGGCTTCGGTTTTGCCATCGAGGGAATCCTTGTCTTTCTTCCCTCGCCAGCCGTCGAAGTTCTTACCGTTGAAGATCGGCTCGAAACCGGCCTCTTTTTCGCCGGCGACGTTGTGCGCGAGCGGAACGGCGATCATCAGGCCGAAAGTGAGTTGAAGGAGCGTGAAGCGACGCATGCGAGTACCTCGTGAGAAAAGGGAAAGGGAAGGCGGGAGGGCTGGTCGTGGGGCACGTTTTAAACGTGCCGGGTTCTCTCGCGGCACGTTAAAAACGTGCCCCACGTCTTATGTCAAGATATCCAAAATCGGCTGACCGAAGTCGATCGCGAGCCGGCGTCGGCCAGGGACTTCGAGGCGGCGCGGGTCGAGGCCCAACAGGTGGAGCACGGTGGCGTGGAGGTCGGTGACGTAATGGGCGGGATCCTGGGCATGGAATCCTAACTCGTCGGTTTCGCCGTGGACGTGGCCGCGCTTGATGCCGGCGCCGGCGAGCCAGACGGTGAACCCGTGCGGATGATGGTCGCGGCCGTCGCGTCCGCCGGAACGCTGCTCCAATCCCGGCGTGCGGCCGAACTCCGTGCAGAAGACCACCGTGACGTCGTCGAGCAATCCTCGGCGTTTCAGGTCTTCCATGAGGCCCGCGACCGGCTTGTCGACGGCGCCAGCCATGAGGGCGTGGTTGCCGCGCAGGTTGCGATGCGAATCCCAGCTGCCGTACGAGTTCGGGTAGACCTGCACGAAACGCACGCCGCGCTCGATGAGCCTTCGAGCCGCGAGCAGACGTTCGCCGGCCACATGGGTCGCGGGCTGGTCGATGCCGTACATGCGGCGCGTCGCCTCGGTTTCGCCGGGCAGGTTAAGCGCCTCGGGGACGGCTGTCTGCATGCGATACGCGAGCTGGTACGCCTCGATGCGCGCCCGCAAGTTCTGATCTTCGGGAGCATTGACGGCGGCGAGTTCGTTGAGTCGGCCGATGAGTCCGAACTCGTTGGCCTGCTCCTCTGCGAGGACGTCCGGACTGCGACGACCGTTGGGGAGCGGGTTGGTGGGATCGAGCGCGAGCGGCACGCCGGCGTGTTGCGGGCCGAGATACTGCGAGCCGAGCGACATCGCGGTGTCCGCCCGCGTCGGTCCGCCCAGGACGAGGAACTGGGGCAAATTGTCGCTGAGCCGACCGAGGCCATAGTGAACCCAGGCGCCGACGCTGGGTTGGACTTCGTCGAGCCGATGTCGGCCCGTGTGCATCTGATTCTCGGCCGCGTGGTCGTTGTCGGTCGTGTACATGTTGCGGACGAAACACAAGTCGTCGACCCGGCGGGCGAGGTGGGGAAACCAGTCGCTGATTTCGATGCCGCTTTGCCCATGCTTCTTGAACCCAATCTGCGTCGGGTAGACGATGGAATAGGTGTCGCGAATGTTAATGTCGTCGGCGATGACGGAGCGCGAACGCCGCGCGTGGAGCGGCGACGTCAGCGGATTGGGGAACGGCGTCTCCTGAAACGTCTTGCCGGCGTAGCGCGTGAGGGCGGGCTTGGGGTCGAAGGTTTCGAGGTGGCTGTATCCGCCGGAAAGGAAAATCCAGAGGACCGCCTTCGCCTTGGGAGCGTGGTGCGGCCGGCCGTCGGGAGGCGAGTGGGCTTCATCCGCGTGCAGCATCGCATCCAGGGCCAGGCTGGAAAAGCCCAGGCCCATCTGATTCATAAAACCGCGCCGCGTCGGATGCATGGTTCGCCTCGTAAGATACACCATCATGCTCTGACGACCGACCGATTGCAAGAGGGTTTCATGAACGAAAAACGAGCCTGGCCGCGAATCAGCGTTTTCCCCAAGTGCTACTTCGACGAACTCTGCCGCGGCTCCATGAACTATCTCGACTGGCTCCGGCAGGCGCCGAGTCTCGGCGGCGAAGGCGTCGAACATTATGACGGCTTCTTCCATGCGGGCGTCCAACCCGTCCGTCAACTCCTGGACGAAACCGGGCAGAAGTCGTCGATGCTCTGCTTCTCGCCCGACTTCACGCATCCCGATCCGGACGAACGTCAGCGGCAAGTCGAGCGCCAGAAAGCCGCGATCGACCTGTGCGTCGCGCTCGGCATCCGCCATTGCCGCACGCTCAGCGGCCAACGCTTTCCCGGCATGACGCGCCGCGAGGGGATCGAGCGCACCGTCCACGGCCTTCACCAATCGCTCGACTATGCCGAGGCACACGACGTCGTGCTGTGCATGGAGAATCACTACAAAGACGGCAACTGGCAGTACCCCGAGTTCGCACAGCCGGAGGACATCTTCCTCGAGATCATCGGCCAGATCGACTCGCCTCATTTCGGCGTGCAGTACGATCCGTCCAATGCGACGGTAGGCGGCTTCGACCCCGTGGCGTTTCTGGAAAAGGTCAAGACGCGCGTGGTGACGATGCACGCGTCGGACCGGTATCTCGTGCCGGGGGCGCGTCTCGAAGACTTACGCACCGCCGACGGCAGCGTTGGCTACTCGGACAAGCTGAAGCACGGCGAGACCGGCAAGGGCCTGAACGATTACGACGCGATCTTCCGCATCCTCGCCAGCGTCGGGTACAGCGGCTGGATTTCGGTGGAGGACGGCGTCAACGGCCTGGACGAACTGGCGCGGTCGGTGGAGTTCTTGAAGGAGATGCGAGCGGAATACTTCCAGGGCTGAGCAACCGAATTCGCGCTCGTGTGCTTCTATTCCGTCGACTTCAGGACGATCACGCACGGATCGAAATCTTCCGCCTTCGAGTTCAGGCCCGGAGTCGGTAGCAGTTGCCCTTTCTCGCGATCGAAAAGATAGACGTCCCGGTCGCCTTCGCCGTCGAGTCGTTCCGCGACAAAGACGAGGTAACGCCCGTCAGCGCTGAGCGACGGCGAAACTTCGTGCCCTTCGCGATTCAGACCCGGCAGCGGCAACATCTTGTTCTGTTTGCGATCGAAAAGATAAATGTCGCGGCCCCCCGCTCCCTCGGCTCTCTCGGAAGAGAAGGCGATCAGATTGCCGTCGGCGCTCAGCGCGGGCTCTAGTTCCGTGAACGTCGAGTTCAGGCCCGGAACGTCGATCAGCTTGCTCGCCTCGCGGTCGTAGAGATACAGATCGGTCAAGCCAAGGCCCCCCTTGCGGTTGGAGGCGAACGCCAGGAAACGCCCGGTGCTGCTGAGATTCGGCACGCGATCGTCGAACGATTGACTGTTGAGGCCCGGCAAATCGAGAAGCTTTTTGGCCGAGCGATCCAGAAGGAAGACATGGTATCCCGGCCCCGGGCCGCCGGGGCGATTCCAGGCGTAGAACGCGACGAGGTTGCCGTCGCCGGAGACGGAAGGCCCCAGGATGGCGTTCTTTGATTCGTTGATCTCCGGCAAATCGACGCTCTTGTTCTCCGTGCGATCCCAACACACCACCTTCGAGGTCTTGTTCTCGACTTCGAACGTAAAGAAGCAGAATCGGCCATCGTGGGAAAGCGAAGGTCGGGCCGAGGCGTCGGCGCCGCGCGGCAATCCGACCGAGCCGACGATCTTGCCGTTGCTGACGCCGTCGTGTTCGTAGAAGAAGATCGTGGGATGCTTGGAACGCTCCTTGTACGAAGAAAAAGCCAGGAGCAGCTTCGTCGGCGCCGGATTCTGAGCATGCAGAAACGGCAGCGCGGTTAGAGCCAAGGCCAGGGAGCCGAGCAGAGATCGTTTCATGGCCGCCCCATCAAATGAGTTCGGGCATCGGCGCCGCTTCGCCGATGAAGGGGCGGATGCGCAGGTCGGTATTGGT
Source organism: Gemmatales bacterium (assembly GCA_038217425.1). Lineage (GTDB taxonomy): Bacteria > Planctomycetota > Planctomycetia > Gemmatales > Gemmataceae > JAIEPT01. Next base: position 6,771 of record JBBQPM010000099.1, read on the forward strand.
GTTGATTCCCATGAGTCGATAAATGGTCGCCGCCAACTCGGGAACCTGGACGGGACGAAAAGCTGGGTAGCCCCCCTGATTGTCGCTCGCGCCGACCACCAATCCCCCCGGGACGCCGCCGCCCGCCAGCAATACCGAGAAGCATTGAGGCCAGTGATCGCGTCCGCCATATTGATTGATGCGAGGCGTCCGGCCGAACTCCCCCGTGACGACAACCAGCGTGCTGTCCAGAAGTCCTCGCTGATGAAGATCCTCGAGCAGCGACGAAAGCCCTTGATCTAGCCGGGGGCACAAGGGACTTTCCATGCGTCCGAGCCCGGGAAGGTCGGCGCCGTGGACGTCCCACCCGTGCCAGGCGGGCTCGCCGTACCAGTTGACTTGAATGAAACGAGTCCCCGCTTCCGCGAGCCGACGTGCCAGCAAGCACGATTGGCCGAAAATGTTGCCGCCGTACCGAGCCCGCAGTTCCGGCGGTTCGAGGCTGACGTCAAACGCGGAGCGAACGCGATCGGAAGTGAGCAGGTCGGCGGCGCGGCGAAAATTGTTGTCCATCTCGCCGACGGCGGCGTTGGACTGCCAGGCGGCGCGGGTTTGATCGACGGCCCCGAGCAAATCGCGTCGGCTTTGAAAACGCTGTGCGGAGACGGTCGCCGACAGCGTGAACTCGGGGAGCTGCACTTGGCGCGTCGGATGCGCGACGAGAAACGGACTGAACGCCGTCCCCAGATTTCCCGCTCCGGGAAGATAGCCCGTCGGGCCGACATGGACGAAGGGCGGCACGCCGGCGCTCCCGGCGCCGCCGAGTCGCTGCAGGACGGCACCCATGGAAGCGGCGCCGCGGGTTCCGCCGGAGAGGAGAAAGGCGCCGGAGTGGGCTCCATCGGCACTGGTCATGGACCGAATCAGGCTGCACTTGTCCATGTGCCGTGCGACCTGCGGCAACAGTTCGCTGATCTGAATTCCGGGGACGCGCGTGGGAATGACGCCGTAGGGGCCGCGGATATCGGAGGGAGCCGACGGCTTGGGATCGAAGGTTTCGAAGTGGCTTGGCCCGCCGCTCAGGAAGATGAAGATGCAAGAGCGTTCGCGCGTCGGGGCGCCGCTGCTCGCCCTGGCGGCGAACGCGTCGGCGAGCGTCAGGCCGATGGCGCCGAGTCCGCCGACCTGTAAGATGGCTCGCCGGGTCACGCCCTGGCAATGTTTCGACGCTGCGTTTCCGATGTTGAACATGGTAGTTCCCTGGAGGGTGAGCCCGAGGGTCGCATTATCGCTTGTTTCCTGGAACGGGGAAACAGAAAAATTCAGATTGACCGCGAACGCTAGTCAACGATCGGCAGCAAGAGCGGCTGCGTCACGCCGTAGGGAGTCGCCACGTACGCTGCGACCATGCGTCTTCCCTTTTCGTCGAGCACGATCTGGCATCCCTTGGGGATGGTGACTTGAAGAATCTGCCGGCTCAGCATTTTTTGCTGGGAGGGATCGATGGTCAGGCCGCCGATGCTGAGGCGGGTGTTTTTGACGCGGAAGTGGTCGCCGGCCAGGAAGAGCGTGGTCGGCTGCGACAGCATGACGCCGGGGCCGCCGTACCAGCCGACCAGTTCCGGGGCCAGATCGGTGACGCCGTTGCTGAACATCTCGAACCCGCCAAGAGTATTTTCGTACGGAACTTGTACCTGATGATTCTGCATCGGTAGTCGGGCGGAGAGCTGCTGGGCCTTGCTGAGCAGGAGGCCGAAGTCGCCGGGGCGGTAACATTCGGCGCCGGGGACGGCGGGGCCGAGCGTCTGGATCGTGTGCACCGCCTTGCTGAGGGACATGCTGGTGACGCGGTCGGGGGAATGTTTGCGCGGGTCGGCGAGGTCGAACCAGCTCGACGTCACCCGGCACTCCATGGTCGGCACGAACGCGGGCATGAGGACCAGGGCGACGCAATCGCGGATGCCGGGCTCGAGTTTGGTTTGACGCAACTCGTCAGCACGGGAGGGCGTGCTGAACCAGGCATGCCCGTGACTGCGGACCTCGGGCGTCTGCGTGCGCGGGTAGAAGCGCCAGCCGAAATGGTTCTCGCCGTGCGAGAAGCCGACGGCGGTGCGGTGGATAGCGACGGTGTCGACGTCGGCGTCGAGCTGCCGGGCGAGTTGGGTAAAATTTTTGGCGCTCACCGGACCGTTGGCGAGGGCGGCTGCGAGCGCGAGCTGGGTTTCTTGCCGGCGTGCGAACGAGTCGGCGACGTTCTGATCCTGCGTCACTGGATCCAGGGCGAAGACGTAGACTGGCCAGCGCGAGCGGACGTACTGCTGAAACGCGGCCCGCGCCTCGGCAGGCGGGTTCGGCAGGTAGTACGGCTGCCAGGCCGAGGCCAGCGGATGTTGCTTGTTGGCGGCGGTTTCGCGGATGTCTTGCACGAGATGCTCGTTGAGCAGGGCCGCGTCGACGAGGATCGCCCAGGCGAGCGCCGCGGTCAAATCCTCCATGCCGCTGATCTGATGGACGGCGGCGCGAAACTGGTCGCGCAGCTTCTTGACGTCGTCCTTTTGCCGGGCCACGATCGCGGTGGCCAGTTCTTTGGTGCAGAAAGTCCAGAGATGCTGGGTCCGCTCGTTGCTGAGAAACTTGTACGCCCCGGCCAACTCTTCGCGGAGGTACGCCTGCAATTCGGAAAGATGCAGCAAGTTCCCCGGGGCGATTCGGCGCCGGAGCGACATGTTCGCTTCGTAGGCGATGAAGAACGGAAAGTCGCTGCCGTAAACATCGAAGAGCTGCGAACGCGGGAACGGCTGTCGGCCGTTACGATTTTTACTGTACGACAACATCGGCGTGGGCCGGGCCATACCGGAGAGGTGCTGGAGCTGATCGCACATGGTCACGTAGACCTGGCGATTCATCAGCGTGGGATCGATGGCCTGGCCCGGCTGGGCGAAGTTGACGATCGCGACGCCCGGCTGGAACGTCTGCGAATTCGGCACGGGCGTCGGCTTGGGTGCGATCCATTCGTGTGGCTTCGCGCCGCACTGGCGCTTCCACGCCTCTTCGATGTGCCGATCTTCCGCTTGCGGATGCTCCGCCAGGTATCGTACGAGAAATCGCGTACGCTCGTTCAGAAATTGGCTCACCTGCGTCGGGTCGTTCAGGAAGGTCACGAGCGGCAAGCTGATCTGGTCCGCGAGGTCGTTAATGACGAGATTGCGAAACGTCGTCGGCAAAAGTTCCGGCCCCAGCATCGGCTCAAGCGTGAGCGTCACCTCGGCGCCGTGCCCCGCCTGCGTCGCGGTCCCGGGGAGCACCGACACCGGAATCCGCATCAGGTTCAGCGAATAGCCGGGCGAATCGGCGGTGTCGTCGCCTTCGTTGGTTCGGCGAATTTGATTCAGATAATTCAGGTACCGAGCTTTCTGCTCCAGGACAACCGTGCTCTCCAGGCCGATCGCGCCTTTGCCTTCCAGGAAGATTGGCGCGGGGACGACGCGCCCTTTGTCGAGCGTGAGTCCATCGCTCGGCGGCGCGGCGGGAAGCGGAATCGGCGGCAGCAGCGACGCCTGGATCGTCGTGGTACTGCCCACGAGCGCTTGATCCTGGCGGACGATTCGGCCCTGCAGCGATTCCTCGAACTTGTCGAAATCCTTGGTCAACTCCGCTTCGAACTCTTCGCGATACTGCGTGAGTCGCGCTTTGCCCCAGACGGAAGGCTGCTGAATGACGACGCTGCCGTGAGTTTCGACGTGGGCCTGGAGCACGTCGAGATCGCGCGCCAGCGCGGGGATCGAGGGGTTCTTGCTAATCAGGGAGGATTCCAGCGGCGCGGGAAACCAGGCGCACGAGCAAAGCAAGGCGGGCAGCAGCAAGATTCCGAGATGAAACCAGCGATTCATGGATGTCGATCCCTCGGGGCGAGAGTATCCCACCCTCGTTTATCGGCACGTCGCGGCGCGGACTTTAACGAATTTGCGGATTATTTCGGCTGCGGAAAACCCGCCCTATTTTTGAGGAGATTTTCGCAGACGTTCCCGTTAGAATTGTCGGCAGGTAGAATAAAGCTGCAAGCCGGCCCCATCCAGCCGCGTCGCCGGAAAGCCAAATCAGGGAGTTCCCGTTTATGCCGATCGCGCTCAGCTGCCATACGTGCGGCAAACAACTCAAGGCCAAAGATGAATCGGCCGGCAAGAAGATCAAGTGCCCGGGCTGCGCCACCGTGCTGTCGGTCCCCGCGCTCGAGGAGCCGGCGGAAGCGCCGCCGCCGCCCCCCCCTTCCGCCGCCGCCAAGCCGATCGTTCTCAGCTGCGGATGCGGTAAAAAATTCCAGGTGAAAGCGGAACTCGCGGGCAAGGCGGTCAAATGCCCCGCCTGTCAAAAGCCGGTCAAGGTGCCCGGCGGCGCTCCTGCGCCGGCGATTCCCCCGGCGCCGGTGCGCAAGGCGCCGCCGCCCCCCATGGAAGACGACGACTTCAACTTCATGAACGCGCCGCCGGCCAAGCCCTCCAAAAAGGCGCCCCCGCCGCCCCCCCCGGACGACGACGACGAGGACGACAACTTCAGCTTCAAACCCAAGACCCCCGCCAAGAAAGGCGGCAGGCCCCTCGCCAGCGCCCGCGATGACGACGACGAACCCGACGATTTCAAGCCCACCCCCAAGCCCAAGAAAAAATCGAGCAAGTTGCTCTACGTGATGTTCGGCGTCATGCTCGTCCTGGGCGGGGTAGCCGGCGCCTGGATCATGGGCGTACTGCCGCTGGACAAGTGGATCATGGGTGCGATTGGCAAGGGCGAAACGCCTCCCGCCAAGCTCCCCGAACCGGGAGCCAGGCCGCCGGTCACTCCTGTGGCTGCCGTCGATCTCGATTTGGAGTACGTCCCGCGCGATGCCAGCGTCGTTGTGACGATGAAGTTAGGCGAGTTCGCCGCCAGTCCTGCCGTCAAGCTCGACAAGGCAACTCGAGTCGCGTTAATCGACAAGGCAAAGGCGTACGGTTTCGAATTCGAGGATATCGAACGCATCACGCTGTTCGCTTTTCACTCCATGTCGGGGCCGCCGGAGTGGGGTGCTGTCCTGCTGACCAAGAAACCTGCCGCCGACGTGGTTTCCTCCCATGTCAAAACCAGGAAGTCGATGCCCGACGAGGCCAAGCGCGGCGACATGCCTTCCATCTATTCGCAGGACGGTTTCGCCGTCTGCGCAGTCGAAGAAAAGGTGGTGTTGGCGGGTCATCCGACGCTGGTCACCAAGTTCGCCGGCAAGCCCGAACCCGAAGGCGACTTGAAAGATTTGCTGGCAGAGTGGGCGCTCACGAAGAAGCCGTTCGCGGTGCTGGCGCCAACGGGGATGAAGATGGCGGCCGTCGCGCAGGCGTTCCCGCCGCCGGCGATCAGTTTTCTGACTCGAGTTCAGCAGTCGTTCTTGACGTTCGACACGGGCGAAACGGGGTTGGAACTCGAAGCCCGCTTTCAGACCGCTGACGAAGAGAAAGCTGTCGAAGCCAAGCAAAAGCTCGACAACCTCATCGAGATTCGCGAAGTTGCGCTCGCCTTGCCCGGGTTTGAGAAGCTTCTGGGTTTCGACAAGATCCTCGACCAGGCAACGACGGAGATCGAAGCGAACGCAATCAAACTCCAGGCAAAGCTCGGCCTGAACGTGGGCGACGTATTCAGGTTCATGGCTGCGAGCGACTCGGCGACGTCGCTCCCGCCGCCGCCGGACGTCAAGGAAGTGAAAATCGAGAAGAAAGAAGTTTCGGAACTCGACCTGATCCCGCGCGATGCGGCCCTGTTCCTGCAAATCCGCGTGGGCGATTTCCTCGCCGGTCCGGGGGGCAAGAAGGCTGCCGACAAGCTAAAGGCGATCCTCGACGGACTCGTTCCCGAGGACAAGGAAGCCCCGCAACTGGGCGACATCGACCGCATTCTTCTGGTCGCCACGAGCACCAAGGATTTCAATAAGAACAAATCTGGATTCGTCTTTATCCGCGGCAAGAAGTCTCTCGAGGCCGTCGCCCGCAAAATCGCCATGGACATGACTGCGGACGAAGAGAAAGTTTTGGGCAAGTCGCTCTTTAAGAAAGACGATCTGGGGATTTGCATTTACGATAAAACCGGCATTCTGTTCGGCAAGCTCGACGTCGTTCGCGCCGTTCTCGATCAGCTCCCCGAGCCAGGTGGTCTGGATGCCGCCATCCAGGAAGCGGGCGATGTGAAGAAGCACATCGTCCTGGGCGTCGGTCCCGGCAAGAAGATTCTCGACGAATCCGATCTGAAGCCTGACGAAGACAAGAAGGACAAGGAAGCGTTCGCCGACGCCCTCAGCACGTTCGTCACGTTGCACGAAACGCCCAAGGGAATCGAGATCAAGTTCAAGATTAAAGCTGTCGATGCGGAAAAGGCCCAGGAGTTGGTCGCGTATTATGCCGAGAAGGCCAAGGATGTCCAAAAAATTCCGGATGCGATGTGGAAGAAGCGACTCGAGGAAGTGCTAAAGACCGCAAAGGTGGAACCGGTTGGCGACGTGGTGACGGGGGAGTTTCTGCTGGCCGACTTCTTCGTCGCGGACATCGTTGACGTGTTTCTGCAGTTCATGGGCCCGATGGTCGAGGAGAAAAAGGCGCCGTGACGCGAGGTTGGCACGCCTAGAATAGTAGTGACCCCTTGCGGTAAGAGCGGAAACCCTTCATGAGTCTCTTCGCCTTTTTCGGTATTTGGCAAGTCGCGGCCGGCCTGGGAATCGGGGCGGTCGCGATTCCCGTCGTCATCCATCTCCTCAATCGCCGCCGCTTCGTCATCATCGACTGGGCGGCCATGCGTTTTCTGCTCGCGGCCCAGAAGCAAAACAGCAAACGCCTCCGCATCGAACAGCTCCTCTTGCTCCTCATCCGCATTCTCATGCTGCTGGGTCTGGTAGTTGCCATGTCCGCGGTGATGCCGTGGGCGGAGAACATCTGGGCGACGATTTGGCCCGACGGCGCTGGCAAACTGCAGACCAAGATTGGCCGAACGCATCACGTGCTGGTCGTCGATGCGTCGCTGAGCATGAACGTCGCCGTCGATGACGACAAGACGCTCTTCGACCGGGCCAAGGAACACATGCTTGCCAAGGTCAAGAAGGCGCTGCCGGGGGACTTCTTCAGCATCCTCGTGCTCAAGGAAAACCCGACCTGGCTCACCGCCGCTCCGTCGCCGTACTTCAACAAGGTGAGCGACGAGATCAACGCGCTCAAGGCGAGTCACGGCAACACGTCGTCGGCGACGGCGCTCACGATGATCGCCGCCAAGCTGGGCGAGTTCCATCCGCGTTTTCCGAATCAGAGCGTCTACGTCTTCACCGACCTGCAGCGCAGCTCCTGGGACCAGGGGAAGCCGGCCGAAAGTTCGCCCGACAAGGGCGGTGAGGACGAGCCCAGGAAGGGCCCGCGGCTCGAAGATATTCAGAAGCTCGGCGCCCAGGTGATCTTCGTAGATGTCGTTCCGGAGACGATTTTGACGTCCGCGGGCAAGGATCAACCGGGCTTCATCGACAATCTCGCCGTCACGAATCTGGAGCTGCAGGATCCCGTGGTCATCGCCGGCGCCCGTGCGGAGCTGCTGGTCACGGTGCAGTATTTCGGCATGGGCGTCAAGCAGGCCCGGCTTGTCGTGGGGCAGGCGCCCGCGCCGCTCGCCAATTCGGGGGCGCCGTTCCAGCTCATCGAGGCGCCGGCCAAGGATCCCAGCGGCAAGGCGATCGAGATCAATCTGCTCGGCATGCAGTCGGTCACGCACCGCATCGCCCTCACGTTCGCGCAAGCGGGCAGCTACGCGGTGCAGGTTAAGCTGCAGAGCATGAAAGGCGAACAGTCGCCCGACCGCCTCCCCGAGGACAACGTCCGCTCCCTCGCCATCCAGGTCCGCGACCCCGTCCCCGTCCTCCTGGTCAACGGCCAGGGGACCGACAAGGACAGCTTCACCAGCGCGACCCGCTTCCTGCAGAACGCCTTGCATCCCATGGAAAAGGGGAGCGCCCTGGCCCGCATTCTGCCCACTACCGTCAACAGCCTCGCCGACGTGGCTGAGGATCAGTGGGAGAAGTACGACTGCATCTTCCTCGTCGACGTCCCGGCCCAGCGCGCCGACCCGCTCAACCCGGGCTCGAAGATTCCGGAACTGTCCGAGGCGATTGTCAAGAAACTCGAGGCCCACGTGCGCCGCGGCGGCGGGCTCGTCATCTCCATGGGCGATCGCTCCGCAACCACTCTCGAAGAATATAACACGCTCTTCTACAAGGACGGCCAGGGACTCTTGCCCGCGCTGTTCGAGGCCAAGATCTCGGCTCCCGACAAGCACCACTTTTACATCGATCCCGAAAGCGACGAAGAGTTCCGCGTGGCCCCGCTCAGATCGTTCCGCGACGATCTCGACCGCATCTGGCTCGCCCAGATCTTCTTCGACAAGTACGTGCAAGTGAAGTTGCCGCGCGAGACGCACGTGCACAAGATCCTGCGTTTCATCCCCGAGCCGAGCGTGCCGGGAGAGATGCTCGACGAGAAAGTGCCTACGGGCGATCCGGCGATCCTGGAATGGAACCCGCCGACGGGGCGCAGCAGCACGAAGCCGGTGCGCGTGCGCGGCCGAGCGGTGCCGGCCAATCCGCCCATGAAGGGGAAGGTGGTCCTCATCACGACGGCGCTCAATCGCGACTGGTCGGATTGGCCCGCGGGCCCGATCGAAAAGAACGGCAGCTACCTGGCCATGATGCAGGAGATCACGCGTCTCGCCGTCTCCGGGCTCCTGCGTCATCAGGCGGGGACGGTCGGGACCGCGCTCGAGGACGTCTTCCCCGGCGCCGGCGGCGAAATGGACACCGTGCTGTATCTCCCCGACGGCGAAGTCAAAAAGTCGCGCACGCAGTATCTCGACGAGACCAACGTCTTTCGTTCATCGGACACCGACCGCTCCGGCATCTACCGCCTGAGTTTGGCGAACTTGCCGCGCGAGTACCTCTACGCCTTCAACGTGCCGACGGCGCCGGTGGATGGCCGAGGGCTCGAAAGCGATCTTTACCGCCTGGCCCGAGCCGATCTCGAAACGCTGCTGCGCGGGCTCGACTTGCAGATCGTGCAGAGCCTGGACGAGATCATCTATCGGCAGAACGAGAACTCGATGATTATCGAGGAGCGGGCGCCGGTGGGGCCGGTGATCGCGCGGTACGTCTTGTGGTTCGTGCTGCTCCTGGTGTTTCTCGAGGTGGTGCTGGGATACGTGTTCGGGCATCACACGACGACGTCGGAAGCGGTGCAACCGCAGCCGACGCAGTGGTTTTGGCCGGTCGCCGCGGTCGTGCTGGCCGTGGTCGTCGCGCTGCCGATCGGCTGGGTGTTGTGGGACGAACAGAATACGGGAAAGTTCCTGAGCTTTTTGCCCGAGGACGGTCGGGCGTGGATCGAGAAAAACTTCGGCATTGCCGACCCGGAGTCGGGCGAGAGTTCCGAATGGGCTCTGGGCCGGCAGACGATCTTCCTGGGCCCGGGCCGCGACGGCTTCTTGTTGGCGGGGCTTTTCTTCTTCGGCATCGTGCTCATTCTCGGCATGTATCGGCTCGAAGCTCGGCGGGCGCCGCTGCTCTACTGTCTGTTCTGCTCCGTGCTGGCGATGCTCTTCTTGTGCCTGCTGATGTTCGTGTGGATGCCGCAGCTCGATTGGCGTTTCAATCGGCTCGGCTGGCCCGATCTCGTGCTCATCATGGACACGTCGCAGAGCATGGGCGAAGCCGACGCCTACCGCGACGAGAAGACCCGCGACAAGGCCAAGGCGCTGGGCGACAAGATGCGCGATCTCGTCAAGGCCCGCCTCCCCGAAAAGCTGCGCGAAACGGAGGCGGAGCTGCGCTTCGCCCAGGAGAACGCCCCCGGCAACCCCGCGCTCGCCGGCGAAGCCCAGGAACTCGCCAAACGCGTCCTGTACTACCAGAAGCAGATCGACCAGATCGATCAGCCCGGCTGGAAGCCGACGCGCCTTCAGCTCGCGCAGGCGATTCTGCGGCACTCGGATCAAGATTGGCTCGCGTACCTCGTTCACAAGAAGCAGATGAAGGTCCACGTCTTCGAGCTCGACCTCGAGGGCCGGGCCGTTAAGCTGAACGTGAGCAAGGATCTGCTCGCCGACATCAACGACGGCACGGACGCCGGGCTGATCGAGAAGGTCAACCAGTCGCTCGGGAACGTGAGCGCCGAGGGGCGCGAAAGCCGACTGGGAACGGCGCTGGTGCAGGCGGTCGATCAATATCGCGGCGGGTCGCTCGCCGGCGTCATCATGTTCACCGACGGCGTCACCACCCGCGACCAGACCATCGCCAGCGTCAGCGATTACATTCGCGACAAGCGCGTCCCCCTCTTCTTCGTCGGCATCGGCGACGAACAGGACGTCCGCGATCTCAAGCTCCAGGATCTCAAAGTCGCCGACGAGGTCTTCGTGGGCGATCTCCTGATCTTCGAGGCCCGCATCGTCGGCAAAGGCTACAAGGATCTCGACGTCCCCGTCCTGCTCAAGATCCGCGAGAAGGACGGCAAAGAGAAGGAGCTGACGCGCACCCGCGTCAAGATCAACCCCAAGGGGGATCCCGTTCGCTTCGTCCTGAAGCACGTCCCCAAGGAGGTCGGCAAGAAGCACTTCATCATTGAGGTCGAGCAGCCCAAGGCCGACAAGGACGATCCCGGCATCAAGCCGACCAACCTCAGGCTCGAGCGGACCATCGACGTCATCGAAACCAAGCTCATCCGCGTCCTCTACGTCGAGGGGCAGCCGAGATACGAGTTCCGTTACCTCAAATTCATGATGGAGCAGCAACGGCCCGAAGCCAAGGGCGAGGCGAAAAAGCGCATGCTCGAGATGAAGGTCGTCCTCTTCGACGCCGATCGGCAATTCGACAAGATCGACGAGACCGTCCTGGAGAACAACGCGTTTCCCGGCACCCTGGACGAACTCGCCAAGTTCAACGTCGTCGTCCTGGGCGACGTGAGCCCGGCCGAGTTGACCCCCAACAACATGAAAAACCTGGCGGCGTTCGTGCGCGGCGGGTTGGGCAAAGGGGAGAAAGGGGGCGGCGGGCTACTGTTCATCGCCGGCTCTCAGTTCAATCCCCACAGTTTCAAGGGGACGCCTCTCGAAGACGTCCTCCCCATCATTCCGCTCGCGCAGCCCGTGGAACCCGAAAACCGCGAGGAAAAGCTGCGCCTGGACGTCAGCCCCGCCGGCTGGCAGAACCCGATCTTCCGCTTCACGCCCAACAACAACGAGAACGCCTCCATCATGCAGCGGTTCGCGCCCATGTACTTCTTCTCGCGCGGCTACAAACTCCAGGACCGTGCCGAGATCCTCGCCTTCCACCCCACTGCCAAGGCCGACGCCCCCAATCCGGGCAAGGATCAGCGACTCCCCCTCATCGTCCATCACTCCTACGGTCTGGGCCGGGCGATGTTTTTCGGCTTCGACGAGACCTGGCGCTGGCGTTTCCGCACCGATGAAAAGTACTACAACCAGTTTTGGCTACAAACCTTCCGCTACCTGGGCCGGGGCCCTAGCAACCGCACGCTCCTGCGTCTCGACAAGCAAACTCCCTACCGCATGGACGAGCCGATCCAGGTGACCGTCAGCTTCCCGGAAAACTCGCCCCTCTTGCGCGATCCCAAGAAACAGCCGGGCGAAGAACCCGACGTCAAGGTCCAGGTCGAGTTCCTGCCGCTCGACGGCGACAAGGACAAGGGTCAAAAGCCCAAGGAAATCAAGCTGACCCGGGCGAGCGACATCAAGGGGACGTTCCAGGCGACTTTCGATCGGACGCAGGAAGGGAAGTACCGCTTCAAGCTGACGACGCCGGACCTCTCCGGCGCCCAGGACATCCCGCTGGCGGAGGCGATCGTGGTGGTGCCGCCGGGCGAGCTGGATCATCTGCGCATGAACAAGCAGGAGCTGGAGAAAGCCGCGGCCGACACCGGCGGCGAGTTCTTCACGATCTTAACGGCGGATACGTTGCTGGAGAAACTACCGCCCGGCTTCCGCGTGCCGCTCAACACCCCGCATCGTCCGGTCTTGCTCTGGAATCACTGGATGCTGTTCAGTTACGGCGTTTTCCTGCTGACGTCGCTGTGGCTGCTCCGCAAGATGAAGCACATGTTATAATGAAGTTGTACGCTCGAAAGATTAACCACAGAGTCACAGAGGACACAGAGAAGAAAACTCAAAGAGGAGTGAGAAAGTAAAGAGTACGACCCCTACACACGCTCTCCTCCGTCTTTTGCTCCCCTATTCCTCTGTGCTCTCTGTGTCTCTGTGGTTAGTGATTTGAATTTCCGCAACGCCGGAGCGCCGACTATGAACGACTTGCTCGCTCGCCTTGCCAAACTCCGCTGGCGCTACCGGCTCGTCACGCTCGGCTCCGCGATTTTCGCTCTCGTCGCCTTCCTCGCCTGCGCGATCACCGCCGAATCCGTCTTCGATTACTACAACAAGACCTCCCCCGTCGTTCGCGCGTTTTACCTCGTGAGCCTCATGGGCGTCAGCGCCTGGCTCGTCTATTGGCTCGCCCTCGAACCGCTCGCGCGCCGAACCGATTCGCTCTCGCTGGCCCTGCGCGTCGAAGAGGCATTCCCCGAACTCAACGACTCGCTCGCCAGCACCGTGCAGTTCATCGAACATCCCGAACGCGATCCGACCGCCGCCGCATTCAGGCAGAAACTCGTCGGCAAAGTCGTTGAACAAACTACGCCCCTCAACTTTAGTCGCATCCTGCCGTACCCGCTCTTCGTCACGCTCGCCGCCCTGGCGCTTTTGCACGGCAGCGTCGCGGCGTATCTGTTCGCCGAGAACCGGTCGCTGGCGCCCACCGCGCTCCTGCGCCTGGCCGATCCCTTTGGACATCACACCTGGACCGCGATCGAAGTCCAGAACGCCCGCGCCATTTGGCCGCTGGGCACCCCCTTCAAACTCCAGGGGCAAGTGCTCGGCATCAAACCCGATAAGCTCCGCCTGGAACTGCAGATGCTCGATCCCAAGACGCAAACCTTCCAGACCCGCGTCGATCGGCCTCTTAAACTCGCCAGCAGCAAGAATGGCCTCGAATTCCAGGCCGAGATCGCCGACATCATGCTCAAGGACAAGCCGGGCAAAGTCCGCTATCGGCTCACCGGCAATGACGGCCAATTCCCCGCGCCCCCTGGAAAATGGCACGACATGGAGTTCATGCTCCCCCCCAAGATCGCCACGACGCAGATCGAAGTCGACCTCCCCGATTACCTCGGCCTGCCCTCTCCCGAGTCGGCGATCCGCGTCCTGCAGGTCAAGCTCGGCTCCGTGATTCACTACCAAGCCGAGACCACGCGCCCGGTCGGCGAAGCGATCTTGGAACTCTCGCCCACGCCCAAGGTCGATTCCCCCACGGGCGTCGGCGCCGTCCTCGCGCTGCTCGCGCCCAGTCCTCAAGCACTCCTGGCCAACGCCTTCGTCACGCAGAGCGCGATCGGGCGGATCCCGATGGAAATCGACTCCGCCGGCACGCGCATCTCCGCACGCTTCATGGCCCTGGTCCCCGGAGAAGGATACTACCGCATTCGCCTGGTCGATCGGCAGACTCCCGAACTCGCGTTCACGGAGCAATGGCTCTACCGCGTGGAGAACGACGACGTGCCGCGCGTCTACCTGGATCCGAACGAACCGCTCGCCCAGGCGGGGGCCGAGGAAGACGCGGCGCCGGTGAACATCGTCGTCAAGGAATATCTCCCCGACGCCGAGATTCAGTTCGATCTGGACGCACGCGATCTGTACGGCATCCGTAGCGTCTTCCTGGAATTCACCCGCAAGCCGGGCGAGGACAAGCCGGTCGAGCCGACGCAGCGGCGCTTCCTGTGCGATCCGCGCCGCGCGGGGGCGATCCTGCGCCACCTCGCCGGCACGCCGATCGTCCCGGAAGCGCTGGCCCGCATCGCTCCCGGGCAGTTTCGCTTCAAGGCGACCTGGCCGCTCAACCAGCAATTTCAGGAAGGCGATATCATCCTCGTGCAGGCGTGCGCCGACGATTACTTCGACGTCTTCACCATCCGCGAACCCGGGCGGAGCCGAAAATTGCTCGAGATCCACATTGTCGGCGAGCCCAAGATTGTCGCCAATCTCGATCAAGAGATGGCCAACATCAAGCAGGCGCTCGACAAGATCAAGGAGAATCAGCAAAAGGCCCAGGATCTCGTCAAAGATCTGAAGCCCGAGGAAAAGGGCGTCGATCCCAAGGAGCAAAACCAGAAGATCGAGAACCAGGCGAACAAGGCGCTCAAGGAACAAGAGGGGCTGAAAAAGAACGTCGCCGACCTGCAGAAGAAGCTCGCCGACACGAACAAGATGCTCGAGGAGAACAAATGGCCCGCGGGCGAGGAGAAGGATCTGGTGCAGAAGCTGCAGAACGACCTCAAAGATTTGCAGGAAAAAGACCTTAAGGAGATTGACGCCGCCCTGGAAAAGATGCGTGAGAACGCCGCCAAGGGGAAGAAGGAGCCGCCGACGAAGCAGCCGTCGCCGCTGGAGAAATCGAAGGATCTGCAGAACAATTTGCAGAAGAAGATCGACGAGTTGAACAAGTCGGTCGCCAAGTGGTCGGACCTGGCCCAGACCAAGAATGAACTCAGGCAGCTCATCGAGGAGCAGGAGCGATTGGCCGAGGAGACGAAGAAGTCGGCGGAGAAGTTCCAGAAACTCGACGATCTGGGGGTGCTCGATCCCAAAGCGAAGCAGGAAAAGAAGCAGGAGATGGCCAACCTCGCGGATCGGCAAAGGGCGCTCGGGCAGCGGACGCAGAAGTTCATGGAGGGGCTGAAGGACCAGAAAGCACGGTTCGACAACAAGGAGGATCGGGAGACATCGCAAAAGCTCGCCCAGACGAAGAAGATCGCCGACGACGAACGGCTCGTCCCGCAGATGACCAAGGAGATCCCCGACAAATTGGCCAAGGACAACAAGATCAACGAGGCGAAGCAGGACCAGGCCGATGCCAAGCAGAACCTGCAAAAGATGCTCGACCAGCTCGAAGGCAAACGCGAGGACGGGCTCGATCGTCTGCAGAAGGACAAGGAGAAGATCCAGAACGCCAAGAACGACATCGACAACTTGCAGAAGAACGAGGCGAAGGCGGCGGAGCTGAAGGATCAGAAGAAGCAGGCCGACGAGTTCGATCGGCTCGCGGAAAAGGCGCGCGAGCAGGAGAAGAATCTGCGCAAGCTCGGCGAGCAAGAAGCCGCTCAGGAAATGGCCAAGGCGGCGCAGAAGCTCGAGGAAGCCGCGGAGAAGGTGCGTAAGAAAGAGGATCCGAAGGAACTCGAGCAGGAAGCCAAGCAGCATCTGGACAAGGCCAAACGCAAGGTCGAGGAGACCGAGGAACACCTGCAGCGCGAGCATCTGCTCAAACTCGCGCAGCGGCTCAAGTTCATCAAGGAACGCCAGGAGTCGGCCCTGGAGCGAACGCAGGCACTGCAGAAAAAGGTGCAAACCAAGAAGATCTGGTCCGCGTCTTTACTGAGGACGCTTGAAGGCGACCAAAGGAACCAGGTCAGCATCGCCAAGGATACCGAGAGCTTGCAGGACAAGCTGCGCGACACCATCGTCATCGAGAAGCTCCTGGAGATGTCGGCCAAGACCATGGAGCGCGCCTCTCAAAGACAGGCGGACCGAAAGACTTCTGGGGAAGACCGCCTGGCGGCGCCCTTCGAGCCCGAACAGCTCGAGGACGAAAATCGCCGGCACGCGGAGATTGCGAATCTCCAGGACCAGGCGGGCAAACGCCTTTCGCGACTGCTCGAAGCGATCGACGAACAGCTCCAGCAGATGAAGCCCCCCGAGGAGAAAAAACAGGTCTCCGAGAACAAGCAGCCGATGAACCCGGAGAACAAGGAGCCGCAAGGAGGGCGCCGGCCGCCGCAGGATGGGATCCCGCCGATGGCGCATCTGAAGGCGCTCAAGTCCGAACAGGAAGAGATCCTGCGCCGCACCCGCGAGTTTGGCCAGCGCAACGCGAACCTGAACAATTTGCCCGACGACCAGCGCAACGAACTGAATGCCTTGACGGAAGAACAGAACACGCTGCGCAATCTTTTTGACCAGCTCATCAAGAAGCAGCAAGAAGGAGTCCAGTGATGCTCAAGCTCATGACCCTCGGCAGCGTGCTCTGCCTGTCGCTGACCTTCCTCAGCCAGGCGCAAGAGGAGAAGAAGGAAGACGCCAAGGCTGAGAAAAAGGCGGATCCGCAGGACGAGCCGCAGAAAATCATCGAGCGGCTCACCAAGAATTACGACGAAGTCGACGGCAAACTCAAGGACGACGTCGGCGCCCCCACGCAGCAGATCCAGCAGAACATCATTGAGGATCTCGACAAGCTCATCAACCAGAAGAACCAAAACAACAGCGGCGGCGGCGGGGGAGGCGGCGGCGAAGATAATCAGCCCCCGCAACAGCCTGAGAATCCCATGGGGGGCGGACAAGACAACAACCCGATGGGGCAGAACAATCCCAAACCGATGCCGATGGGCGGCATGAACGATCCCAAACCGATGCCGATGGGCGGCATGAACGATCCCAAGCCTATGCCGATGAACGATCAGAAGCCCATGAGCGATCAGAAGCCGATGCCGATGAACGATCAGAAGCCGATGCCAATGAACGAGCAGAAGCCGATGGAGGGCGGCAACGACAAGGAAAAGGACATGAACCCGGGCAACAACCCCGGCGGCGGCGCCAATAGCAAAGAGAAGCCGCCAGAACCGATGAAGGACGAAGCGGGTTTCTGGGGCGCCAAGCCGTCGCGCGAGAAGATCAAGGGAGCGACGATCGCCTCGGGCCGGGTTATGCCGAAGTACGAAGAATTGATTCAGCAGTACAACCTGCAGATCCCAGCGGAACCCAAGAAGCTGCAGGCGCCGCGAAAGTAGAGGGAACCTTGCCATGACACGTCGCGATTTTTTGCGGAGCGCACTCGTTGCCGGAGCAGGCGTCGGCCTGGCGCGCGGCCAAGACGGCGATGCGCTCGCGGGGCTCGTCAATCAGGAGACGCAGGAAGCGATCAATCAGGGGCTTGAGTTCCTTTCGAATCGCCAGGGGGCGGACGGCTCCTTCGGCACCGGCGCGCTGCAGGGAAACGTCGGCATCACCGGGCTCGCGGGTCTGGCGTTCATGGCGGGCGGGCATCAACCGGGCCGCGGGCGCTACGGGCTGCGCGTGCGCCGGGCGCTCGAAGCCGTCCTTGCCAGTGAAGATCCCGGCATCCCCGGCTACCTGCACCGCGCGGGGGGCAATCACCTGGGGGGCATGTACGGCCACGGCTTCGCGGCGCTCTTCCTCGCCGAGGTGCACGGCATGATCTCCGACCCGGGTTTGCGCGGCCGAGTCCGCGCCACCCTGGGCCGATCGATCGCGCTCTTGCAACGTTCGCAAAGCGTGCGCGGCGGCTGGCGCTATCACCCCAACGACCGTGACGACGACGTCTCCGCCACCATCTGTCAAATGATGGCCCTTCGCGCCGCGCGCAACGCCGGCGTTTACGTCCCCAAGACCACGGCCGACAACTGCATCCGCTACGTCAAGAACTGCCAGGATCCCGTCTCCGGCGGGTTCTGCTACCAGCCCGGCGCGGGGGGCCATTTCGGTCCCGGTTTCGCACGCACCGCGGCCGGGCTCGTCGCGCTGTACAGCGCCGGTCTTTACGACGACGAAGCCATCCGCAAGGGGCTCGAGTTTCTGCAGCGCTTCCAGCCGGGAGGCAATCAACCCAACCGCTTCGCCTCGCCGGAGCTGATGCAGTTCTATTATTACGGCCACTACTACGCGGCCCAGGCAATGTGGATCGCCGGCCCCGAGCGTTTCGTCCCCTGGTACCGCGGCATCCGCAACGAGCTTTTGGGATCCAACGATCGCAACCGGGCCGAGGGTTCCTGGTATAGCGTCTTCCCGCGTGCGGACATGGCCTGCCCGCATATGCACACGGCGATGGCCCTCATCATTTTGCAGATCCCGAACAACTACTTACCGATCTTGCACCGGTAGCGACGTGTCACGGGGCGAGGAGCGAAGCATGAACCGCCGGGCGTTTCTTGGAACTGGAGCAAGCCTTTTGGGGCTCCCCGCCTGGCTGCGCGCCCAGGGGGACGGCGACTTGCTGGCCGGGCTGGTGAATCAGGACGTTTCGCAGACGATCGATCGAGGTCTGGAGTATCTCGCGAATCGGCAGATGGCGGACGGCTCGTTCGGTTCCGGAGCCTGGCAGAGCAACGTCGCGGTGACGGGATTGTGCGGGCTGGCGTTCATGGCGGGGGGCCATCAGCCAGGCCGAGGGCGTTACGGCATGATGGTCCGTCGGGCGACTGAAGCGGTTCTGGCGAGTGAGGATCGCAACACGCCAGGTTACCTGCGCGGCGGTCGCGGCGATCAGCGCGGCGGGCTCTACGGGCACGGTTTCGCGACGTTGTTTCTCGCCGAGGTGCACGGCATGGTCTCCGACCCGGGGCTGCGCGGCCGACTGCGTCCGACTCTGGGCCGGGCCATTCAGCTCTTGATCCAGGGGCAAAACCAGCGCGGCGGCTGGCGTTACAGCC
>JBBQPM010000100.1:0-24940 GCA_038217425.1 Gemmatales bacterium
GCCCCTCTCCCGGGGGGAGAGGGGAGAAGATAGCGCTGTAGTACTAATGGCGAGAGTGACGTTCGCGGTCGGCGCCGGCCTCGGGACGTTAGCCTTCGGAACGGACGTGGCGGCAAAGGTTTCCTAGCGAAGGAGGCGTGAGTTATGCCGGAGTTTAGTAACCCTCGCATAAAAAAGTCAGCGTCGGGCGATTTCTTCGGCGTGCGGCTCTGGTGATTCGAGCGTGGACTGGGTTGATGGTTACGAGCAATCGTCGTACGTGCAACAACGCGTCACGAGACAGTGATCGCGTCATGATGGATCGGCGCGGCGATGCCCGCGGAAGTCACCAACTCCGTAAAGGCGCCGCCCTTAGTACAAAGTTCGGAATACGTTCCCATCTCCGCAATTTTACCGCCCTGGAAAACGTAGATTCGATCCGCGTCTAAAAGTGTCGAGAGGCGATGGGCCACCAGGATTACCGTGCGATCCTTACGGGCCAACTCAATGGCGCGCTGAACGTGTTTCTCGCTGATGTTGTCAAGCGCCGAGGTTCCCTCATCGAGAATCATGATCGGCGGATTCTTGAGGAAGACGCGCGCGAGCGCGAGGCGCTGATGTTGGCCCACGGACAAATTGCGGCCACGCTCCTTGACCGACGCCTCATACCCTCCCGGCATTTGCATGATGTCGTCGTGGATACACGCCTTCTCGGCCACCTCGCGAACGGCTTGGTCGGTTGCAGACGGGGCGCCGTAGCGAATATTCTCGGCAATTGAGCCGGCGAAGATAAATGGCGATTGACTGACGTAGCCCACGAGCCGGCCGATCGCTTCGCGCGAGACGCATTCGAGCGGCACGCCGCCGATCTCGACAAGGCCGGCCGTGGGGGCGGTCAAGCGCAACAGCACTTTCAGCCAGGTCGTTTTGCCGCAGCCGGACGGGCCGGCGAGCCCGATGGTTTCGCCATGTTTTACTTGCATCGATACGCCATCGAGGGCGCGTTTAACGCCATTGGCGGCCGTGAACTCGACAACCAGCGCTTCGACTTGGAGTAGGGTTTCGCCCGAAACGACCTTTGGCTCACGAACTTCAACGGGCGTAAACGAGCGATCTGCAGGTTGATTGAGCATCTGTAGGAGATCCGAGACGGCCAAACTACACTCGTGCCCTTCGTCTAAGCCTCGATGGATTTCGTTGATAGGGCTCATCACGTTGCCGAACAGAAACGAGAATGTCAACACGTCCCCAAAGGTGATCTCGCCATGAATGGCCAAGTATGCGGAGAGAACCAAAACAAGGATGTGGAAGAGCCCTTGATTGAGGGCCTTTGCGCAGCTGAAATAGGACATTTGCACATGGTGTTTCAGTTCCATGGCCCGGCGTGCTTCGGCGACGCGTTCGACTCGGTGGACTTCGTAATCGTACGTGTTTGCTGCACGGACGTAATCCAGACCCCCCAACTGTTCGACCACCGTGCCATCCATTTCTTCTCGGCTTGCAATAAGATTTAGGCGCACGCCTTTTTGCGAACTGAGCTGCCGAAGTGTGAGAAACAGTGCAATCGGAATGACCCCGCTCATGGCCAACCCGAGCATCAAATTCTTGCCGAGCACAACAGAAAGGGCGAAGATCCCAGTAAGCAGGGGCGGCAACAGATCGAGAAACATGAGCCTGATGAAGCGCACAAATCCGAAGACGCCGCGGCTAATGCGCCCCTGGATGGCGCCGACCTTGTCTTGAGAGAGCGCGCTTAGATCGAACTTCATTAGATGCGAGAATAGCTCGACGGTCATCTTCTTTTCGATGGCAGTGCAAGACCGTTCGACGACGTACGAGCGGAGAACCTGGATCGCTTCCCGAGCAAGGAAAACACCGGCGATCATCGCGAGATAGATGGCCACGACGCGGTACATCAAATCGATCGATCCTTGGCCGCGGGATTGCTCCTGAATGCCGTCAAGCATGTAGCCTTGCAGAACGGGAAACAGAGTGTTACAGACGCTCATCGCACACATCAAAAGAAGCGCAATGCCAAGCGCAATTCGATCATGGCGTGCGACCAGCTTCCACACGCTCCAAGCATGCGCAGAGATGAGGCAAACTTCCGTCCAGAAGCTTGTTTTATCCGCTGAATTTGTATCCATCGGACCAACCGACCCTTGCGATCTGGAGATACCTTGAGTCCGAATGCATTGCGAAGTTTGTTCGCCGCGTAGCGTTGGAATTGCCCCATGAACGTACCGCGGAAAATAGAAGGTTATGACCTGAGGCGATCAAGCGTTGCAGTGTGCTCGTGCGCTTGCGGCAGCAGTGGAAAGCGGATTCGCTCCTTGCAATCGGACTGCATATCGCCGACGAACATCGCCGATCCGTAGTCCTTGCGATCCTGTCTCACGCCTTCATTGGAGGCTGCGCTCACCAAATGCCGTGGTTGACTTCTGATTTACCGGTGCGATCTCGGAGCCGATTTGCCGTTCCCGAGGTTCGACGGTGAAGAGTCGATGGTTGGCCATCCTGGGTGTATTATTCACTTCCTTTATCGCTTCTGGGAGACTCGGGGCGGCGGATAGTTCGCCGCGACGGAGCGAGTTCCACGGCTCATCGACTAGCTGGGTCGCATTCATCGTGTTCTCCCAATGAAGGATTTGCGCTCAAGGGCAAACGATCGCCGTCCTTCGAAGGCACAGTGATCTCGACGGTATACGGATTCCGGACAAGTTTTAGCAAACGCCATGCCATTAATGCTCGTGACAAGTGTCGATCATCCCGAAAGTTAGCGGGCGACTGGCGCGAGGTTTGCTTTACTTTTGGCGTTCTTCCCCGTCCAGTTATGGAAAGGCACACGATGAATGCTGTGCACTGCCGTGTTCCCTAACGTAGTCTGTGCTCGTTTTCGATGCCTGATCATCTTGGAGATCGCGCGGAGGCATTCTAATGGGGTCCGAGAATCAAACTCAACGGTTGTGGTCGGCGTGTTGGAATCAATGGTTCGCGGAGCAATCCCTTCTTCGGCGCGGGGTGCGCTTTCGATCTGACTCTCCGACGGAAGTTTTGTCGAGCTATGAAGCGATGACCATCGAAGAGTTTGATTCGGTCAACGGCAGACAAGCTTGGGCGAATGGACGCATTTTGCCGTCGATCCTTGCGGGGCGCTTGCCTTCTCGTTCTCTGAATGTGATCGATCTCGGATGCGGAACCGGCGCATCAACGCAGGCGCTCGCGGCCTGTTGCCCCAGCGGCACTCGTCTTTTAGCGATCGAACAATCCGCCCAACTCCTGGAGGCCGCGGTGCAGCGACAGTACACTCTTCGCGATGGAGCGAAATCCGCCGTTGCGTTCTCAAGACAATCGATCGCCGAAACTTGGCGGGGGCGCGACGGTCGTCAAGTCTCCGATAAGAGCGTCGATCTTGTGGTGAGCTGCGGGGTAATCGGCCACCATTTCAATATGCAAACAGCGATTCCAGTTTTCGAAGAGATTCGACGCGTTCTCTGCCCAGGTGCTTTTGCTTGCATTGATGCAGGTCCAACGCTTTCGAAAGATGTTCTAAGTCAGTCCATGGCGTCCCGAGGTCTTCGCACAATCGACGAAAGAAAAAGTTGCCTTTTGGATCGCAATTGCCAGCTTTTGTTCCAGCAATCCTCAGAGTTTATCTAGTGTCCGTCGGGATATGCGATTAACGCCGGAATTCCCAGGAGTTTTGGGCGAACTCGCGAACGAAGATTGCAGGTCCGTCGTCCAACAAGACAAGCAAGGTATCGAATTTCCCAGAGAATAGGCCGTTTTTTTCAATCGGTCTCTTCGGACACAGCCGATGCATGGTTGGCCGGCATGTTCGGAAGCAAGGCGATCGTCATACCCGAAGTTGCTGGTCTCGTTCGGGCCATTGGCTCCACCAGTTCTTGAAGAGCTGCCACTGCGTCCGTGCGAAATCGCGTTGAGAGCGGCTAAGGGCGTCATTTTCGTTGATCTGATGCTCGTACTCCGAATGCCCTTCCAGCACCATCAGGCACTTGTAGTAGAGGACCAGGTCCGGACCTTCGTCATAGGTTGAGAGAACTCGCAGTGCGTTGTCGAGTTCTTGCGCGCTCCGTCGAGCTTCCACGTCGCCGCGTGCAGCCTGCTCACAAAGCGCCATCAACTGCAGCACCGGTTTGGGCAACGCATTGCCGACGCCGGTGATCGCCCCGACCGCGCCGCAGCGGACGAAGCCATGAAAGACTTGTGTATCAACGCCGACCAGGAGCGCCAGTGTCGGGTCTCCGCTGGTGATATGCTCGGCGGCGTAGGTCAAGGACTGCGCGCCGCCGAATTCCTTGAAGCCCACCAAATTCGGATGCTCGCGACGCAAGTCGAAGAAGAGGTCGGCTTTCGTTTCGTAGCCATAGTACGGGCTATTATAGATGACGGCGGGAAGATCGCCTCCCGCCTTGAGCACTCCCGAGAAATGCGACTGTTGAGCGGCGGCGGAGGTACCGCGTGACAGTAATCGAGGAATCACCATCAGGCCTTCTGCACCGACTTTTTTGGCGTGGGCCGCATGAGCCGCGGCTTGCCGCGGACTTGGTGCGCCCGTACCCACGACGACAGGGACTTCAGCGGCAACGAGTCGCCGTACCCCTTCCTGGCGTTGCTCATCCGAGAGCAAGGGCCAGTCACCCATGGAACCGCAATACACGACGGCTCTCATTCCGTCCGCGATGAGTGACTGGGCCGTTTCGACTAATGCGTCGAAGTTCGGCGTACCGTCGCGTGAGCACGGCGTCATCAGGGCGGGAATGCAACCTCGAAAGATGGAAATGTCTGGCATGCTTGTCCTCAATGGTGACGGTGGACGCCGCAAGGTCACGGGGCTGAACCCCACAGTTTCTCTACCAGCTCGAACATCGCCGGGTCGTGCTTCTTGAGCTCGTCGCGGGTGAAGGGAAAAAAATCATTGCGCGAGAAAAACGCTTCGGTCGTTTCGGCGAAGTATTCCATCGGACTCGTCAGCGCGTAGGCTTTTTCGAAGGTACTAGGTCTGCCGTTGCCAAGGCGGCGAACCACCTTGTCGTACCGACCCGAATCTTTTGCGCGGGCGAAGGCGGCCTGGATCTCTAGGTTGCCAAACCCTTTGGAGAGTTCGCGATCGTGGTAGGCGTGCGCCAACTCGTGGAGCGCGAAGTTCGGCATGCGACTCGTCTCTGCCCCGAAGATGCGGATGTTGGTAAATTCGATCGCCTTAGCCATCGTCGGATCGCGATCGTTCGCGCGGAGCCAACTGGCGCTGGAATGGTACTCCGCACGGGGGCCGACGCCGGTGTACTCCGGCATGAAGTAGAGCGGGACGTTTTGCAGCTTGAGCACGGCGGGTTTCGGCACGACGCGCGTGATTTCTTCCAGTTGCTTGTCCAGTAGTTCGATGGCCTTTGCGGTAAGCTTCGGTTCGGTCGCGAGAAGTTCCCGGCTGACGTGCAGGGTCCAGCCTCGTAGCGCACGTAATTCAAAGGTCGGTTCCCGAACAGGAGCGTGCGAAGACTGAAGATTATTCTGAAGGTAGCGCGTCATCGTGTCCCACAAATGTCGTTCCGTGCTTGGGCCCTCCGTTACGGCATGCGATCGGTTGGGAAACGGGAGCACGGTGAAGTGCTTCCCCTTTGCTATCAGCTCATCGATAAGGCGCTCGGTTATTTGGTAATGGCAATTATCGTCGCCGGTGCCATGAATGAGCAGCAAATTGCCCTGTAGTTTGCGAGCGTGGGTGAGGGGGGAGCCATCGCGATAACCTTTCGCGTTGTCCTTCGGCAGCCCCATGTACCGTTCTTGATAGATCGTGTCATACAACCGCTGGTCGGCCACGGGCGCGATGGCGATCGCGGTGCGGTAGAGATCGGGGTAACGAAAAATGGCGTTGAGGCTCATGCTACCGCCGCCGCTCCATCCCCAGGAGCCGACCCGCGTGGGATCGACGTACGGCCAGCGTTTGAGCAGCTCACGGACGGCCTTGGCTTGCTCTTGCGGGGCGAGAACGCCGATTTGCCGATGAACGCACTTGCGCCAAGCCCGACCGCGCGGAACGTTGGTCCCGCGATTATCGACGCTGGCCACGACGAAACCCTGCTGCGCCAGCATCCAGTGCCAGAGCCCGCGCGGGCCAGGCCAGGCGTCGCGAACC
Source organism: Gemmatales bacterium (assembly GCA_038217425.1). Lineage (GTDB taxonomy): Bacteria > Planctomycetota > Planctomycetia > Gemmatales > Gemmataceae > JAIEPT01. Next base: position 6,137 of record JBBQPM010000100.1, read on the forward strand.
GTTTGGCCGTGCGGCTCGCCGTAGACGTGCATGACGAGCGGCAACTTCGCAGCGGAATCGATTCCCGCAGGCTTCATGCTCCAGCCGTCCAGCGTCAGGCCGTCGCCGATGTCCACACGCATGAAATCGATGTCCGGGCGTTTCAAAGCGGTGAGCTTGTCCCGCAGCTTCTTGTTGTCGGTCAACGTCTTGACCACGGAGTGATCGCCCAACCGCACCAGTTCGACGACCGGCGGCGTGGTGAAGTTCGACCAGCCATGGATCGCCCACTTGGCGTCGGGCGAGATCTGATACTTGTGCGTCCCCGACTGCTTCACGGGCGAAAGTTGTTCGCCGCCGCTGCCGTCCAGCTTCACACGGAACAGGTATCGCTGCGTCGCGTTTGCGGGTGAGGCAGAGTAGTAGAGCCAGCCTCCCGATTTATCGACGGCCTCGACGTCGATGACATCAAACTCGCCCTTCGTGATCGGCGCCAGAGGTGATCCGTCAACTGTCGCGCGATACGCATGACGCCAACCCGAGCGTTCGCTGAGCCAAAGAATGCTCTTCCCGTCATCCAACCAGCGTACCGGGTTTTCGTTCTCCAACCATGCTGCGTCGGTTTCGGTCATCACTGCCCGAGCTTTACCGCTTTTTGGGTCGGCCAGCCAGATGCGGAGTTCCGTCTGCAACCGGTTGAACTGCTGAACGAGAATCTGCGAACCATCCGGAGTCCAATCGGCGTGAGGCAGATAATGCTCGCGCGGGTCACCTTGGAGGTCAAGCCAGCGCACCGTTCCGCCTTTGACTGAAATTACGCCAAGGCGGGTGGCCGAGTTTTTCTCGCCGACCCTCGGATAGGCGAACGAGGTGATGCGCGGCATGTTGCTTTCGACGTTGTTCACCAGATGAAACTCGGAAACGCCGCGGGTGTCGAACTGCCAGAATAGTAAGTGACTGCCGTGGGGACTCCAGCGGAAGCAGTCGCGCAAACTCAATTCCTCTTCGTTGACCCAATCGGAAGTCCCGTTGATCAGGGTCTTCGAGCCATCGGCGGTTAATGTCGTGATTTTAAGGCTTCGCAGATCCTGGATGTAAAGATTGTTCTCACGCACGAAGGCGACTTGCGACCCATCCGGCGATAGTTTGGCAAACATCAGCGTGGACGAAGCGGCGTTCCCACCGAGCTTCTTGAGTTCGCGCGATGCGACGTCAAGAATCCAGTAATCGCCTCGGGTATTACGACGCCAGACCTTCTTGCTGTTCGTATAGATCAGCAAAAGCGACTCGTCCGCGGAAAATTCGAACGCCTCCACCTTGAGCGGTTCCTTCGCATTCTGGGGTATGAATGCGGCAGTGGGTAAGACGACCTCAGTTTTGCCAGTCGCTGGATCGATGCGGACGAGGTCTTGCCCCTTCGGGTCTTTTGCCTTGTCGAGGGTGAAGTAGGACGATGATCGCTGACTCCAGAAAATTGCTGGAACCGAATCGGTTTCGAACTCGCGAACGCCGAACAGGCGGTCGATGGTGAGGAGTGAATCCTCAGCGGCGACCGGGCCGATGGCGCAGGCCAGGGCTATCAGCAAGCCGAAAGACCAGATGTGCAATTTTCCGGATCGCATCACGGCGTCACCTCCAACACGCGCGGGCCAATCGCATCGAAGCGCGGAGCGATTCCCAATCCCGGCCCCGTGCCAGCCTTCATGAAACCGTTCTCGCGCATAGGAGCTCCGGTCGCCGTGCTCACCGTGACATAGCTATTGAAGTCGGTGCTGGTGAAACGGAACGCTTCGGGGGTGCTGTGTGCGAGATGCGCAATTGCCGCCGTAGTAATGTCGCTGCCCCAACTATCCTCCAGCGTCATGGCAATCCCCATTGAAATACACAGGTCGCGCACCTGCTTCGTCTTGGTGAGGCCGCCCAGCTTGCTGATCTTCAGATTGACTACATCCATCGCCAGATCGGCCTTGGCTCGAAGCAGAATGTCGATTCCGTCGATGTTCTCATCTAGCACAAACGGGTGGTCCGTGTGTCGCCTGACCGCCAGGCACTCTTCGTAGGTTAAGCACGGCTGTTCGATGTAGACGTCGAGATCGCGAACCGCCCGCACGACACGCATCGCCTCATGCTGCGTCCAACCGGTGTTGGCGTCGGCAACGAGGCGATCGGTTGGTTGAAGGATCGCCCGTACTTGACGAATGCGTTCGATGTCCTGATCGGCATCGCCGCCGACCTTGAGTTGAAACCGCGTGTAGCCTTCGGCACGATAGGTCGCGACGCGGGCGGCCATCTGATCGGCTGATTCCTGTGAGATCGCCCGGTAAAGCCGAACCGCCTCTCCGAACCGGCCGCCCAACAGCACACAAACGGGCAATCCGGTCGCCTGGCCGAGAATGTCCCAGCAGGCGACGTCAATGCCGCTTTTGACGTAGGGATGGCCCTTGAGGGCAGCGTCCATCCGCTGGTTGAGCTTGAGCAGTTCCCGCGGGTCGTGGCCGAGTAAATGTGGGGCGAGTTCGCGCAAGCCGGTCCGCACCCCCTCGGCGTAGGCCGGCAAGTAGAACGGTCCCAGCGGGCAGACCTCTCCGTAGCCGACCAATCCGTCGTCCGTTTCGACGCCGACGATCGTGCTGTCGAAGACAGCGACCGAATTGCCACCCGACCACTTGTAGCTGCCCTCGCGCAGCGGCAATTCGACGCGGTAAGCGAAGATGCGCACGATTTTCATATTGCAGGACTCCCGGTTGTTCACCGATCGGAGGATGCCGGGACTGTAGGTAAGTGACCCGGCAGAAGAATCAATAATCACTATTTCCGGGCCCTCGACTATTCTTTTACGCCTTGCCGCGTGGCGATGGGGACGTATCCGACTTCCAGACCCTTCGGCGGGGTCACGACCAGCGCCGAATCGAGGTGCGCCAGCGTGCCGATGGTGGGAGGCGGGAGGTAGTCGCGGTCTTTTGTCCAGGTGCGGTGTAACTTCTCAACGCGCGCCTGTAAAGTTTCCCGCTCCTTGTCGGTCAGGTCGGCGTTCAGCAACGCCGGTTGGTCGGCGAACCGGTACCAGAAATAGGTCACCGTGCTGCCGTCGCCGAGTTTCGCCTCGAACGGACCCGCTGCCGGTCCGGGCTTTTTCCAGCAACTGTCCGGCTCGTCCGGTGTGATGTAGGGCTTCGGTTTGGCGGTCCGCCGCTGCGGGAAAGTCACTTTTCCCAACCCCGTTTCTGCGGGCACGTCCTGCGCCCGCGCCACCACCCATTTCTCCTTGCCCTTCTTGTCCTTCTCGACGCGGTAGTACTCAGGCAGGGTGAGAAGCGCATCGTCTTTGGTGACGGCGTCATTCGCCCACCTGTAGCCGTAGGTGGCGTCGTCGATGGCGGTGGGCGTGGCGAACGAATTCCAGGCCAGCGGCACGCGCTTGTCACGCTCGGTCTTCGGCGCGTAGATGCGCCAGGTCGCCCCGCCGCCCCCCTGGAAGGTGTGGACGGCAGCTGCCTTCGGGTCGATGATGCCGGACACCTCCTCACCGCCGTCAAACCAGGCTTGCACGCCGTCCCACAGTGCCGCCTTGCTGTATGCAGTGATGCGGTGAATGAGCGGCGCATCGCCGTCGGGTCGCGCCGGGAACCGAGTCGGGGCAATGCGGGCGTAAGTGTCGCCCTTCGCGTCCTTCGCCAAGTACGCGGGGACGTGCTGCGTCTCCATCTGTACCGCCTTGTTCGGCTCGGATGGTCGGGTGTCGAGGAACAGGCCTGCCAGCTTGGGATCATCGACCGACGGCCGCGACCAGAAGTACGGTGTGAAGTACGCCACCGGCCCCTTGAAGTTCCCGGTGTTGAGGAACAGGGTCCAGCAGTGGTTGCCGGTTGGCACGTCCTTGCCCCCGGTCGTCTTCTTGGGTGATGTGAGCGGCAGCGGCAGATACCCGTAGCCGAAGAGTTCCCCGCAGGTGCCCTGCTTCAGGTTCAGGCCGTCCGGTGGCCACAGCACCCACGGGCTGAGCTGAACGACGGCGTAATGTCCTTTCGGGTTCTTCCAATCGCGACCCTTACCCGCGCCGGGCCCGTTGGCCCACTCGCTGAAATTGAGCGCCACCCCGCCCATGATGAACTTCGGCGTCTCGGTGGCAAACCGCGTGTCCCGCCACCATCCGAGTCCGCCTTCGATGTCCGAGTACAGCTTTTCCGGCTTCGGTCCGTCGTACTGGGAGAACATCCAGGTGCCGAACAGACCGCTCTGGAACTCCTGCCCGGGGTAGTTCTTCAGCAAGGGCCACGCGGCCACGTACATCGAGAACCCCGCATTGTACTTGGCATCCACCCTGGCGTGCGGGACAAGCAGGTAGCCGGCCATCTCCGCCTTTTGGGGCGCCACATCATCGAACGCGAAGCAGGGGGCGTGCCCGAGCCACAGAAGGGCCAGGCACGCGACGCACCAGATTTTGCGGAAAAGATTCGACATGTGAGGTTCCGGTGAGGGAAATCAAGTCCCACGTGGTCTGTCGACCAAGAGATTCGGTTTACTGGCGGCTGCGGGCGGAGGCTTGGATTGTTCGAGCAGCGCTTTCAGCCCCTTTACGAGGACGGGACGCTGGAAAAAGAGAGTCGTCTTTACGCCGGGATCGCTGATGAGGTAATAGAGTTGTCCGGCCGCGCACGGGGGGGACGGACTTGGGTCATTTCATAGCAGGGACCGATGTACACAGCTTCCTCATCGCACGCCCCATCGTCTCGCCGATGAGGTAGTAGGTTTCAGCGTTTGTATTCCAGTGGTATCCCTGCGCCGTAGGCGAGACCTCCTTCTCCCGCCAGAAATCCCGCGTCCCGACGAACACTACGTTGCCTTGGAATTCCTCGTATTCCGCCACAGCCGCCTGGGCCTTCATCAGGGACAGCGCCCGCGGGTGCGTTTCGTTCTTCCCCGTCATCCCGGTCTCGGCTATCACAAACGGTAACTTCTTCACGCCAAGGTCCTTGCGGATGTCGCGAATGAAGTTGGCCATATTTTTCTCGTACTCGTCATTGAACGCTTGGTTGACGCGGTCGTTCCACCCTTGATGCCAGCCGAACCCGGCAAGTTCGTACTCGCGACCTTCGAACTCCGGGAACTCCTTCTTGAGGTTGGCCAGTAGGTCTTTCGTCCGCTTGACGATTTCTTTGTAATACGGCCCGACGTCGCCTCCCGAACTCGGCGGGCGAAAGTCTTTGGCGAGACTTTTCCCACCCCATGCGAGTTTGACGAGCAGGACGGGTTCCTCGTAAGCATCGCCGACGACCTGACCGAAACCGAGTTCCGGGCCGATCCGCTCTTCGTTAGCGCCAAACCCCACCGTGAGTCGCCCCTTACGGCCAAGGAAATGAACCCACACGTCGTCACGCACCGCCCACCCGCCATTTTTGCCGAGGAGGTGCTTGAACTTATCCGCCGTCGCTGGTTCTTTGGCGAGGTATTCGAGGCTGCCTTTTCCGCCGTTTCGCTTTGGGTCGGCATTTACGAACCCATGTCCCTCCATGTTCGACTGGCCGGCGAGAATGAACACCTTGATTGCTTTCCCGCCTGGAAGCTGTGATGAGGTCTTCTGATCTTCCTCGCTGGCGGGAACGAACGCCGTGAGAAGACAAACGCCAACCAGACCGGCGCGAAGCCGTAACGGAGATAAGTTCATATCGGCACCTCAAAAATTCCACTTCGGTTATTTCTGCAACTCCGCCATGGCTCGGCCCAGAGCGTCGCCGACTTCGTAATACGTCTCGGCATTGTGATTGTAATGATATCCCTGATTGTTCGGAGATTCGCCCGCATCGCGCCAGAACGGCCGAGCGTCAACGGCTTTCACATTGCCCTTGAACTCCGGATACTTCCCCTTACTGCCATCCACTGCGAGTTGAGCCTCGGCAATTTTCAGGCCTAGGCCTTCGAGACCGGGGTTGCCGCACCCAGTCGCCAGCACGAATTTCGCATGGGGAGCATCGAAGTCTTTGCGCAGCGACTTGATCAACTGTACAAGATTCTGCTCGTATCGGTGGGCATAGGCCGTGCTCCCCGTATCTCGATGGCCCTGCCACCACACGAAGCCAGCGACCTCGAAACCCTGTCCCTTGTAGCCGGGATAATACTTGGCCAAATTTTTCAAAACGGCTTTCGCGTGCGCGGTGTCGGCATCGTATTGCCGGCCGGCGTACCATGCCACGGGTTTGGGCTCGGCGCCCTTGTCCCAAACCGGTGCGGCGTCCTTATAGCCAGCGTAAACTTTCCCCTCGAACTCGAACCGCTCACTGCCGGGAGGAAGCAAATCCCAGCCTAACGCGCGATTGCCGATGCACGCCTTCAACAGTAACACCGGCTCGTCGTGGAAATGTCCCATCACGTGCCCAAAGCCCAGCTCCGGGCCGAACTTGTCTTTCGGAGTCAGCCATTCGTTCCTCACGTCGCCGAACTTTTCCATGTCCTTATAGTCGACCCCGCGTTGATCCATGACGTGGATATTCCGCACATCCTGCCGCGTGGTCCATTTGCCGGCGTCGTCCACTAGGTGCGGATACTTGCCCTTCGTTTTGACGAGGTATTCCAGCGAGCCTTTGGTTTCGGCCCCGCTGACTCGACCGAACCCGAGCATGTTCGATTGGCCCATCATGATGTAGACCTTCACTGGCTTGCTCATGTCCGCCGGTTTGCCGTCCGGATTGGTAAGCTGCTTGGGCACGTCCGCTGCAACCGCGGAAATCGCGATCATGCCGAGAAATAGAAATGCAAGTGAGAATGCGAACCTCGCTAAACGCGGGCATCCTGGAATTGTCTTGGCCATGGCTTCTCCGGAACATAAGGATCCGCGAAAAAACAAACTGGTCAAGTTCACCGCCTCTGCGGAGCTACACGGGCAACTTGCCGCCAGCCTTGTTAGTCGCCATAGTAGTCTAACCAGAAGCAGCATCGGTTTTCGGAAAATCGCCATCGTTTTACGGAAATAGGCCATGACAAAGAAATCGAGGCGAGTCGCGATTCTGTTGGACCTTCAATGGCCCTACAAACGCCATACAGACATTTTTGCGGGCATTCAGGAATACGCGGAAGCCCATGACTGGGATCCGGTCATTGACGAATTCGCGCATAACACCTTACAAAAGGCCCCGCGGAAAGGGACGCCCTACGACGGCATCATTGCACGAGCCAATTCACTACTCGCGGAACAGGCAAGCCGCCGAAAGCTGCCAATCGTAAACGTTTGGGCAAGTTCGCCGGTTCGGAATTTGGTTCGGGGAGTGTTTCCCGATTCCGCGGCGGTCGGCCGTCTGGCGGCGGAGCATTTGCTGGCGCGCGGATTTCGCGCGTTCGGGACGTTGACCGCTTACCACAATGTCGAAAACGCACAGGAAGTCGCGGAGTTCGCCCGTCTGGTTCGGGAGGCCGGCTTCACTTGCGTTTCGAAGTTGATTCCGCAAAATCCGTGGCAAGATCAAGCCTATTGGCGGAAGACCGAAGAGGAGATCGAACAGTGGATGAGCGCTTGGCCGACGATGATCGGGGTGTATGTGGGCTCGGAAGGCTGTGGCCGACTGGTGGCGCAAGCTTGCCATCGGCGCGGTTGGAAAGTGCCATCCGATGTCGCCATCATCGCCGGAAAAAACCAAGAAACCCTGTGCGAACATCCCCGCCCTTCGCTCACGAGCGTCGAAATCGGATACAAGCGAATCGGCTATGAAGCCGCTCGACTTCTGGATCAATGGATGCAAGGAAAGACTCCGCCGAAAGAGCCTATATTGATTCCGCCGCAAGGGTTGGTCGTGCGCCAATCGACCGATTTTTTGGCTGTCGATAATGATCTGGTTGCCTCCGCGATGCGATTCATCTCCGCTCACAGCCACCGCCCCATTGGGCCCACTGATGTCGCAAGGGCGATTGGCGTGGAAACGCGAACCTTGCAAAACTATTTTCGCCGGGTGGTCGATCGCCCGATTGCCGCCGAGATTCGGCGAGTGCGCATCGAGCGCGCCAAGCGTGAACTGGCCCAAAGCGACCGGCGGCTTTCCGAGATCGCGCGCGACGTCGGCTTTGGCGAATCAATTCGCATGTGTGAAATTTTTCGCCGGGAATTGGGCATGACTCCCAGCGATTACCGCAATCAACGGCAAGGCCGGCATAGCACGTGAATAGTTGAAATCACGGCGCAATTGGCGCAACGGGACGTTTCTCGACGACCTGAAAGCACGCAAGCAACGTTACGTCGTCGAAGTCGCCGTCAATACCACGGTGTGGACGGCGGCCCCCGCGTCCTTGCTGCCGCCGCGTCCCGAGGGGAGAGGACGACCGTTGATTCGTCTGCGACGTGATCACTTGAAATCGGTTACCGCGGCGGCGGCGAATCTGCCTGCCGACGCCTGGCATGCGTACCAGTTGCGTGATGGGAGGTGTGGATCGCTGGTGTTCGAGTTTGCCGCGGTGCGGGGTGTGGGCGGTTCGCCGTCGGCATGCGGTTTGCAGCCCTTGTTTTTTCCTCATGCAGTCGAAGTCTGGGTCCGCCATTGTTCACATCCAGAGAAAACGACGTCTACTCGAAAAGCGGGGAGATTGGTTATGAAGTTTTTTGAACACAAATCGGCCCTTCGTCCGATATCTTTACTTTGGCCCATGGTGATAATCGCGGTACTGACTTTGCTGGCTTTGACCTGGCACTGGCGGTTGCAGGAATCACCGGAGGGAATCGGTCGTCAAGCAGCGACCAGGGAAATCACCCCGCGAGGCGAGCTGGCAGACGATGAGAAGACGACGATTGCAATTTTCAGAGAAGTTTCACCTGCAGTTGTGCACATAACGACCTTGTCCGTTAGGCAAGACGCATTTACGCTGGATCTCCAGCAGATACCCAAAGGAACGGGGTCCGGATTTGTCTGGGACGAGAATGGGCATATCGTAACAAACTATCACGTCATCCAGGGGGCCGATGCTGCCCAAGCTACTTTCGCTGATCAAACCGTCCGGAAGGCTCGACTTGTCGGTGCCTATCCGGATCGAGACCTGGCCGTCCTTGCAATCGATGCTCGGAACCTTCGGCTTCAGCCGATCCCGCTCGGAGCGTCTCGAGACCTTCAAGTAGGACAAAAGGTTTTTGCGATCGGCAATCCCTTCGGGCTGGACCAATCGTTGACGACAGGCGTTGTAAGTGCCTTGGGCCGGCAAATCGAGTCGGTAAATCGCCGGCCGATCAAAGACATGATTCAGACGGACGCGGCAATAAATCCGGGAAATTCGGGGGGGCCGCTTCTGGACAGCGCCGGCCGATTGATCGGCGTCAACGCTGCCATCTATAGTCCTTCGGGCGCCTTTGCAGGGATCGGATTCGCTATCCCCGTAGACGAGGTCAATCGTGTGGTACCGCAATTGATTCGGCACGGAAAAGTGACGCAGCTGGGCTTTGGCGTTCAATTCGCTCCCGATCAGATTGCCCGTCAACTCGGCCTTAAGGGGCTGCTAGTCCTGCGAGTCGAGCCTGGCGGCCCGGCGGCCAAAGCCGGAATGCGACCAACTCGCCAAGTCGACGACCATCGGGTTCAGCTAGGCGATGTTATCACCGCGATTGATGGAACGCCGATCCGATCCATGAACGATCTTCGTGATGCATTGGAGCAGCGAGAACCGGGACAAATCGTGACCGTCACGATGCTACGAGACGGCAAAGAACACAAGGTTAAGGTGAACTTGGTAGCGGTTTAGCCGACGAGCCCGGTCGGGCCTGAGCCACCCCAGTCCATCAGCCAATGAGAACGGCGTTAGCCATAAGACGGAATCCGGAAGAGACGAAATAGCCAGGTGTTGGAAGCCGGCGTTGGTTGCCAATCTCTCAATGACATCCTTTCCTGCGAGTGCGCGTTGGCGGACGCTGGTCTGCAGAAAGCTTCTTCACTCCAAATTAAAACCCGTTGGCGATAGACGCCCGCAGGTCCTTTCTCAACATCCAGGGAAGGACGTGTTTGATTTCAGCAAGCTGTCCAGGCCTTCCTTATTCCAGCGTTCGCAGCGGAACGATGCCGAGGTTGATGCCGTTATAGAAGACGTCGCCGAAGTTCAGGATCGGCCTACCGGTTCCCCCTCCGTCGCCACACGAACGGTATTGCGTCTTCAGCGAAAGCCGCCAAGAGGCGTCGCAAGGCCCGATCCGTTTCAAAGTTTCCGAATTTTCCGCCCGTGCGGGCGAGGTCCGCGTTTTCAATCGAACGAATCGGAGATGGTTCTTGCATCAGGGTCCGGCACGCGACACAATGCGCGGTGGGACGGACCACGAGCATCCCAGCTGGCCTTTCCCCAGGCATCGCAAGAACCACTGGGTGACGTCATGGCTGTTCGTTCGTTGTGGAAAGGCTTTCTCAAGCTCAGCCTCGTATCCGTTGCCGTGAAGGCGTATAACGCCGCGACCGGCGGGACGGGCATCGCCCTCAACCAACTCCATGCCAAATGCAAAAGTCGCATCCGGTACAAAAAGACGTGTCCCATTCATGGCGAAGTTCAAGCAAGCGACATCGTCCACGGGTACGAATACTCCAAGAACCAGTACGTTGAGATCGATACAGCCGAACTCGAGAAGCTCCGGACCGAAGACGACAAGGCTATCCGCATCGACGTGTTCATCGATCCTGCGTCGCTCGACCCGGTTTATCTCACGGGCAAGAATTACTACTTGCTTCCCGACGGGCCCGTGGCCAGCCATGCCTTCGGCGTCATTTTTCAAGCGATGAAGAACGACAACCGGTATGCCGTGGCGAAGATCGTCATGCACGACAAGGAGCAGATTGTTGTACTTCGCCCCTTGGACGGCCTGTTGGTGATGTCGCCGTTGAATTACAGCAGTCAGGTCGCCAGTCCCTCGACTTTCGAAGAAGAGATCCCGCAGGAAGTAATCAACCCGAGCGAACTCCAGCTTGCGAAGACCCTTATCAAATCCGCCTTCACGCCCAAGTTTGACATGGCCCGCTACAAGGACGAGTACACGGAGAGGATGAGCCAGTTGATCGAAGCGAAGGTCGCGGGTCAAGAGATTGTCAGCCCGCCCGCCGCGGAACGCGTTCCGGTGATCAACTTGATGGACGCCCTCAAGAAGAGTTTGGCCCAAAAGGGCGTGCAGGAGCCGACAACGACCAAAAAGCCTCCACGCAAAATGGCTCAGAGCAAAGGGACGGCGTCGGCCGCCAAGAAAAAGAAGTCATCGTAACTTGGTGCATTCCAAGCTTCTCTCGTTCATCACGCCTATGCTGCCTGCGTCCGGGCAAACCTTCGATTCGGAGCAGTAGGCCTGGAGCCGATTTGCGTCGTGATCAGCTTGATGCCGGTAGAATGACTTCCAAAGTATGATCTTGGCGATCAAAGAATCTGCCGTGTAAGCTATATTGGGGCGATCGGCCCGCAGAGTAATGCGGGCCCCGACCTTCAAGGAGTCGATCAAGGAATGAATCTCCAAGGCAAACGCGTTGCCTTTGCGGGACGCCTGGCGGGTTTGACTCGATTGGAAGCCGCGAAGCTGGTGCGAGACCGCGGCGGCGAATTCGTCGCCCGCGTGAGCCGTACCACGTCCGTTCTCATCGTCGGACAAGATGGCTTGCCCCTCCAAAAGGACGGCCAACTTTCGGACAAACTGCGAGCCGCGAGAAGTTTGCAAGCCGCTGGTCAGGATCTGGCGATACTCGCCGAGGATGACTTCCTCCGTGAACTCGCTCGGGAGGGGGTCGAGAGTACGCATCAGCGATTCACGCTCACCCAGCTCGTTCGACTTCTAAAAGTGCCTCGCAACCGTCTTCGTTCCTGGATTCGGTCCGGCTGGCTCCAGCCCGCGACAATGATTGCGGGCGTCGCCTACTTCGACTTCCAACAGGTCGCCGGGATTCAGTCGTTGTGGCGGCTGATTCGATCTGGCGTTAGCCGAGATCGACTGCGCCGAAGCCTGGAACAACTCTCGCACTGGCTTCCCATTGAACCGTCGTCGCTGCTCGAAATCGGCGGTCAACTCCTTGTGAGGCTCGAGCAGGGGCAGCTCGTAGATTCCGCGGGACAAATGCACTTCGACTTCGCCTCCGAAGCCTCCGCGGCGATTCCTGTAGCGAGCGCAAGCGAACTCTTTGTACGGGGATGCAGGCTCGAAGAGTCTGGAGAATTGGAAGAGGCTGCGACCGTCTACCGGCGAGCGCTTGAAGTCGAACCGCAAGCCCGAGTCCATTATAATCTCGGCAACGTCCTCTATGCGTCAGGCGCTGTGAGCCAGGCAGCGGAGCACTACCGACGAGCACTCGACATCGAGCCAGGCGACGCTGAAGCATGGAACAACCTGGGCGGCGCCCTTGCTGAGAGCGGCGAGATCGCAGACGCGATCAAGGCCTTCCGCCAGGCGATCGACCTGCGCCTGGACTATGCCGATCCGCATTTCAACCTGGCGGACCTGTTGGAGGAAACGGATCGTTCCGCCGAAGCCCGCAGACATTGGCAATCGTATCTTCGGATGGAACCGATTGGCGAGCATGCCAACTACGCTCGCTCCCGACTTCAAAAAACCGGATAGCGAGTTCGCAATGCACCATAACGGCGTAGTGATGGCTGTCAGTCGTAGCCCCACGCACACGATGGCCAAACAGAATCAGCCAAGCATTCAATTGCTGAGCGGGCACGGAGTGGAAGGCGACGTGCATGCAGGCGAAAGGATCAAGCACCGATACCAGGTTCGCCGGAATCCGAACCAGCCCAACCTTTGCCAGGTCCATTTGATCCACTCCGAGTTACATGAGGAATTGCGTAAACTCGGTTTCGAGCTCAGTCCGGGAGCGATGGGGGAAAACATCACAATGAAGGGAATCGAGCTGCTCGAGCTGCCAACCGGCGCACGGCTGCACATTGGCGCCGCAGTTGTCGAGATTACCGGCCTGCGCACTCCGTGCAGGCAGCTGGACGGAATTCAGAGAGGACTCATGGCGGCGACGCGACATCATGTCGAAAGCAAGGTTGCCTACAAGGCAGGCATCATGGGGATCGTCATAATTAGCGGCGAGGTCAAGCCCGGAAATTCGATACGCGTCGAATTACCGCTTGAGCCGCACATGCCGCTCAGACTAGTCTGATTTCACAGCCCCGAAGGGACACGCGGTTCAGCACAATCCCCTTGGCACGGCAATTGCGTAAACCGACAACGCCCAAACGTTTTGCCGAAGCGATAGTTTCGGCATCCGCCATCCCATAACCTAAGGAGTCCGCCATGAGCACCGTCAAAGAGAAAATCGAAGACGCCGGAGAAGCTGCGAAGAAAACTGCACAAAAGGCGGGACAGAAAATCAAGGACGGCGCGGATGCCGCCGCCGACAAGGCTGCCGAAACCGCGGACGCAGCAGGCGACAAGTTGAAAGACGCCGGTCAAAAGTTAAAGGACAAAAGCGGAGATTGATTCTGAAACCTTACCGCCGCAATGGACCTGCTCGTTAAGGGGCGGGTCTTTTCCTATTTGGCATTGGTAAACCGCATTCAATAAGCTGAGCCGCCTCGCTGCTGTGTAACCATCTCCGGCTCGGCCGGTGAACGCCCAGCTTGAGTTGGTCAAAGGCGTGTGCAACAAGCGTGAAATGATCCTTCTTTGGCGACCACGGCGCCGACCGTCGATAAGCATTTCTGCTTATCGCCCTCGCCGTGCTTAAACCCTCTTTCCTAGAAAAGGTCGTCGCGATCAAAATGATGCTCAAAGGCGAGCTGGCAAACGAAGCTGATGTCCGCCGATTTCGCCTGGAAGCCGAGGCGTCCGCGAAGCTCGATCATGCGGGTACTTGCAAGCCGCGTGCGCGTTTCAGATCGATGCGCTGCGGCCCTTTCGTCACGGACTTTCCTTGGCGGCAGCAGTTCGGCTCGTCCTCGCCGCTCTATCCTGTCAACCGTGTCGCGGCCAAGGACAAACTCACGCGCTGGACGATCGAGAAAGAGGTCGCATCCCCCGAGCGCGACGAAGTTCGCATCAGTGGAACGCTCGCCGGGCCTCAGCGCCGAGGTGGAAAACAAGCTGGAGAGTCAGGACGAGGCGGTTCGCTCCCTGGTGATCGCGATTTGTCAGCTCATGGAGCCAACGGCCAAACCAAAAAAAGGCCGGATCGGCTTCAGGCCGTAGCCGAAGACGCCAGTGAACATGACGGCTCATCCCAAGAATTTCAGCAGCAAGCCGACGAGGACGTCGTAGCCGGCGTGGGCGCCGACGACGATGCCGAAGCCGCGGAAATGGTAGAGGATCGCGAAATAAAAACCCGCGAAAGTGCGAAAGAGGAAGACCGGCAACTGGAACGCTTCGCCGGCAGGGCCCAGGTGATGGGCGCCCGCGAAGAAGAGGGCCGAGAGGATCGTTGCCAGGGTCAGGCCCCAGCCATCCTGGAGTTCGGCTTGATGGAAGAGCGCGACCAGGCCCGAGAAGAGGAGCAGTCGAAACAGGGTTTCTTCGTAGATCCCGGCGCCGACGTAGCGTACCATGAGTTGCCAGGCTTCGCCCGGATTGGCGGATGCGGCGAATTGCACGAACGGCGCCCGCGGCGCGTCGAGCATGCCGCCCCAGGAGACCAGGAGCGGAAAAACGAGGCAGGAAAGCCCGAACAGGAGGCAGGCGAAACCGGCGCTTTCGACAGTCATGCGCAGCCAGGCGCCGAGATAGTCGTGCGGTCCGGGCTCGGCGGTCGTGAAGCACCAGAGGAGGAGCAGCGTAAGAAGAAGGGCGGGGGCGCCGAAACTGGGGGGGATGCCGAGCTGTTCGAGGAATCGGCGGAGCCAAACGTCGGCGCCGTTGCGGAGTTCGTCGGGCGCCGGGCCGAGCAGGTGTAGGCCGATTTCGTAGACCGCCAGGAGCGGGGCCACGAACAGCAAACACGCCCAGGGATGCCGGGTCGCCAAGGCGAAGGTCTCCGGTGAAAAGTTTGGATCCGAGCCGGAAGCGTGAGCGACGATCGTATTTAGGTCGTCGCTCACTTCCGGCTCGAAAAAGCGGTGCGTCGCTAATTCGTTTTCAGCGAATGAAACACGAGCCCAGTCAGCAGTTTCGGGTAGAAGTACGTCGACTTGGGGGGCATCTTTTCGAGATTGCCCGCGATCTGCTCGACGTGGCTCATGCGCGCGGGAGGAACCAGACACGCGAGCTGGCACGCCTTCTCGGCTGCGGCGTCGGTCACTTCCTTGAGCAGATGCACGTACTGGATCTTACCGCCGGCGAACCCTTTTTCGGGGAGCAACTTGTCGAGCACCACGCGCTGCAGGATGGCGACGCCGAGTTCGCGCCAGGCGGGCGTGTGTTCGTGGGCAACCTGGGCCATGAGGTCCGGGGAAAGGAAACGGGCCGTGTGCCAGGCGCCGTCGGCTATTGTGCCGAAGCCGAGCAGTTCTTGACTGCCGTCCATCTCGATTTGCTCCCACGTCTCTCTGGCGGCGGCGGGGCCTGTGCCGATGGTTTCGACGTGGAAATGCTGGCCCAGGGCGCCGCGAAGTTGTTCGCTGGTGATGTCGCCCAGCCCGGAGACGAGGCGATGCGTCGGCAAAATCACCAGGCCCGGGTCTTGCATGCTCACCAGCATCATCAGGATACAATTCGCCGGATGGTCGGCGGACTTCACCTCGCCGGCTTGTTGCTTTTCTTCGAGATACTTGAGGCCCGTTTCGTAACGGTGATGGCCGTCGGCAATGAAGACCGGCTTGGGGCCCATGAGGCCGGTGATTTGGCTAATCGTGTGCTGGTCCGAGATTGCCCAGATCTTGCTGACGACGCCGAGATGGTCGGTCGCCTGCGTCGGCAGGGAGCGGGCGATCGCCTTTTCGAGCAGATCTTGCACTTCGCCTTCCTCGTCGGGGTAGAGGCCGAAGATTTGCGAGAGGTTCATGTTGGTCGCCTTGAAGAGTTTCAGGCGATCGGCCTTGGGGCCCGAGAGGGTCTCCTCGTGCGGGTAGATCCGTCCCTCGCCGAACTTCTCCAGGCGGACGCGGGCCATGACGCCCTTGCGGGTGTACCGTTTGCCCTCGACTTCGAAGTCCTGGTGGTAGACGTAGAGGCTGCGCGCAGAATCTTGCGTAAGAATCCCTTCGTGTGTCCATTGTCGTAAGAGATTCGCCGAGCGGAGGTAGCGGTTGTCGTGCTCGGTGTCCGCGGGGGTTTCCTTGTTAAGGATGAGGCGAATGACGTTGTGCGGACTCTGGTCGTAGAGTTTCTGCTGCAGGGCGGAGTCGATGACGTCGTAGGGGGGCGCGACGACGTCGGAGAGGGCGCCGACGCGAGCGAGGTCGTAACGGAAGGCGCGGAATGCATGAACGTCAGCCATCGAGAACTCCTTGGACTAAAGCCGCGAGACTGGCCGGATCCAGGCCGCGGATGAGAAACGTTTTATCGCGACGGGTCGGCCCGCTGGCGAGAACGACCTGCGATTTTTTCAGACGCAGCGCCTGGGCCAAGACCTCGACCAGGGCCGCGTTCGCCTTGCCCCGATCGGCGGGGGCGGTGACGGCGACCTTGAGAGCGGCGCCGTGCAGGCCGACGACGGCGCTGCGTTTGGCTCCGGGCTGCGCGCGGACGGCGAGCAGCGAACCTTCGGCATGCGGTGCGATGTTCATCGTGGAGACATTGTAGGCGGGTCAGGGGCCCTTGACTCTCTCGTAGGAACCCGCGCCGCCGCCGAAGCCCGAGGTCCAGGAGAAATTGAGTTTGCCGTCGGGCCTGGGCCGAAGCGTGTAGCGACTGCCTTCTTGAATGGTGATCGGCGGCCTCTTCTCGAAGGCGATCTGGAAGGTGAGCGTCCCGTTGACGAAGCGAATCTCTCTGCCCTGCGCTCGGCCCAACTCTTTGCCGTTGCCGGAGTAGATGCAGGCGATTTTCCAGATTCCGTTCGTGTGGGCGATGGTCCAGTTCTCTTCGACAAAAAAGTCCTTGCATTTCCAGGAACCGACCAATTTTTCGAGCCCGTCGCCCGGCCTTATCGGTTGGTCCGGCCCGGTCGACTCGAGGCTCGCCCGGCCGCGGAACCCGCCGTTCACCCAGGTAAATTCGAGTTTCCCATTAGGTTGCGTCATGAGCGTACCGAGCGTTCCCTCCTGCCAGGAAGCGACCGGCTTGCGGTCGAAGACCTGGAGAAAGGTCACCGATCCTCCCGCGAAACGGACGTTTTCGCCATGGAATCGTCCGACTTCCTGGTTGTTGCGGAAATAGGCGCATTCGACGCTCATTCGGCCCGCGGCAACATTGATCTTCCACCATTCCTCGTGCGGAAACGTCGTCGACTTCCAGCTTCCCAGAAGCTTCTCGTGCCCGTCGCCAGTCTTGACCAGTTCGATGACTTGCGGCGGCGGCGGCAACTTTTTTTCCTCAACCACCACCGGGGGCGGGATCTTGAACTCAAATTTCGGCGGCGTCAGCCCGTTCTCGACGACCGGCTGCGGTTGATTCGGGTCGAACTCCCGGCGATCATTTTCGTTATCGGCGACCGGCAGCGGTGGCTGCGGCTGCGGATTGGGATCCACGGGCGCCTGGACGAGAGCCGCCGGCGCCGCCACGACGGGCGCGGGTTCGCGCGCGACCAGCAACACCGCGCCGATTCCCAGCAAGGCGACGCCGATCGATTCGAGCGCGACCCACGACGCGAACAAACGCGGCCGCTCGATGGCCCAGCGGAATTGCCTGCCGAGCGAGGCGGCGAAACTCAGTAGCGACTCCAGGGCAGACGGCGCGCTATCGCGGACGCGGTCCTGCGGTAAATATTGGTGCGCCAGACTGTAAACGGTCAGGGCGCCCCAGAGCGCGAGGCCGGTTCCGAAGATGAGCGCAGCGCCGGAGCCGCCGACGTCGAGAAAGGCCCAAATCAACAGGCCCACCGCTAACAAACCGAGCAAGACCAAGGGGAATACGCCCACCGATTTTTCTGCTTCCTCGTCGAGCGCGGCATCGAACGGGGCGCTGGGGCGGGCATTGGTGGAGGCGAGATGTGGGCAGCGTGCGCGGATCGAGACGTACGCTTCCTTCAGCGGCATGTCGAAGCCGTCGGGGATGATCGGTTCGTCAGTGCCGTCGGGCGCACGGACGGGCCAGCGGACTTCGTCGTCATGAGGGGGCAACAGAGCGATGCGGATGGCGTCGTCGGTGCCCCCCTGATCGTTCGGCGTGCCGCCGATGCGGATCTTGACGACGTGCTCGTAGGCGATGGCGCCGATTGTTTTATCGCCGCGTTTCAACTTGAGCGCGTTCTTCGCCAGGATCACGTGCGGCCGATCGATCCAGTTCATAAAGTATTGCAGCAAAAAGGCGACGGCGACGCACGCCAGCGCCAGCGTCAGGAGCAGATTGCCCAGATGAAACTTCTCATCGGACGCAATGAAAGCAAGCGTCATGCACAGCAGCGCGACGAGGCCGAGGACGAGCCAGCGCCAGCCCGCGGGGTACGTCAGTACGATGACCGGATAATCGCGGACGATGGGGCGAACCATGGGGGCAGCGGAGAACGACGCATCGCTGACGGTGAGCGGCGTCTTGCACGCGGGACAGCGCACGCGCTTGCCCGTCATTTCCGCCTTGACCGACAGGCTCTTGCGACAAGAGGCGTTCGTGCAGGTGACGACGATGGGCATGGCTGACCCAAAGAAGAGGATATTCGAGAGATTTTGTATGCGGTCGCTCCCAGACCGACTACAAGCATCTCGGGCAAAATACCGCGCCGACTAATATACCTCACGCGGCCAAGAATGAGGCCGGATTAAAGGTCTGGAATTTATGAGTCATTAAAGATTGCAACTTCTCTCGGTGCTCCGTGGAAGTCTTTGCCAAGCATCCGTCAATTGCTCCCCGGAAGCCTTCGAATGTTG
>JBBQPM010000101.1:0-24440 GCA_038217425.1 Gemmatales bacterium
CGTAGGCGTCGCCGACCTCCTCCTTCTGCTGGTTGGACAAGGTACGGCGAACGCCCCACCAGGTGAACTGGACGCGCACGGCCGCCGCAATGCGGCGAAGCCACTGCGACGGGGTTGCAGAGTCCAGAGGAACTTCGGAAATGGAAAGCGAACTCATGAAAACTCCTGTTAAGTGAGGAAGGGTGCGGTGCGTTAGTTGTTGGCAGGGCCGCGCTGCAGGCGGCGCGAGGGACGCGAGCCCGGTTCTTCTTCACGTCGAAAGATCCCCGGAGCCGAGGCGGAGAGGCAGCGACCGCTGGCCCATGTTCGCAGCTTCTCGATCTGCTCGGACGCCGTCACGGCCACGGGGACGACGTGATGCGCGGCCTGCGTCAAAGGGACGTCGAGCAAGGCGGCCAAACGGCAGCAGGAGCGGACCTCGGCTCCGGTCCAACTGGTATCGTCGGGACGATTCTGCTCCGGCGGAATTTGATACAGGCTCCGGTACTGGTCCCAGATGGCGTCCTTGTCCTTCGCCGTCGGGAGGTCGAGAAAGTAGATGGAGTCGAAGCGTTCGGCCCGGGTAAACTCCGGCGGCAGCTTGCTGATGTCGTTGGACGTGGCGACGAAGAAGACGTCGGACTCGTGATCGGAGAGATAGGTCAGAAGCGTGCCGAACATCCGCGTGGCCACGCCGCTATCTCCCTGGCCGCCGATGCCTCCCAGCGCCTTCTCCAGTTCGTCCACGAAAAGGATCGCCGGCGCCATCGCATCGGCAATGCGGAGCGCCTGGCGAATGTTGGCTTCGGACAATCCGACCAGGCTCCCCATCAAGGCGCCCACGTCCAGCAGCAAGGTCGGCCTGCCAGTTTCATTGCCCAGAGCCCGGCAAAACGCGCTCTTGCCCGTACCGGGAACGCCCAGAAGGAGCACTCCCTTCGGCTTCACGGACTTGCCCGGTTGAAGTGCCCGCTGGCAAAAGCTCTTGAGGTTGGCGAGTCCGCCGATGGAATCGAACCGTTCGCGACTCCGATGCAACGTGAGCAGGTTGTTCTTCTTGAGCGTCTGGGCTTTGAGCTCCCAGATCGCTTCCGGGCGGATGGCGTTGTGCCGGGCCAGCGACAGGGCGAACGCTCCCTCGGCCTCGTAGCGAGTTAGTCCCGCGGCGGCATCGAGCACGCGATGCAGCTCGATCCCCTGGGGCAGATCCTTCGGCTGATCGTTGGTGAGTTCCCGGGCAATCTTTTCGAGCTGTTCGCGGTCGGGGAGGGCATGCTCCAGGACGACGAAGAGTTTTTCGAGCTCCGCTGGGATCTGCACCAGGGGCGAGAGAACGATCACGATGGTTCGGCGTTGCTTGCCGGCCACGAGATTCGTGAAGAGCGTCTGCACGATCTCGGGGCTGCTGAGGAAGCGATGAAACTGATGCAAAGCGAGGAGAACGGTTCCGTCCTTCTCGGCCAGCGACGGAAGGGCGCGAAGCATAGCCAGCGGATCGCCCAGAGCGCTATCCGGTTGTGCCGCCGCGTTCCCGGGAAGGCGGAGGCCGTTGGCGACGTCCCAGACTGCGAGTTTCCAGTGCTGTTGGGCAGCAAGTTGTTTGAGTTCACGCTCCGCCTCATCCGGCTCATGGGTTTGCACCCAGAGGCCGGTGAAGGCGGCGTTGACGTAATCCTTGATCTGGTCGACGAGCTTCATGAAGCACCTTTTTTTAGGGGTTGCGGACCGCGCACGAAAAACCCCAGAGATCCGGATGTGATCCCTGGGGTACGGGGGAATCGGTTTTACGACTGAGCGACGTGCTGTTGATTCTGAGCCGACTGGTAGAATTCGGCGGTCTTTCGCTCGGTAACCGCCAGGCCCAGGGCTTCCTCCAGGAACTTGCTGGCTTTCAGGCACGCGTCGCCGCTGAAGCCCTTGGTCTGCACGGACGTGGCGCCATTGGGACGGACGATCACTTCGAGGATGCGTTGCATCGCGTCTCCTTGTGTTTGGGATGGATGGAGAACTGTAAGGGAAGATTAGGCCGCTTCGACGACCTGAAGCTTGATGCTGCCGTCGTGAAGCGGTTGTTCGCTGACCTGGAAGCCGCGCTTGTGCGCCTCGATTTTCGTCTTTTCGACGGCGTACATTTGGAGGAGCTGATCGAGATGGCGAATTTCGCCCCAGCTCCCACCAAAGTTATCGTAGCGGACATTGCCGTTGGCCACGTCGATGACGACCGGATACTGCCACTCCGGCAGACGAACCAGCAGACCGGTCGCTTCGCCGCCGAAGAGCGTAGCGACGCCCTGGACCGGAGACGGAAGGTTGAGACGCGTGCAAGCCGCGGCGATCGCAACGGGGTCTTGCAACTTGGACTGAATTTCGACAATGTGTGACATCGGTCAGATCTCCTTGCAACGAGGGTAAATTGAGCTGCCGAACGCTAACGCGATCGCATTCAAGGATTTTGACGCAAAAGTAGCGAATCTTTAGGCGAAGGAGTTTCGGCCGTCAGTATCAGCGACGGGTCAGTTAGGGGACTCGATTCACCCGGGAGGGCTTCAGGCGGGCAATTGATCACGATGACCGAGACGCGGGCGCTCATGCCAGTTGGTACGGGCCACATGGGTCGATCAAGCTTTACGACCCCGAACAGAAGCTGCGCAAGAAGGCGTGAGTCGCTCGAAGGGCCAGGAAGTCCAAATGACGGCGACTGCCGCGTTACTCGGAAGTTGTCCGCACTACGCGGAGCCTCAGGCCGTTGCTGACGAAGCCCCACATGTGGGCCTCAGACCGGTTGAGAAACTCCTCATCAGCCGTTCAGACTGGGCTTCTTACCCTCGTCGGTTTCGACCGGCTTGTCAAGATCCGGGCGGAAGCCGACGAAGTGGATCGGGCTGTGGTAACGAACATGTGAGATCGGATAGCCCTTCGCCGCCGACCTCCCCTGTGTCGCCGCCTCTGACGCCGTGCTCCGCCTCCCCGGTACGTCGATCGGCCGACCAGGAGGTCGCCTTGGCCGAGGCGAAGGGCATCCCTGTCTTCGAGTCGCTCGAAGCCCTCACCCACCACTTCGAGGTTAGCGACCATGGCAACTGAGTTCATGAAGAGCCACTTCGACACCGAGGGTCTGCTGGGCATACCGATGAAGGACGCCCAGGCCAAGATGCTCGAGGGCGTCGTGAGCTCGCTACCGGCCGAGGACCGCGCGATCACCCGGCTGCTTACCGCAAAGGCGCCGTCCGACCTTATCCAAACTAATCTTTACTTCCCGTAATTGTCCGCGAGCGTCTGCACGCTCCGAGTCGCCGTTCGCGCCGCCGCTTCGATGGCGATCGCGGCCAAGGCCGCGCCGTAGTCGAGGTTGATGTTAGCTAGCGTGTCCTTACTGTCGTGGTACCCGGATCGGTTGATATCGTAGTTCTCCATGAAAAGGACGACCGGGACACCTGTGTCGGAAAAGACCTGGCCGTCAGTGTTGTAGAGCGTGCTGCGAGGGTCGTATTCAAGCCGGATTTCGCCGTGCAGACGGGGGTGGCGGCTCAGTTCGGGAACGGTGTGGCCATAGCGGCGGCGGCGGCCTCGGCCGGCGTCCGCGCGGCGCTGGTTCCAGGTTTCCGTCGATGCATTCCAGAGCACGGCAGCTTGGTGGGCCTGTTCGGCGAGCCAAAACGATTCACGGCTGGCGCCGGGGGCGATTTGAAAGATGTTGCGGGCCGTATTGTTGTTGTGGGCGATCATGTCCATGACGAACAGGCCTTGCACACGGGTCGCAGAGAGGTCTTGCCATTTGCCGCCGGGTAATTGGAGACGGAGCGAACCTTCGACCAGTTGCCGGCAGAACTGGCAAGCGCCCAATCCCGCCGCCGGGTATTCTTCGCCGGTGAGGTGCAAGAGCCAGATGTCGCAGTCGAGACGGTTCGCTCGGCTCATTTCGAGAAAGACGGGTGCGGCCAAAAGCAGCGTGGCCGTAGCGGAACTGTTGTCGTCGGCTCCAGGCGCGGCAAGACGGGCGCCGGCGCCACCCTGCTTTTTGTCGTAGTAGTCCTCCATATACGCGGTGTCGTAATGATCTGCCATGACGACGGCGCGGCCGCGGTCGCGGCCGGGGATCACGACCAACAGATTTCGCTCGTGAGCCGTGCCGTCTTGGTTGTTTCGCCAGCCGCTCATCCACGGGTAATCGAACGGGCTCTGCCAGCGGAAAGGAAGTTCGCCAACCATCGCACGGCCGGCCATGTCGGCATCCGCCACGGAGCGCGTGTGCCGGGCGAGGAGATAATTGCCCAAGGGTTCCAGATCGCGCCTGTCATGGACGCGAGCAGCCGCGCTCGCCTTGTCCTCGATACAGTCGGCGTTATTCTTGTTCAGAAAGGCGCCCGTCGATAGTTCGGCGATCGCCTCCCAGTACGCGATCTCGAATGCGCGGGTGGCGGTGTGGGCGAACGTTAATGATTCGGGAAGCGGGAAGGGAGGCGGATCGTCGAGGCCGTCCGACTCGATAATCTTTCGCAGCGCGTCGGCGAGATCTCGGCCGCGAACGGCGTCGCTGGCCAGGCGCGGCAGACTCTGTAGCCACGCGTTTAGCGATTTGTCTTTATCGATCGTCAGGAGCTGGCGCGCCAGCGCCCGGGGCAACGGCCGGCAGCCCCGCAATTCCCAGCAGTCGAGTAGCTTGCTGACATTGTCTAGAGTTTGCAACATCCACTCTTCCGTTTTACTCTGAAACAGTTCGATATTGGCGACGTGCAACGGCCGCTGGAGAACGCGCGGCCACAAGTCGATCGACTGCGAGAGATCGGGGTGTGCGGCGTCATAGGCGGTGAGATAGCCGGCGGGCCCGTCGTCGAGCGTCATAACGCGTCCGGCCGGCGTGCAGTAGGCGGTCAGCGGCCGGTGCCAGTACACCTCGTAAGCGCCAACCTGCATCCCCGGTGTGACGATGCGGTAGCCGTAGAGCCCCCCGGCATCGACCTGGCGGGCGACGCGGCGGATCGTGTCGGCGTCGGCATGGGGGCCGTCGAGCACAAGGCGAAAATCGCGGTCCCAGAGTTGAGAATTGCGAGCCATCGGCTTGCCGTAGAGATCGACGTCTTTGGGCTCGGTGCTGAACAGAGCGTCGACAAGCCAGTGTTCTCGCGCGGAGCCGAGATCGTCTTCATCGCGATAGACATACGCCTGGCGATCAGTGCGGCGAATTTTTTCGCGGAGCGGTCCGCGATCGGGCTCTCCCGAAACGGCGGCGATTTCTTCGGGTTCTTCGAACCAGCCCGACTGAGGCACACGCAAGCCATCGATGCCGCGCTGGCGTTCGAGCATCTGCAAAAGCGAGATTTGCACCGCGAAGGGCAACTGCGACCGCAATTTGCCATAGCCCTTGACTCCCCAAAAAATCAGACTTCCGGGAAAGGGGAGAAGGTGAATCTTTCCGCCCTGGTAGGCGTGTCGCACCGCCGCGGGCAACGTTCGGTACGGGCGGAATGTCAGGAGATACCTTACGCCCCGCAAGGTCTCGTCGTCTCTCAAGAGAAATGGCGTGGTCCACGACGGCAGCGGTTCTCCTTTGGGAAAGAATAGCTCGGCTTCGTTCTGCGATAAAATGCGAAAGCCGGCGGAGTGAAGGTCGCGCATGACATGTTCGGACTCGCCGTATGCGCGCCGAATGAGTCGGCGAAAAAAATCGAGAGACTCCGCCACGGGACGTTCGACGCCTGGAGCCGAGAAAAAGCTGTTCCAAAAGGGCCGTGCCGGTCCTTGTTCGCTGGCGCCGAAGACCGTCCAGACTACGCGTCCCTTGTCATCCTGGGTTTGTGATAAGGCCAGCGGCACAAGGAGGACGTAGCGTTCCTGTGCAGGAGCGCGCCAGCTGGGCTCAGAGCCGGGCCAATACGTATTATTGCGTAACTCGAATGCGGCGACGACTTCGGCGGAGCATTGACTGGTTGCGAGTTGAACCAACGTGTCGCCCAGCCGGCGGGCGATATCGTGCAGACCCGGTCGAATGGCCAAGGCTTCTTCGTATTCAGTGACGGGCCACCCCCACGGGTCGCTTTCATCGGGAAGAATCGGATCCCAGGCGCCATACGGCTTGCGTAGAAGTCGCACTGGCGGCATGTATTCCGGATACGTTGAAAGGGGATAGGCGCCTTCACCCTGGAACCAGGGCCAGCCCGCGAGCAATTGTTTCCAACCCGTCTGGATCATGTTCGACCCGCCGCAAGAATTTTTAAGGATGCCGCCATGTTCCGCCCCACAGTGCCCGACGACAGCCCCGCGCTGCTGAAGTTGACCGAGGACACTGGATTTTTCTCCGCGCAGGATATCGACATCCTACGAGAAGTGCTCGACGATTTCGCAGCCGAGGCCGAGGCAGAAGGGCACCTTTGCATTACCGCCGAAAAGGCGGGCCGGCCTGTCGGTTTCGGCTACTGTGCGCCAATCGCCATGTCGGACCGGACGTGGTACTTGTGGTGGATCGTCGTCGGCAAGGAAACCCAGAAGTCGGGCCTGGGGACGCGGTTGCTCAAACATCTCGAAGAAATCGTCCGTGCCGCCAATGGCCGCGTCTTGTTTCTGGAGACATCGTCTTTACCGCTCTACGAACCGACGCGCCGCTTCTATGTGAAGAACGGCTACGAAATCGCTGCGGTGCTGAAAGACTACTACGCCGACGGTCACGACATGGTAGTCTTTCGAAAACGACTGATAGATTAGGCCCGGGCGCATCGGACAAAAAATGCGGCCTGGCAGCGACGCTGACCGCGTTGGCGAACGCCGTCGGCAGAGGCTGGAGCGCCCCGGTCGTCGGCGCCGCCAACAACTTCGGTAAGTGGACCTCGGCCGACCTCTACCTCGCGCCGAGCCATGGCGACGGCCTCTCGAGCCAGGGTGGCGCGAACGCTTGGGCGAGTGGCCGAGCTGACGATGCACGTCGAGACGCTCAGCGACTACGAGTTCAACGCCCGCGGTTGGCGCGGAGCGGCGTGCAGAAGCTCCGCTTCGACCTCGCCGGCGGGCCGAGCTGACGCGTCCGCAGCCTCCTGGCTCCGTACCGCCGACACACCCTCATCGCCGGCGTCGCCTGCCATCTGATCGCGGCGTTCGAGAAGGGGGCCAGCTCTGACGAGGGGGGCGACCCGTACCTGCGTTACACGCACGTCATGCTCGTGGATCGTCTGGTCGGCATCGTGGACGACTGGGACGTGAACCCGCAGAAGACGTTCGCGGAGATCGTGTATGTCCCCGACCAGGCCGGCACCCCGTTCCGCGTCGTCTACATCGAACAGATCCTGGGCCTGTCGCCGCACAAGCGTGTACCTCGTGCGGAAGGCCGTGACGTTCCCGAGCGACGAGTTATAGATGCTCCCCGTGCAAGCCAACACGACCTGCGACATCTACCGCGCCGGCGGCGCGACTCCCGACCCCGCCGACGTGCCCGGCATGCCGTGCTTTGTGACGCCGTGCTTCACCCGGGGCCGGGAGGTCGGCGAGGGGCTCGACGAGAGCCTGCGTTACACGCACGTGATGTTGATCGACAAAAGCGCGGACATCCGCGACGGCTGGGTGGACTTCGCGACGGCTCCGACGACGAACGACCGCGTCTACATACCCGCGGACGGCCTGGGTACGGGGAGTGCGGGCCAGCCGATGAAGGTGGTGTTCGTGGAGCGCGTCGGCCGCGGCACGCCGTCGGATTGCAAGCGCGTCTACCTGCGCCGCGAGGCGTGGTTCGACGGGGCGTGAAAGAAGCAGGGACAAGTCTTTCTCACCGGAAGAGCTTCGCTGCCACTGCTTCACGGACTTCGGGTGAACTATCGTGGGCGGGCGTCGATAGGACACGACGATCTGTGGCGGCTTGTGAGACGGCCAGACGGAGGTTCTTCGAAAGCTTGGCTGCGTGCAACGTAGCGACGGCTTCCTCGGTCGGGCAGTTTGGGTGGGCCAAGATCATCGCCGCGAGACCTTCGTAATGCCAGTTCTCCCGCCGGCTGCCATCGAGGGCTTCGCGGAGAACCAGAGCGAGAAGCCGTAACAACGGGAGGCCTGGAGCCTTCTCGCTTCCCGCAACCGCAGTTGCAGCTCGGAGATCGGCTTCTGAGGAGATGCTCGAAGGCGTGAGGCTTTCCAGCAAGTCAGGCGTAACATTCGGATGTCTAGCGACGTACTCCATAAGAAATGTAAGCCCCATTTGCGACAGCGCGACGAGTTGTTCTTCGGAAGTCGAAGAATCAAGGGCCAACGCCACTGCCTTCGCGGGATCCATCGAGTTCTCCTGGACGGCAAAGCAACGTCGCGCCACACGTTCACAGGTCCGATCGAACCACTCCGAGAGTATGACGATCGAACCCTTCGGCGACTCGAACCGCTCCGGAGGCTTCCCCACAATGAGCGGCCCGGGATAGCAGAGGCGAAGCATCTTCCCCTTGAGTTCGTACCGCCCGAGCCACGAGATGGTGGCGAAACCGTGCAACAAGATTGTCCCTTTACAGTAGACGCTGTCCGACAATCTGTGCGACGCTTGGGGCGCCGTGCCTCGGGGAACGGTTACAGAATGCTTATAATCTCCTTCGGGATGTGAATCAGTTATTCTAATCGTGGTGACGTATGAGATTCGGAATGATAGCCGCGACTCTGTTGTTGGCTTCGCATACGGCGGCGGAGGAAATGCCGCGGATGCTGGCCACGCCGATCTCGCTCGATCATCTCGATGCTGCGTCGTTCGCGGAGTGGTCGGACGGCGCCGAGAAGCTGATCCGTCCGGAGGATGCCAAGGACAAGAGTCGGCTGCCGCAATGGCTGATCTCCACAGAAATGACGACGCCCGGCCATTCGGGTCTCCGCTTTGGCGATTCCCAGCGTCCCGGTCCACGCCACCTACGTATCGGTTTCAAGCAGGCCGTCCCTGTCGGCTCGGTGTTGATCCGAGGCGGCGGACAGCTCAGCGTCCTTCGGCACGACGTCCCCTTTCCAGGAGATCTGGCCAACGACGCCCACTGGATCCCGGCCCAACGTCTGGTTCAGCGCGTGGTTTCTCGGCAAGAGGTTGCCGAACTCGATTTCGGCATCTGGACTTTGCCCGCGAACCTCACGACGCGCGCTCTCCGGCTCACGCATCACGCGGAGTTGGCGGACAAGAGCTACGCCGGCTTCGTGGGCGGCTTAGTTGTACTTACCGACCGCCTGACCAACATCGCTCCCCAGGCGGACGCGCTCGGCTCAACCAATGACAAGCACGCGTTCAAACTAATCAACGAGAGAAACGATCCCGGCGAACCCTGGTGCAACATTTCGCTCAAGGAAGGCGACCGCGCTCAGGCGATTTCGGCCAAACATCTAGAATGGGCAATGCTGGTCTGGCCGACCCCGGTGAAGCTGCGCGGCCTCGGCGCGTTCTATGCCGGTTTCGCGACGGCGGAGGCGCAGGTTTATTCCGGCCCGCAGAACGTGCATCCGCGCGAGGCTCCGGAAAGCTCCTGGACGTCGGTGAAGACGTTCACCGGTTTGAAGAATCGTTACCCCAGCCTGCTGCCCATCGATTGGATCGTTTTCGGGAACGACGTCACAACGCGGGCGGTGCGTCTGCGCATCACCGCTTCGTTTCCCGAAGGCGGACATCCACATGTGCAGAGCCATCCGCGCCAGGGCAAACGTGTTTGGCTCGGAGATCTTCTGGCCCTCACCGCGCTGGACAAGAGCGAACTCGCGACGGCGATTCTTGCTGCTCCCAGCGAACGCGAGCGGCCGCCCATTCCGATTCACTTCACGATGCCCGAGGACGGCTTCGCCACGCTGGTCATCGAGGATCAGGCCGGCAAGCGCGTCCGCAACCTGCTGGCCGACACGTTTTTCGTCAAGGGAGAGCACACGGCGGGCTGGGACGGCTCCGACGATTTGGGCCGCGATGTGGAAGCTGCCAAGCATGGGCTGTATGCCATTCCTACGCAACTCGTGAGTCCGGATCGCTACACGGTCCGCGGACTTTGGCGCCGACCGGTACACATCAAGTACGAGATGGGGATCTACACCGCGGGCGATCCCCCGTGGGAGACGGCCGACAAAAGCGGCGGCTGGCTTGCCAACCATTCGCCCCCCAGCGCCGTCTTGTATGTCCCCGACGTTCCGGGCAAGGGTCCGACGATGCTGATCGGCAGCTACGTTTCCGAAGGCTGCGCCGGTCTGGCGTGGGTCAATCTGCAGGGTCGGCGTTGGAAAGGGCAGAACTGGGTCGGCGGTAACTGGACCGGCGCCCCCTACCTGGCGCGCGACGCCGAGCCCAAGCGTCTGTCCGAGTACTACGCCTATGTCGCCTCCGCGTGGTCCTCCGGCAAGCTCGACAAGAAAATGCCGCAAGGTGAGATCCGCATCACCGCCTTGACCGCAAAGGAAGATGTGCCGGTGCTCGTCTATCCTTTCACGCCTCGCTTTCCCCAGGCCGACGCGATTCGCTGGGAAACGCAGATCGGCGGGCTCGCGGCGCATGACGGTATCCTTGCCGTCAGCCTCACGGGACTCGATCGCATCCTGCTCGTGGACGTTCGCTCCGGCAAGGTCATCAGTGAGAATAATGTTCCATCGCCGCGCGGCGTCGCCTTCGATCGCGAAGGCCGACTGCTTGCCCTTTCGGGATCGAACTTGCTTCACTTCGCCGTCAAGGCCGGCAAGCTCGCGGCGCCGGTCACCGCAGTCGAGAAGCTACGCGATCCGCAAGGCGTCGTCCTGTCCGCGGACAACAAGATCTACGTCAGCGAGCATGGCGACAGTCACCAGATCAAAGTCTTTTCGTCCGAGGGAGTCTTCCTCTCGACGATCGGCAAGCGAGGGTCGCCGCGCGCGGGGACTTACGATCCCTTGCATCTCAATCACCCGCGTGGATTGACGTTCGATGCCAAGGGCCGACTCTGGGTTGCCGAGGAGGACTCGCAGCCCAAGCGCATCAGCGTCTGGAATGCCGATGGCTCGCTCGCCCAGACCTTTTACGGCCCGGCGGAATATGCCGGCGGCGGCATCGTCGATCCGGTCGATTCGAACAAGCTCTACTACCACGGCATGGAGTTCAAGCTCGACCGTGTCAAACGCGCGTTCGAGTTGACGCGTGTGTTCTACCGTAGCGATGCAGCCCCTCTGAAGCTGGCGTTTCGCAGCGGGGTGCCGGAGTCTGCGATCTACGTCGAGGAACGCCGCTACTTTCACAACAGCTTCAACAGCAGCCCCACCGGCGGCCATGCCACAGCGTTCATTTTCGCCGACCGCGAAGGCAGCGCCGTCCCCGTGGCCGCGTGCGGCCGGGCGTCCGACTGGAAGATACTGCAGGAAGCGCCGTTTCAATCGCTGTGGCCGACCGGGACGTTTCCCAAGGACGCCAAGAATCCCAAGCCGGCGTTCTTCTTGTGGTCAGATCGCAACGACGACGGCCAAGTGCAGCCCGACGAAGTCGCGATCGCGGCAGGAGCGAGCGGCGGCGTCACGGTGTTGCGCGACCTGTCGTTCGCTGTCGCTCGTTTCGACGGCAAGGCGATGTCCTGGCCGCCCCAGGGCTTCTCCGCCAAGGGGACTCCGAAGTACGACATCGCCAAGTTCAAGCTCCTCGCGGAAGGCGCTCAAGGGCCCGCCTCGTCCGGCGGCGATCAAATCCTGATCGGACCCGAAGGCTGGTCCATCCACACCACCGCTCCCAAGCCCTTCAAAGCGCACGGGATCGGCGGCGCCAAGAACGGCGTGCCGATGTGGACGTATCCGAGCATGTGGCCCGGACTGCACGCCTCGCATTCCTCGCCGCCGCCTGATCGGCCCGGAATGATCGTCGGCCATACGCGTCTCGTGGGAGACTTCATTCATCCCAAAGGATCGGAGCCGATGTGGCTGCTCAACAGCAATCACGGACCGATCTACGTCTTCACGGCCGACGGGTTGTTCGTGGCGCAATTGTTCCAGGACATGCGGCTCGGCAAACAATGGAAGATGCCCCGCGCGGAAGCGGGCATGCTACTCGACGAACTTACGCCCAGCGATGAAAACTTCTGGCCCAGCGTTACGCAGTCCGCCGACGGCGCCGTCTATCTCTGTACCGGCCGACCGAACGCTCTGGCGCGCGTGTACGGGCTGGAATCCGTTCGTCGCCTTCCGTCGCTCGAGCTAAACGTCAGCGCCGACGATCTGCATCGTTGCCGAGAATACTTCGTGCGCATCGAAGCGGAGCGGCAAGCGAAACAAGGACGCGGCACACTCCGAGTAGCATTGCGTCCCACGAGTCCCAAGGTCGACGGCGATCTAACTGACTGGCGCGACGCCGAGTGGGTGGACATCGATCGGCGCGGCGCCCGCGCCTACTTCAACGCGGATACGAAGCCTTACAACGTGACCGGGGCCCTGGCCGTTGCTGATGGACGCCTCTACGCCGCCTGGCGCACCGGCGACAAGAACCTTCTGGAAAACTCGGGCGAAGTGCCGAGCGCGCTCTTCAAGAGCGGCGGCTGCCTCGACCTGATGATCGGCGTCAATCCGGAGGCCGATCCAAAGCGGACGCAGCCGGGACCGGGCGACATTCGTCTGCTCATCACGCGCGTCGCCGGGAAGACGCGTGCCTTGCTCTTTCACCCCGTGACTCCGGACAAAGCTCAACCGGTGCCGTTTTCCTCACCGAGCAGGACCATCACCTTCGATCGCGTGGACGACGTCAGCGACCAAGTCCAACTCGCGTTCTCGGCTCACGGCGACTATGAGATCGCGTTTCCCCTCGCGGCGCTCGGACTCCAGCCGAAACCAGGTCTGATCCTCCGCGGCGATATGGGGATCTTGCGAGGCAGCGGCGGCAGC
This sequence comes from Gemmatales bacterium, assembly GCA_038217425.1. GTDB lineage: Bacteria > Planctomycetota > Planctomycetia > Gemmatales > Gemmataceae > JAIEPT01. Next base: position 12,778 of record JBBQPM010000101.1, read on the forward strand.
ACCATCCAGCGCGTCTACTGGAGCAACAAAGCGACCGCGATCGTTGCTGACGTCCCCAGCGAAGCCGAGCTGCGTCCGCAACTCTGGGGCCGGGTCGAGTTCGTGACGGGGCCGTCCTAAACTTCTTCCGATGTGTGTTTGGCTCGTCTGAGTCCCTCTGCGTCTACTGACCCCCGCGCAGAACTCAATAAACGTTTATCGAATACAGACCCACGATTCATTCCATCGTTGCTCGAAAGAGTTCACTTCCGGATTCGAGAAGCCCCCGTTTGTTCGCGAGGCGTGCCGTCGTCCCTTTGTGTGCTCGTATTTTTTTCGTACGTCTTGCTCAAGACGAGGAGGCCAGAGCTTTGAAGAGCGAGTGCCAGTGCCTTGCCCGCCAAGGTCCTCTCCCTTAAACAAGGTTCAAATACCCAATCGGTCCTTGACGCCGGCGAGTCAAGCGAGTGGAATGGCACCTGCTGAAACCATCGTCGAGCCAACGTAAACGCACCCCGAAAGAATTGCCCATGAAGCGTACACTCGTCATCGCTCTGCTCTTCACTCTCGTGGCTGCACTCCGCGCTGTAGATGCCCCCTCGCTTCTGCCTTCAAAACACGTCGGTCCGCCGCTTAAGGAGCACGCCGTCGGCAACCGCGCCTTCCAGGGGATTCCGAGCATGGCGGTGGCTCCCAAAGGGAGGCTCTGGGCCACCTGGTACGCAGGCGTGACGCCCGGTGAGGACCAAAATAACTACGTCGTGCTGAGTACAAGCGGCGATGACGGCAAGGCCTGGAAGGAAACCCTTACCGTCGATCCCGACGGCAGTGGACCGGTGCGGGCCTTCGATCCCGAATTGTGGGTCTCGCCGGACGGTCGGCTTTATCTCTTCTGGGCGCAGATGGGAAAGGGGCGGCCCGACACCGAGCTGGGGGTCTGGTGCATGGAGACCGCCGAGCCGGACGCGGAGCAGCCGAAGTGGAGTTCGCCTCGCCGCATCGCTGATGGCGTCATGATGTGCAAGCCCCTGACGCTCTCGACCGGTGAATGGGTGCTACCCGTTTCCAAATGGCGCAGTCACGACCAGAGCGCCCAGATGGTCGTGTCGACGGATCAGGGCAAGAAATGGGCAGTCCGAGGCGCCTGCAATGTGCCGGTTGACGTCCGCAGTTACGATGAGCACATGTTTATCGAGCGAAGAGATGGAACGATTTGGTTGCTCGTCCGCACCAAGTACGGGATCGGCGAGAGCGTTTCCACCGATCGCGGCAAGACCTGGCCGGAGCTAAAACCGTCCCAGATTCCCCACACGTCTTCTAGGTTCTTCATCCGCACGCTCGAGTCTGGCAAGTTGCTGCTGGTCAAGCATGGTCCCTTCGACAAGAAAACCGGTCGATCCCATTTGATGGCCTTCATTTCCACGGATGAAGGCAAGACTTGGGGCGGCGGCTTGATGCTCGACGAACGCGCCGGCGTGTCCTATCCCGATGGGCAGCAAACCCCGGAGGGACTGATCCGCATCATCTACGACTACAGCCGCACTGGCGAGCGAAACATCCTTCTGGCGACGTTCCGCGAAGAGGACGCAGCGGCCGCAAAGGAAATCAGCAAGGACGTTCGCCTGCGGCAGCTCGTCAGCAGGGCATCCGGCGGGAAGGAGAAGACCGGCAAACCGGCCAATCTGCCCAAAGCGAAGGTTGACAGCGAGGCACTGCGAACGAAGAACCCGGGCGTCTTGAGCGTGCCGGGCATCCAGTCGCTCGCATTGAAAACAGGAGTCAAGCTGTTCGCCGACCGCGTCTATGTGGCGGGGGAATTGCCGGATGCCTTCAAGTCAGCCTATTTCCTCCCCCTGGCCATGGATGGGTCAAAGACCGTGACCTGCAAACAGGCGGGGACGGTTTGGTTCCTCACCCCGACCCCGGAGCGAAATCGCGACTCGCAGACACGATCCTTGCTGGATCAAGGCTTCAAGCAAGTCGATCTGCCGGAGATCCCTTTATTTGGCCCGAGAGTTGATGCCAATCGCTGCACGGTGTACCAAAAGGATTGCGCAGTCGGTGAAAAGATCCTCGTTGGCAAATGGGCAGTTCCGCTCTTCCTTCCTTGACACTTTACCCGCCTCGGGAGGTCGTCGTCCTGTAAGTTGATCGAACCGATGAAAAGGGACAAGTAAAGACGAGTAGTCCAAATGAACAAGCACATGATTCTTCTTCTGACGGTTTCATTCTGGAGCCATTTCCCCGTCCATGCCGCGGAGATTCCGAGAAAGTCCAAAGAATCCGCACTGAAGATGAATGTGTTGTTTATCATCTCCGATGACTTGACGGCAACGGCGCTGTCCTGCTACGGCAATAAGGTTTGCAAAACGCCCAACATCGACCGCCTCGCGTCGCGCGGCACGCTCTTCAGGCGCGCCTACTGCCAAGGAGCCTATTGCGGCCCTTCCCGCGCCTCCATGATGTCTGGCTACTACCCGCACGCCACGGGCGTTCAGGGCTACGAAAGCCCCCGCCCAGCCATCGGCGACCGGGCCACGTGGGCTCAACTATTCAGGCGGATCGGTTACTACACCGTCCGCGTTGGCAAGATCTTCCACATGGGAGTGCCTGGCGGCATCGAGGCAGGGACCGATGGCGCGGACGACCCCGCTTCCTGGACCGAACGCTTCAACAGTAAGGGCCTCGAATGGAAGGCGCCGGGCAAAGGCGAAACTCTCGAAGGAAATCCCGATAGCAAAAAACCGGTAATGGGAGGCAATACCTTCGTCGTGGTTGCGGCTGACGGCAATGATCAGGTCCACTCGGACGGCAAGACCGCCGTCAAGGCTTGTGAATTGATCGAACTCCACAAGAATGAACCCTTCTTCCTGGCCGTCGGATTCGTCCGCCCTCACGTCCCCTTTGTTTCTCCGGCCTCATATCACAAGGCTTATCCCTGGGAATCGATCGTGCTGCCCGAAAAGGTTCCCGGCGACTGGGATGACATTCCCAAAGCTGGCATCAATTACAAGACCAGCGTCAACATGAAGATGAGCCTCACCCAACAGAAAAAAGCGGTGGCCGGCTATTACGCGGCGGTGAGCTTCATGGACGCCCAGGTCGGCAAGATCCTCGACGCTCTCCAGCGTGCCGGTCTAGCGGACCGGACCATCATCATCTTTACCAGCGATCATGGCTTTCACCTTGGCGAGCATGATTTCTGGGCCAAGGTGAGCCTGCACGAAGAATCCGCCATGGTTCCTCTGATCATGAGTGTTCCCGGTAAAAAGTCGGGCGTTAGCGATTCGTTCGTGGAACTGCTAGACCTCTACCCCACGACCGCGAAACTCTGCGGCCTCGAAGTTCCGACCCGTCTGCAAGGGAAGGATATTACCGCCATCCTGAACAACCCCGCTCACCAAGTCCGCGACACGGCTTTTTGCGTCTCCGGAGGCAGCAAGGCCATGCTCCTGCGCGATGAACGTTGGGCGTACATCCAGTACGGCGAAGACGCTGCGGGCGGCATGGAACTCTACGACATGCGGAAAGATCCCAGGCAGTACACCAACCTGGCCAAGGTTCCGGAATTCACCCCAGTCGTCGCCGACTTCCAGAGGAAAATAACCGCAAAACTTGCCGCCGTCCGCACCAACGACCTCCCGGCCGCTCGCGAGGGGAAAGCCAAGTAGACCAACCAAGCCGGTCGGGCAAGGGTCACCACCGATCGCCATTTGTTTCGGAACCATTTTTGCTGCGCCTTCGCCTTTTTTGCGTTGCCTCCCCAGGCGGCGGAGCGCCGATAGGCGAACTCTCGATCGCAAACATCTCCTCTCAACCGCTACAATGGAGTTGACTTCATTCCGCCCTTGAATTTGATTGCGATCCCGCCTTCTTGCCCAGATCGTTTGAGGTTCCATCCATGTTTTCCATTCACTCCGAACGCACGCACCGATTCTGCGACGGCATCCAGCGACGAGATTTCCTCAAAGTCGGCGCACTCGGCATGGGCGGCTTGACGCTGGCCGATTTGCTCCAGCTCAAAGCTCAGGGAGCGGTAGCCCCTCAGGCATCGTCCAAGGCCGTCATCCTGGTGTGCCTGAACGGCGGTCCGAGCCACATTGATATGTATGATTTGAAGCCGGACGCCCCGGCGGAGATCCGCGGTGAGTTCCGGCCAATCCGGACCAATGTCCCGGGTTTCGATATCTCCGAACTCATGCCCCTTCAGGCCCGGATTGCCGATAAACTGACGCTCGTCCGAAGTCTTCAGGCAGGGCGCGACGACGGTCACCATCTCCACTACGTCTTTACTGGCTTTCCCAAGGACGATCATCGGCCGTCTTTCGGCTCGATCGTCAGCAGGGTGCGCGGCCATCATGGCAACCCCCTGCCGCCTTACGTCAGCATGGCGCAATTTCCCCCGCACCCGGTACTGAGGGGACATGAGGATCCCGCCTACGTGGGGACCGCGCACCGGCCCTTTGTTCCCTTTGAGGCCGGTCCGATGACGAATGGCGTTCAAAACTTTACTGGACCGGGATTGGGGAGCGTGAGAAACGTGGAATTGGTTTCCGGCATGACTCGGGAGCATCTAGCAGACCGAACGACGCTGATGCGAACTTTTGATAACCTTCGTCGCGACGTCGATGCGAAGGGGGAAATAGCCGGGATGGATGCCTTTACGCTTCGGGCAATGGAGATGATTAGCTCCAACCAGGTGCGTGACGCGTTCGATATCAGCCGGGAACCGCTCCAGATTCAGGCGAAATACGGCGGCGACGTGCAGTTCAAGACAGATCCCGATCGTGCCCGCCGTTGCTGGGAAGGGAGCAAGTTTCTGCTGGCTCGGCGTCTCGTCGAGGCAGGCGTACCGGTGGTGACTTTGGCCGTCGGCGTCTGGGATACTCATGGGGACCTCTTCCCCTATCAGCGCGACAACACGCCGTTGCTGGACCGATCGTTGTACGCTCTGGTGACCGACCTGCACCAGCGTGGCCTGGACCAGGATGTGGCCGTGGTCGTGTGCGGCGAGATGGGCCGCACGCCGCGAATCAACAAGACAGCCGGCCGCGACCACTGGGCATCCGCTGGTTTTGCTCTAATTGCCGGCGGTGGAATGCGTATGGGCCAGGTAATCGGAGCCACGGATGCCCGTGCCGAAAGTCCCAAGACCAGACCTTACAATCCGCAGAACATTCTGGCGACCATCTACCATGTGCTGGGCATCGATCCGGCACTTACTTTTCCCGATCACAGCGGTCGGCCAAGGCAATTGCTCGACGACCACGAGCGAATCAAAGAGCTGATTTGATTCTGGGGCTAAGCCGAGGTTCAACTCTTTGGCTGCATGATCCAGTCATTCGAACTGGTATTCCGATGCGACCTCTCATTTCTTCTCCCACCAATGGCGAGCAAGCGGTGGGAGGGAGCCTGTGGAGAGAGAAAATGAAACTGTTTGAAGCAACCTTCAACGGGGCGCCTAGGCTTCTTCCGACTCTCCTTATTAGCGCGTGCTCGATCCTGCCCACGCGGGTCTTGGCGGTGGAACCCGATACCAAGGGGGTCGAGTTCTTCGAGAAGAAAATTCGCCCGGTCCTGGTGCAGCACTGCTACCAGTGCCATTCGGAAGAAGCGCAGAAGGCGAAAAAGCTCAAGGGAGGTCTTTTCCTCGACAGCCGGGAGGGCATCCGCAAAGGGGGCGTCAGCGGTCCAGCGATCATCCTCAAGCATCCCAAGGACAGCCTGCTCCTACAGGCGCTGCGGCACGAGGACCTCCGGATGCCGCCCAAGGAGAAACTGCCGGACGTCTTGATTGCCGACTTCGTCACCTGGGTGGAAATGGGAGCCCCCGATCCGCGTAACGGCAAGGCCATCGGGAAGACCGGCATCGACGTGGAGGCGGGGAAGAAGTTTTGGTCGTTTCAGCCGCCGCGCAAAACGCAGTCGCCGGGAGTGCAAGACGCGAGCTGGCCGAAGACCGACGTGGATCGCTTCGTGCGTGCGAAACAAGAGGAGCGCGGACTGAAGCCGGTCCGCGATTCCGCCCCGCTGACCTTGTTCCGCCGACTTTGCTTCGACCTCGTCGGGTTGCCGCCGACGGTCGAGGAACTGGCCGCCTTCGAGCGAGCCGCGGGCGACAATCCCCGCGCTGCCCTCGAAGCGGCGGTCGATCGTCTGCTGGCGTCGCCGCGCTTTGGCGAGCGCTGGGGCCGGCACTGGCTCGACGTCGCCCGCTATGCCGAGTCCAACGGCAACGCCAACAATGTCCCCTTCCTGCACGCCTGGCGTTACCGCGACTGGGTCATCGACGCGTTCAATCAGGACAAGCCGTATGACCAGTTCATCCGCGAGCAGATCGTCGGGGATTTGCTCCCCGCCGCCAACGACCAGCAGGGCGACGCGCAGCGCATCGCCACGGGCTTCTTGGCGATGTCATCCAGGCCGCGGGCACAGAATAACCCCGAGTTCGACATGGATTTGATTGCCAGCCAGATCGAGGTGTGCACCACGTCGATTCTGGGGCTGACCGTCGCCTGCGCCCGCTGCCACGATCACAAGTTCGACCCGATCCCGACGCGAGAATACTATGCCCTGGCGGGAATCTTCGACAATTCCAAGATGCTATACGGCTTCGGATTTGACGGCGACAAAGGCAATGCCTTCAAGCAAAAGGGCGGTCTGTTCACCCTGTCGGATGAAAGTTGGGCAATGGGGGTGCGCGAAGGCAAGTTTTTCGCCAACTGCCGGATTTGCATCCGGGGCGAAGCGCAGAACCTTGGCGATTCGGTGCCACGCGGTTTCCTGACCGTGGCGAGCGTCGGTCCGGCGCCGACCATTCCCGACAAGGCGAGCGGCCGGCTTGAACTCGCCCAGTGGCTGACGGCGCAAAATCCCCTCACCGCTCGCGTCATGGTCAACCGCATCTGGAATCAGCTCTTCGGCGAGGGCCTGGTGGCCACCGTGGACAATTTCGGCCAGCTCGGCGAACGGCCCACCCATCCGGAATTGCTCGATTACCTCGCCGTCCGCTTTGTCGAGGAAGGCTGGTCGGTCAAGAAGATGATTCGCAGCCTGGTGCTGTCGCGGACCTACCAGCTCTCCAGCGATCACGACGCGGCCAATGCCGAAAAGGATCCCGACGGCCGTTACCTCTGGCGGATGAACCTGCGACGCCTGGATGCCGAGGCCCTCCGAGACGCCCTCCTCTGCGCCAGCGGCCTGATCGAACTCGAAGCCCCGAAGAAGTCGCTGGCCCCGCCGCCCACGGGTAAAATCAGCAATGCGAGAGTCGTCATCGCCCCGGTCGACAGCAAGCACCGCAGCGTCTATCTGCCGATTCTCCGCAACGGCGTACCGGAAATTCTCAGCATCTTCGACTTCGGCGACCCGAGTCTCATCGTCGGCGATCGGCCCGTGACCACGGTCCCTGCCCAGGCGCTGTACCTGGTCAACAGCCCCTTCATGGTCGAGCAGTCCCGCGCGCTGGCCCGGCGCGTGCTGAGTGAAAAGGGCCTCGACGACGACGCCCTCATGGAACGGGTTTTTCGCATCGCCCTCTCCCGGCCGCCGACGAGCGTCGAACGGCAGCGCGGCGCACGCTTTCTCGCCGATTTCCAAACGAAGCTGAAGGATACCGAGGCCGCCTGGGCCGGCTATTGCCAGGTGCTCCTCGTCAGCGCAGAATTTCGTTACCTCGAGTGATTTCGGCTTTCGCTCCGCGAACGCACGCCCTTTCGCAGAGCGAAAGGCGACACGCAGCCACGATCGATTTCCGCACGCTCCTCCTGGAGAACCGCCATGAACATCCTGACTCGTCGCCAGATGCTGCAAACGACCGGTCTCGGCCTCGGCTACGTTGCCTTTTCCCAGATGGGAGCGGTGCAAGCGGGCTACGACAATCCGCTGGCCGCCAAGGCGCCGCATTTCACCCCCAGGGCCAAGCGCATGATCGTCCTCACCATGCGCGGCGGCCCTTCCCATGTCGACACCTTCGACTACAAGCCGAAGCTCACTGCGGACGACGGCAAGTCCATCACGACCCCCGAGGGCGAGTATCGCGGCGAGCGCAAGCTGATGGCCTCCCCGTTCCGATTCCAGCAGCACGGCAAGAGCGGCCTGTGGATCTCGGAACTATTCCCGCACGTCGCCCGCCATGCCGACGACCTCTGCATGATCCACAGTATGCAGACCGCGATTCCGAACCACCCGCAAGCCTTCCTGATGATGCACACCGGCGAGTTCCGACTGACCAGGCCGTCCATGGGGTCCTGGCTCCTCTACGGCCTGGGGACCGAGAACCAGAACCTGCCCGGTTTCGTCAGCATCAATCCGCCGGCCGACCTGGGCGGTCCCCAGAACTACGGCAGCGCCTTCTTGCCCGCCATTTACCAGGGGACGCGCATCACCGGCGGCAAGGGGCCGCCCATCGAGAATATCAGCAACAACCATCTCCCTCTCGATCTCCAGCGCCGGCTCGTGGACGAGGTGCAGCTCATGAATCAGGACCTGCTCCGGCGCAGACAGGTCAACCTCGAGCTTGAAGGCGTTATCGAATCGATGGAGCTGTCGTTTCGTATGCAGGGTGCAGTGCCGGAGGTCATGGACCTGACGCAGGAGTCGAGGCAGACGCTCGCGATGTACGGCAGCGGCGCCTTCGGCCGGCAATGCCTGATGGCGCGCCGCCTGGTCGAGGCAGGCGTCCGCGTGGTCGAGATCGCCCACGCCACCTGGGACCAGCATCAGAACCTCAAGGAAAACCTGAGCCGGAATTGCAAGGACGTCGATCAACCGATCGGCGCCCTGCTCACCGACCTGAAGCAGCGCGGAATGCTCAATGACACGCTGGTGGTCTGGGGCGGCGAGTTCGGCCGGACGCCGCATGCCGAGCGTGGCAATGGCCGCGACCATAACGGGACCGGCTTCACCCTGTGGTTGGCCGGAGGAGGCGTGAAAGGCGGTCTACGTTACGGCGCCACCGACGAGCACGGCATCCATGCCGTCGAGCGAAATGTCCAAGTCCACGACTTGCACGCCACCATTCTTCACCTGATGGGCCTGGATCACACCAGGCTGACCCATCGCTACGGCGGCCGCGACTTCCGCCTCACCGACGTTCACGGTAACGTCGTCACCGACATCATGACTTGAGATCAAGGAGAAAGCATGAATATCTTTCCCGCGATTCTGCTTACATTCTTGGCCGCCCCCGAGGTCGAGACGCCGGTCCGCGTCGCCGATGTGGTCAGCGGGCATATTCACCCCTCGCTGGCGGTGACCCGGAACGGCGTCCTCCTGGCTGTCTATAACAAGCAAGGCGGCGGAGGCAAGGAGTTGCTCCTATGCCGTTCGAAGGATGGCGGAAAAACCTGGACCAAGCCCGTCCCCATCCCGGGCATCAAGCAGTGTTCGATCTACCCAGGTTCGCTGACGACCCTGAGCGACGGCCGCATCATCCTGGCCTGGGCCTGTTATCGCGGCTCCGGCGACAAGCTCTTTCGAACGGTCCACTACAGCAGCAGTCCGGACGAAGGCGTCACCTGGACCGAGCCCAAGGACCTGCCGCTCACCGACCTGAGCAGATTCACGGCCCTGCGCTATCCGCTCCTGGAGTTGTCGCCGACTCAGTGGGTCTGGCCTCTCTACGATCGGACTGTCGTGTTTGACGAGAAGGCCAACCAGGTGAAGCCCTTCGCCGACGGGCGCGATCACGGCATGGTGCCAATCGTTCGGACTCCCAAAGGCACGTTGATCAGCGGGGCGCCTTATGAAGTGCGTGGGGCAGTCTCTATGAAGCCAGGGAAGCTGGTGCGCGGCCTACGCTCCACAGATGGAGGCAAAACCTGGCAAGCCCTGAACGCTTTCCCGCCATTTGGAGTGGCCGGCTACGACCTGACCGTGCTACTGGATGGCCGGGTAGTGCTGACGTCGATTCTCAACGAGATGAAAGACCAGTCGGAACGCGCCTACGAGTTGAGCGTGTCCCGGGACGACGGGCAAACCTGGGACGCCGATCAAGCGATTCGCATCTATGATCCCAAACGTCGGATCCCTGGTAGGGGCTGGCCGCGCACGGTGGTAGTGGATGCGAATACCTTGGGCACGTTGTTCTTCGACCTGGATCCAGACCAGGCCGGCGGCCCTGGTTTGTTCTTCGTGCGAAGCCCCCTCGCCTTGCTGGCGGCGAAGTAACTGAGTTTCGTCAAAGGCCCGGCATGTAGGCGACTTTTCGCCAAGCTCCGAGCGACGACGGAAGCCGGGGAGACGGTCTTTGACCGGACTATGACGCTGTTCGATGCCCAGGACGTCGCACATGCGGGCCATGAAGTGCGGCCTCTACGAAATTAATTCGTCAATCGGCCGGGCCCCGTCCCGCACAATGCGGATCGGACGCCCGCCGGACGCCCGGTGTTCCCGGCGGGGATCGATGCCGAGGATCCGGTAGACCGTCGCGAAAAAGTCCGCGGCGGTAACGGGTCGCTCCTCGACCGTGGCGCCGTGGTGGTCGGTGCGGCCGATGACGCTACCGCCGCGGATGCCGCCGCCCATCAGGAGGGTGCTCCAGGCCTGGGCGTAGTGGTCGCGGCCGTCGCCGCGCAGCCGCGGCGTACGGCCGAACTCGCCCATCCAGACGATGAGCGTACTGTCCAGCAAGCCGCGCGTCTTCAGGTCGGCAACCAGGGCGGACATGGCGGCGTCGGTGGCTAGCCCCTGGCGGCGCATTAAGGTCGAGAGGTTGGCGTGATGGTCCCAGCTGCTATAGGAAACCTCCACGAAGGGAATGCCGACCTCGATCAGCCGCCGGGCCATCAGACACTGTCTGCCGAAGCGGCTGGTTCCATAGGCCGACGCGGTCGCGGCCGGCTCCTGGCCCAGGGTGAACGCCCGCGCCACGTCCGATTGCATCAGGCCGACGGCGCGGTTGAGGTTGATGCGGTGGGCCTGGATCGCGTCTTCATCAAGGCGATACGATTCGGCAAAGCGATTCTGGACTTGTTCAAGGAGGGCCACTCGGTCGCGAAACTGTTCGGCGTTCAGGGTCGATTGGAGGTTCTCCACGCCCGTATCGGGATCGCGCACGACCAGCGGTCCATACTCGCGCCCCAGGAAACCCGGGCCATAGACATCTGCGACGCCGCCATTTTCAGCCCCAAGAAAAACATAGTTCGGCGCAACGCCGCGTGGGTCCCCGAGTTCCTTGGCGACGACCGCGCCCATGTCCGGATGGGGTTGGCCATCCACGCGCGGCTCGTTGAAGCGATAACCCGTGTGCATCTGATAACGGGTGCCGAGGTGGCCGGCATCGCCGGTGCTCATGCCGCGGATGATGGCGGCATGCTGCATGTGCTGGGCGAGCCCGGGAAATAGCTCGCTGACCTGGATGCCGTTGACGGAAGTACGAATCGGCTGAAACGGGCCGCGAAATTCCGCCGGGGCATCGGGCTTGGGATCAAACGTATCGATGTGCGTGGCGCCGCCGTGCATGAACAGCAGGATGCATGACTTGTGCCGTCGCGCAGGTCGCCCAGTCCCTGGGACCTGGGAGGCAAGGGTGGCCAGCCAGCTCGGGTGCAGTCGCTCTGGCATCAAGAAAACACGGGGAATTTGAAGGTTTCTCTCCCGGAAACTCCATGACTCCCCTGCTACAGGCCGTTTTTTGTCAACCCCAAAGAAGCGATCCTGCAGAAAGCCAGGGAAAAGAACAT
>JBBQPM010000102.1:0-24169 GCA_038217425.1 Gemmatales bacterium
CGATCGCGGAACATGACCGTGGCGCCGTTGCGGAAGTTGCTCCCCTGGGCGGTCACCACCTCGCGCACGAACTGGTCATACGGCTTGTTTTGGCGGAACGAATCGCGCAGAAATCCGTCGAGCGTGTGGACCGACTTCATGCCGACGCGGTACGGATTGGGACGCAAGAGGTCCGCCCATTTATTCGCCCAGTGATCTCCCCACTCGGGACGTTCGAGCAGCCGATCGATCAGCTTTGCACGCTTGTCCGGCGCCGCATCGTTCAGGTACGTGCGTGTTTCTTCGGGCGTCGGCAACTTGCCCAGCACGTCGAGAAACGCGCGGCGGTGAAACGTCGCGTCGTCGCACGACTCGCTGGGCGTGATGCCGAGTTGCTCAAGTTTGGCCCAGACGTGTTCGTCGATGAAGTTGGCGCGCGGCAACTTGGCGTAGACGTCTTTGGCGACGGTCCCCGGCAGCGGGATCATGACGTTGCAAACCGCAAATTTCTCCTGGAAGCGGGCCATGATCGCCGCCTCGCCAGGGAGCGGCCCGGCCTTGATCTTGCCGCCGTCGGAGACCGCGGCGATCACCTTCTCGTTGGACTGGAACATGGCCAAATGGGTGACGTCGTGCTTGCTGCCGTCGGAGTAATGGGCGGTGACGACGAGCGGTTGTTCGGCCTTCGGCGCGAGGATGCGCTCGCTCGGCGTGACGGTGATCTTCTCGACGAAGGGGGCTCCTTCCGGGGTGCGCGGGGCGCCGGCCTGGATCCAGCGGAGCATGGCCTGATAATGCGGATCGACGACGGTCAGTTTGGCGCCGCCGGCGTGCGGGACGGTCGCGGTCGCCTTGAGCAGCAGCAGGCTCGACTCTGGCGCTGCGGGGAAGATGCGTCGGCCTCGGGCTTCTTGCGTGAGGGCGGCATGGTCGAAGTTGTGGTCGAAGCCGAAGAGCGAGAGCTGGAAGCCGTTCTGTCCGCGCTGTTTGCCGTGGCATGGGCCGCTGTTGCAGCCGAAGCGGGCAAGGATTGGCTGGATGTCCTTCTCGAAGGTGGGGGATTCTTGCGCGACGAGGGCGCCGGGGAGAAGGAGCGCGGCGAAGAGAGTCAGGCGTGTCATGTGGAGAACCTGCGGGAGGGTGGGTACTCTTGTTATAGTGGCAAAGACCCCGGCAGTTCAATGCGGATCGACTACGATCCTGTCGAGCGATGTGCAACGGAAGGGCCGGTGAGCGATTGCAAGATGTTGCTCACCTCCCAGATTTCCTCCTTGGAGATATACATCGAGCCTTCGACGACGCCGGGCGCGAACTGGACGCCCACCATTCGGCCACCTCCCGTTTCGACGGCGATCTCCATTCGCTTGGAAAGAAAGTAGGCGAGAAAGAGGATCAGAGCGATGAGGATCGACACGCCGCCGATGATGAGTTCCGCGCCGTCGCGCTGGCGATTCATTTGGCCGTAGAAGAAGGCGCCGACGCCGGCCAACAAAGTCAGGATTGCAATCAGAATGTACAGAGGCTGTCGCGAGAATCCGCAACGATGGCTGCCGACATGATCGATGGCGACGAAATCGACGAGTAGCCCGGAGATCGAGTTGACGGTCAGCCTCACCCCCTGAGTGGAAACTTCGAAGCGGACGTCCCGATGCAGACCGACGATGGATCGCATCCAAGAGAGCAGCCCCCGCGGCCTGCCGGCGAGAATCAGATAGAACCCCTTTTGCGGCGTACGCGACGACCAAAACTGCCGCAAAATGATTGAGGGGACGTTGTGCCTGGATAATGCGACGCTCAACACCATGAAAAGCACTAAAAGCGTGCCGACGGGGATCAGTACCATTTCGAGACTATTCATGGCCGGTTCTCCTTGCCGGTTGGGCCGGTTACCAGTCGCCGCCGGGCGCGACGCTCGAAAGCGGCGACTTGCGTTCGACGGGCTTTACTTTCAATCGTTCGGCATCGTAGTGGGCCTGCAGGCAGATGCGGGCGGCGATGCCGACCTTCACGATCTGGATGCCGCCGCGAAAGACGAAGATGCCGATGATCATCATCACGATCGCTTCGAGGTATTGCACGATGCTGGTCTGATTCAGTCCCCTGGCTCCGCCCGTGGGGGGCGTGACCGCAAGCTTGCCGGCGCAGTCGAGGAAGAAGACGATGCCCAGCGCGATCAGCAGCCAACCTCCCAGGATGAGGAGCCAGGCCATCAGCGGGCGTAAGAAGGTTTGCATATCGGGCTCACAGGTTGGGGGAGTCGCCTTCGAACAGGGGGGCGGGCGCCTGGGGCGGACGCTTCCGCGTCGTACCGAGCTTGCGCCCCTGGGCCGTCGTCGGCGAACTGGCGAGCGGATTCTCCGGGCCCTCCAGCGGGTCGCCGGGACGGATCAGGTCCAGGCGCTTCCGCACTTGATCGGCGTACGACTCGGACAACTCGCAGCCGACGTACGCTCGGCGCAATTTCTTGGCGACCGCGAGCGTGGTGCCGCTCCCCGCGAACGGGTCGAGCACGACCTCCCCGGGGTTCGACGACACCTTGATGATCCGCCCCAGTAACTGTTCCGGCATCTGGCAGCCGTGAAACCCGGCCCGCTCCTTGAAGGTGCCGCACACGCGCGAGAAGTACCAGGTATCGCCGTCGGGTTCGAAGCCCTCGGGCAAATCTTGGGGCCTGAGCACCCAGGTATCGTCCGGCATTCGGCCCGATGCGTTCGCGCGCGCATCGGCGTAAACGAGTTGCCGGGCCGAGGGGACGCGGATGGCCTCGACGTTAAACGTGAACTCCTTCGGATCCCGAACGAAGTGGAAGATGTGTGCGTGGCTGCGGTTGAACTTCCGCTTGCAGTTGACGCCAAAGGTGTAGTACCAGATGACCCAGCTTCGGCAGGTGAACCCGAGTTCGCGCGTGGCGAGGACCTTGAGTTCGGCGGCGTATTCGTCGCCGATCGCCAGCCAGAACGTGCCGGTCGGTTTGAGGACGCGGGCCACGCCGGCCATCCACTTTTTGCTCCAGGCGAGGTACTCGTCAGCGGCCTTGCGGTCGTCGTAGACGTCGTAATCGTAGCCGATGTTGAAGGGGGGATCGGCGAAAACGAGATCGACGGAACCGGGCTTGAGCCCGGCCAGGGTTTGCACGCAATCGCCTTGCAGGAGGTCGTAACGCATCAAGATTCCGGTGTGAATTGGCGGGACTGTTTGACTTCGGAACGCAACTTTTTGTCTTCGAGCCGACGCCTTTTGGCGCCCTTGCTCGGCTTGGTCTTCTTCCGCGGCTTGGGAAGGGCGGCGGCATCCAGGAGGAGTTCGCGGAGTTTGTCGAGGCAATCCTGGCGATTGCGGTCTTGATCGCGGTACTTCTGCGAGGTCACAAAGACGACGCCTTCGACCGTGAAGAAACGCTTGTGCAGGAGGGCCAGGCGAATCTTGACGTGGTCGGGGACGCTCGGAGAGCCGGCGATGGTCCAGGTGAGTTGCGCCTTGGAGGCGACCTTGTTGACGTTTTGTCCGCCGGGCCCGCCGGAGCGTGCGAACTTCCATTCGAATTCCTCGAGGGGAATGCGGATTTGGTCGTTCACTTCGAGCATACGGCAACCCTTATTTCAGAGCCGGAAGCGTGAGCGACGGTCCGGCTTGATCGTCGCTCACGCTTCCGGCTCGGACATTACTTGCGGGGCAGGATCCAGAAGTTCTGGAACTGCAGGGGATTGCCGTGGCCCTGGAGTTGCAGGGCGCCGGGAGTGCCTTCGGGTTCGGGTCGAGCGCCGCCGGTGACACCGTTGAGTTCGACGTCGTCGTGGATGACGACGCCGTTGTGTTTGACGGTGGCGCGGGCGTTCTTGACCTTTTTGCCGTCACTGAGGACGGCGGCGGTGAAGTCGATGTCGTAGGTCTGCCAGGTGAGCGGCGGGTAGCACATGTTGAGTTTGGGGGAGACTTTCTGATAGAAGCCGCCGCACTCGTTGTCCTTGCCGTCGAGGCCGAAGGAATCGAGGATTTGACATTCGTACTGATCGACCTGATAGAAACCGCTATTGCCGCGCCCCTGGCCGCGGGCGTCGGGGCGGAAGGGGAGCATGAATTCGAGGTGCACGGTGTAGTTGAGGAACTTGTTCTTGGTGTGGATGTTGCTGCCGTCGGTATTGAGGAGCTTGGTGGCCTTGTCGAGTCGGCCGCCTTTGAACGCGTCGATGTTGGAGCCGTCGAAGAGGACGACGGTGCCCGTCTGCGTCGGAGATAGGCTGAGCGTCGGGCTTTTGCGCTGGACCTTGGTGAGTTCGAAGACTTCGTTATCGGCGGTCTTGCCGGTGATCTTTCCCTTGGCATAGGCGCCGGCGTAAAGTTGATGGCCGTCGGGCGGGAACTTCGAGGTCGCGGAGAATTCTTCGGGCTTCTGGGCGAGGTACTTGCGTTTTTCCTTGGGATCGATGGGCGTGAACGTGGCGCCTTCGCCGTCGAGTTTGCCGTGCATGAGGATCTTGGACTTGCCGTCCCAGCCGGCGCCGGGGAGACCGCCGGGGAGGACGACGGCCTGGAACTGACCGCCGCCCAGGGCGATGACCTGGGCGCCGAGTTTATCCTTGGATTTGGGGAACAGGCCTTCGTATTCGCCCTGGATCTGGAAATCGACGGGGAGGCTGGGATCGTTGGGATGGGTGAAGACGCCCGGGGTCTTCTTGGGTTCGGATTTCTTGTCCTGGGCGTCGGCGTAGGAGGTCAGCGTCAGCAGGCCGGCCACGCCGAGCAAGGTAAGGATTCGTAACATGGATACCTCCGAGATGCGTCAGGGGTGAGACGAGATTCAGGGTACGACAAAAGGCCGGGGCTCGCAAGCGGCAAAGCCCAAAAGGCGCAGGCGTCAGAATCGTCGCGGCCCGGGGAACCGGGCCGTCAATTCGCGGAATCTCGCATTGCGACAGGGGAGCTTTGGGCGCATAGTTGAGGGGAAAAGTTCTTCTCTAGTCAAGGTCCGCTCGTGATATCGGCGCCGACAGACCGCTCGAAGTACGTCCGCACCGCGCTCCCCGTGCGCCACGGGACGCTCGCTGCCATCGGAATCTTGCTCTTTCATCTCAGTTGGGCCTACGCCGGCGATCCGCTCGGGTTTTGGCTTCCAGGTCTGGGAGTAGGAATTGCCCTGGTCGCCTGGTTCGGCTGGCCCATGCTAATTCCCCTCGCGGTCGATCTGTTCCTGGTCCGCAGCTGGCAAGGAGAATACGCCTTGCGAGCCGCGTACGACGTCAGTCTGTCGATCGGGCAGATCGGATTTTCCTGGTATCTCTACCGCTATGTCGCCCAGGGCTCGCGTTGGCTGGAAGATCCGCGTTCGGCGATGGTCTTTTTGCTTTTGCCTTGCGCCCTGCTTTCCGGAGCGGCCGGCCTGGCGCTAGCGCTGGCGGACCCGTTCTTCGCTTCGGTCTCCGAGTTCGGCAACCGCGTGCTCGAACATTCGCTGGGCCGTACGCTGGGCGTCCTGGCGACGGCGCCGTTCTGTTTGGCGGTTCTGACAGGCTTCTTGATCCAGCGCCGCTGCCTTTCCGAACCCCGAAAAAAGCCTTTCAGCCTGTGGATCTGGAGCGGAGCCGAGGCCGTGGAACTCGCGGGGCTCTGCCTGGGGTCGGGGCTGCTCGCGCTCGTTTTGGTCGCGACCGAAACGCGGGCGGAGAGTCCCGCGCCGAGCTGGCCGCTGCGAGGGGTGCTGCTCCTGGTCGTGGTCTGGACGGCGCTGCGTCAAAGCTTGCGAGGCGCCACGTCGGCGAGTCTTTCGGCAACGCTCGTCTGTTTCGGCTGGTTTTGGCCGGCCAACTCAGGTCCAGGGCTCTCCTGGCGTTCGTCGCAAGAGTACCAACTCGCTTTGAGCAGCGTCGCCCTCCTTGTGGGCACGGCGATCGGCTGGGTCCGCGCCAGCGAGGCGCGCTACCGACACGTCGTCGGCCGAATCCCCCTCATGCTCTACAGCGTCCGCCTGCCGCGCGGCATCTCGGCGCTCCCCTCCGGCGTGCCAAAAGGAGAAGGCTATCCCGAAAGAAAGCCCGCTCTGCGCGTCGGCCCCGAAATCGCCGAGGAAGCGGAGGTCGTCCTCGTCGGCTCCGCGTGCCAGCAGATCCTCAACTGCGCTCCCGAATTGCTGATCGGGCCGTTCGAGAACTGGATGCGTCGAATTTTTCCCGACGACCGCGAAGTCCTGCTGGCGACGCTGACGCAGCTCTGCTTGCAGCGCACGCCGGTGACGTGCGAGTATCGGCTGATGCCGCAGACGACGAATCAGCCTTCGTCGATGGAGATCAATCTCGATCTGCCCGCCGCGGCGCGGACGCCGAGCAATTCGCACGTGCGTTGGGTTCGCGACACCCTGGCGCCCCATCACACCGGCGACGGCAAACTCGACGGCTGGGAAGGAGTCGTCGAAGACATCACCGAACAACGGCTCCTCGCGCAGGATCTGCGCCGGACCACGGGGTTGCTCAAGGCGCTCGTGTCGAATCTGCCGGCGGGCGTCTTCTTCCTGCGCGGCCCGAACGGCTTGCCCATCATGGTAAACGCCCGGGCTCGCCAGTTGCTGGGCCAGCGCGAAGACCTCTCCGCGAGCCTCAAATATCTCCCCGAAGTCTACCGCCTGCACCGGACCGACGGCTCGGAATATCCGTACGAAGAACTTCCGGTGAGCATCGCCCTGATGCAGGGCAAGTCGGCGTCGGCGAACGACATCGTCGTCTGGCGGCCCGACGGTCGCAAGGTGCCTCTCATCTCCTGGGCGGCGCCGGTCGACATCGCGGGGACGGGCAGACCCGACGCCGCCGTCTGGGTGCTCGAAGACATGTCGGCGGTGCACAAGCTGGAGATGTCGCGGCGCGAGTCGGAGAACCGCTTGCGCGCGGTCATCGAGTCGATCGTCGAGGGGATCGTGGTGCAGAATTACAACGGCCTGATCCTCGAGGCCAACTCCGCCGCCTGCACGATTCTGGGCGTCACCTACGAACAAATTCTTAAGCAACGCTGGCTCGTCCCCGAACTCGAATGCGTGCGCGAGGATGGCTCGCCGATCGCCGCCGACGAACATCCCGATCGCGTCGCTCTCAAATTGAACGCTCCGGTGCGCGAGTTCGCGATGGGACTGCCGGCCGGCGACAAGCGGCGCTGGTTGCTCGTGAGCAGTCTCCCGCTCCCCGCGCTGGCCGCGCAGAACGCCAACCTTCAGCAGGGACGCGTGGTGACGACTTTCGCGGACATCAGCGAGTTGATGTCAACGCGGGCGCAGAATCAACAGCTGAGCGAGGAACTCGAGGTGTCGCAGCGCCTGGACGTGGTCGGCAAACTTGCCAGCGGCACGATTCACGACTGCAACAATTTGGTCGCCGGCATGATCGGCCTGGCCGCGGTGGCGCAGCTCGAGTTGGACCCGCAGCATCCGACGCAGATCAATCTGGCGCGGATGATCGAACTGGGGCGCCAGGCGAGTCGGCTCACGGGGCAGGTGCTCGCCTTCAGCAAACGGCGCCGGCGCGACGCGATTCTCGTCGATCTCAACGACGCGATTCGCTTCACGCTCAAGTTGCTGCGGGGCGTGCTGCCGCCCGAGATCGAGGTGGTGCTCGACATCCCGGTCGAGCCCCGCTATATGAAAGGGGAGGAGACGCAGATTCAGCAGACGGTGATGAACCTTTGCCTCAACGCGCGCGACGCCATGCCGAGCGGCGGCGTTCTCCGCGTCGCCTCGCTGCGCCGCCAAACGCCCCACGGCTGGCAAGTCGGCATCGTCGCGCAAGACACCGGCATCGGCATGGCGCCCGACGTCGTCCAGCGCGTCTTCGAGCCGTTCTTCACCACCAAGGAGCACGGTACCGGCCTGGGGCTTGCCGTCGTGCAGCAGATCGTCGCCGGGTTCGGCGGCGTGACCGAAGTCCACAGCGAGCCCGGCCAGGGCGCCCGCTTCGAACTCTGGTTCCCCGAATCGCTCCCCTCAATCGGTCCGGACTAAATCATGAACCCCATCCCCGCCCGGCCCCATCGCGGAACCCTCATCCTCTCCCTCGGCGTTCTCGGTCTCATCCTCCCCAATCCCATCAGCCTCCTCGCCTGGTATCTCGGCCTCAAAGATCTAAACGCCATCCGCAACGGAGCCATGGACCGAGCCGGCGAACGAGCCACCCGCACCGGCTACACCCTCGGCATCATCGGCTCCGTCCTCTTTGTCCTCATCCTGCTCCTCTGGTGCGGCAACCGCCTGATGAACTTCCTGGCCCCATAGGCCACGTGAACTGAGTCCAGTATTAAGCGGCGAGCCAGGTCGCGTAAGCGCCTGGAGTAGCCGCACGAGACAGTGCACTCCAGGCGCTTACGCGACCTGGCTCGCCGGAAAGAGTTGGCGAGACCACCCCGTAGGCCACGCGCCGTTTTCCCGCGAAATCGTCTGGCGAACTCCCTCCGCATCGTGTAGGATCTCCATAGCCTTCCCAGGGGACAAACCCACATGCTTCGAATTCTCGGCTCACCCAAAATGTTCTGCGACGGCGTCACTCGCCGCGACATGCTCCACGTCGGCGCCCTCTCGACCCTGGGTCTGGGGCTCGACCAATATTTGCGCACCAGCGCGACCCAGGCCGCCGACGTGCCGCGCCCGAGTTCTTTCGGCCGAGCCAAGTCGTGCATCCTCCTCTTCCTCTACGGCTCCCCCAGTCAGCTCGAATGGGCCGACATGAAGTACGACGCGCCGCTCGAAGTTCGCGGCGAACTCGGCGGCATCCGCTCGAACCTACCCGGCTGCGACGTCTGCGAACTCTACCCGCAGCTCGCCAAGGTCATGGACCGCTTCACCGTCGTCCGCTCCATGACGCATCGCTATCCGCTGCACGGGGTCGCTTACGCCGCCACCGGCATTCCGCAGATCGACGGCTCCGAGGAACTCAACCCGCGCGACGCCCGGCATTGGCCCTACATCGGCTCCGTCGTCGACTACCTCGAACGTAACGGCACGCCCGAACAGCGCCGCCGGGCTGAGATTCCGACCAATATCGCGCTCCCCTGGCAGTTCAGCTCGCGCCGGCGCGGCGAAGTCCCTCGTGCGGGCCCGTACGCCGCCTTTCTGGGCAACGCCTACAATCCGCTCTGGATCGAGTTCCAGGGCGAAGTCACGGGCCGAATGGTGAAGCGCCTGCGCGAACAGGAAGAGGAGTTCCTGGAACCGTACGTCGGCATCGCTCCCGAGGGACGCTTCGAACTCGCCGCCGCCACCGACCTCGGCCCCGGCATGACGCTCGATCGCCTCGACCAGCGCCGCGGTCTGCTCCAGCAATTCGACCAGGAGCGGCGCCAGTTCGAGACGCAAGCGGGGCCGCAAAACTTCGACCGTTACCGCGAGATGGCCTACAGCCTGATCGGCTCGCAGAAGATGCAGCAGGCGCTCCAGGTCGGACTCGAAAGCCGGGCCTTGCGCGAATCGTACGGCATGACGGTGTTCGGCCAATCGGCCCTCGCCGCACGCCGATTGGTGGAAGCGGGGAGTCGATTCGTCACGGTCTTCTGGGACGAGTACGGCCTGGCGGGTTCCGGTTGGGACACGCACTGGGACCACTACAACCGCATGAAGAACGAATTGGCCCCGGGCCTGGACCGCGCCCTCTTCGGTCTGATCTCCGATCTGGAGCAGCGCGGTCAGCTGGACGAGACGTTGGTGATGGTGATGAGCGAGCACGGCCGCACGCCGCGGCTCAACAGCCAACGAGGCGGCGGCCGCGACCACTGGGCGCAGGCCTACACGTGTTTATTCGCCGGCGGCGGCATGGGCCGCGGCCGCGTGGTGGGCCGCACCGACCCGATGGGCGCCACGGTCACGGATCGCCCGGTCTCGCCGAAGGACATCCTCGCAACGGCGTACCACCTGCTCGGCATCGACCCGCACACGATGGTGCAAGACCGCCAGGCCCGTCCGCTGCCGCTGACGTTTGGGTCGGTCGTCAATGAGATGCTGGGGTAGGTTGCGTGTCTCCGTTTAGCGCTCGTCAGGAATCGCGGACGCTGCTCCGCGATCAATATGCTTGCCGCCATTATTGCTGCTGGGCGGGGAGGTCAGCCAGCAGGAGTCGATACGTGACTCAGCATTACACGATGAACATCGTCTGTTTGGCGAATTCTCGCAAACCTCCCTCTGGTCGCTGCGTGGCAGGACGCGAATTGAACGCGAACGTTTTCGGCGGTTGGATTCGACCTGTCAGTGCTCGTCCGACCCAAGAAATTTCGCTGGAAGAACGACGGTATGAGAACGGCCAGGATCCGAGTTTGCTAGACGTCATTGCTATCCAGATGAAGAACCACCAACCGCAGCGCCACCAGAAAGAGAATCACCTTATCGACGCTGATTGCTACTGGAAGAAGCAAGGCGCGATCGGTTGGCAGGATTTGCAAGCGGCCGTCGAAGATCCTCTTGGCCCACTTTGGCTTAACGGCGACTCGAGCTACCACGGCGAAAACGACCGGGTGCCCGAAAACATCCTCGACGACTTGACGCGATCCCTTTATCTTGTCCGACCCGAACAACTCAGACTTGTAGTGGGACCAGAGGGAGGGAGCTTCGGGCCGCCGCGACGTCGCGTGCGCGTTCAATTCACGCTTCGCGGACATTCTTACCGCCTCGGCGTTACGGAACCCTCGACAGAGAGCGAATTGCTTGCTCGAGATAACGGCGAATACCGCGTGCCGGACGCCATTTTATGTATCAGCCTGGGCGAGGCGTTTCACGGCTATGCTTACAAGTTGGCGGCCGCGGTAATTACACCCCCGCGGACAGGTGTTTGAACGATGCCTGAAGTCATTTACACGATCGGACATTCGACGCACTCCGTTGAAAAGTTTATCGAATTACTTACTGCGCATGGCATTACCGCTGTCGCAGACGTGCGGTCGCACCCCCACAGCCGCTTTAATCCGCAGTTCAATCAGGAGCCTTTACGTGCGGATCTGAAAAAGGCCAGGATGGCGTACGTATTCTTGGGACGAGAGCTTGGCGCACGTTCCCTTGATCAAGATTGTTACATAGACGGACAAGTGTGTTACGACCGTTTAGCCCGCATGCCGAGGTTCAAGGAAGGGCTCAACCGAATTGCCCAGGGCGCCAAAGAATATCGAATTGCGTTGATGTGCGCCGAAAAAGATCCGCTCACCTGTCACCGGGCCATTTTGATTGGCAGGCGCCTCGTGGAACGAGGAATCGGCATACTCCACATTCTGGAAGACGGCAGGATCGAATCTCATGAGGAAGCGCTCGCCAGGCTACTAGGCGAACTCGGATTGGATCATCTCGATTTGTTTCGAAGTCGCGACGAAATCATCCTTGACGCGTACGACCGACGCGGCAACCAAATCGCCTACAAGTTAGAGGAATCGAGCGAGGAACTTGCTGGAGGGCCGTTCGGATGAAGGTCTTCACGATTGGATTTACCAAAACGTCGGCCGAAGGTTTCTTTCTTCGCCTCCAAAAGGCCGGAGTGAAGAAAGTAGTAGACGTTCGCCTGAACAACGTTTCGCAGCTTGCCGGATTCGCCAAGAAGGATGACCTTCGTTACTTCTTACAAGCAATTTGCGGAATCGGTTACGTCCATCAACCCGATTTCGCGCCCACTCAGGAAATGCTGAACGCCTACAAGCGGGATGGCGGCGATTGGCGCGATTATGAAAAGCGATTCCTCGACCTGATGGCAAACCGCCATATCGAGCAGGCGCTGGCGCCGGAGGCTCTGGAAGGCGCCTGTCTGCTGTGCAGCGAGGACAAGCCGCATCATTGCCATCGCCGGTTGGTGGTGGAGTATCTGAAGGAAAAATGGGGCAATCTCGAGATTTCGCACCTGTGAGGTCACAGTTCACCGTGTCCGCATTGGGTGATCGGCGAACGGCGCGTCGAGGGAGTTTTTCGATGCTTTCCGAATTGCTGTCCGCTTTCCCCGGCATTTTTGCATGAGACTGGTGAGCCGGTCGAACGAACGGCTTCGCGAAAAACACTCAGCATAACTTTACACAACTCAACCGCCGCACACGCGGCAGGAGAAGCATCGTGAAACGGTCAATATTCAACGGCGTTATGTTCGCCGCGGTCTTGGGCATGTCGCTGGCGCCGCAGAATTCCGAGGCGCACGAGCATGACTTTCGGGTCGGCACCTACGTAGGGAATTGGTGCGGATTCGAAGCCCGGTTCGAAATCAAGTCGAAAGTGGGAAACACGTGGGACTTCAAGGGGAAAATTTTTATCAGGGCCACTGGGCAATATGACAACATCACCGTCCGGCAGAACGCGGACAACAGCTTGCGAATCATCCGTCACCTGTCCGGGGCGCACACGGGAACGAACCAGTGGGTGGATACGCATCCGCCGGAAACGAAGTTTCGCGGCGGCACGCGCATCGTGAACTTCCCGGTGGAACGCGCCGGCGGCTACGGAGCGAAGGTTCTGGGCTTTCTGCAAATGCCCGTGAAATAGGCGGCGGCTCAAGTCGGGGACAGGCATGTTAGTTTCAGGCCCAGTGCCGCCGAAACGACATGGCTGTCCCCTTCTCCTTTTTCTCTACACGACTTCCTGCATGGGCATCGGCAAGGGACGGCCATAGAACCGCTCACGCTGCTGTTGCGAACGTCGATGCTTCTTGCACCCGCTGAAGAAATGCCTCTCGAACTGCTGGCTCCATCCGCGACGCCAAATGGCCGATCTCCGCGGACCAGTTCACTGACCCCACTGGACCGACTCCGTGATGACGCGCGGCAAATTCGCGATACGCCCGGCATGCACTGAAGAGGTCACGACGCGTCTTGTAGTGGTACGATAAATGCTCCGAACCGTTGTCCCAGGTGTACCCATAATTCTTCACCGGCCCGACCGGATACTCCTGGAGCATTCCTCCCATGAAGAAATGGGCGTCGAGATACTCGAGGTTGTAGTCCAAATCGAGCAACTGCGGAATTATATGGCGGTCCAGCAGCCAGCTTCCTTCCATGCGGTTTCCCGCCACGCTCAAGGATCGGTACGGCCAACCTTGCACCCACCAGCCGTCGGCCGGCTTGACGTGAAATCCGGGATGCGCCGCCATGGCCCGCATCGAGTCCTCCAGGAACCAGGGGGCGTAAAAATCGTCCGCATCCCACTTCGCGAAATAGCGGCAACCAGCCGCTTCGATCCCGAACGCAATTTGATGCCGCACCGTGGGGTAGCGCTGCGGATCGAGATTGTGAATGGTCACCAGCGGGTGATCGAAAACGATCGAACCGAGGACGTTGACCACATGCAAGTGTCGGCGTGCGTAGGTCTGCCGCAGGAAGCATTCGACCACCAGCGGCAGCTCGCGGTTCACGCCCACGCAAGATAACACGACGGCAATGTGTTCCATGGGCAACTCGTTCTTGGCGTGCCTGGTTTCCGGAGAGTTTCGCCTCCGCAGCATTTCGATCGCAGCGCGTATACCCACGCGCTGCGATTCTGAAAAGACCAATCACGCGTCCCGTTACCGCGACACCACGTGCGGCGTCTTCTCCACGTTGCCCGCGGCGTCCTCCGCGTGAGCGCGCAGTTCCTTCGCCTCCGCGATCTCGATCTCCCATTCCGCGAAGTTCGGCGCCAGCGCCCGTGCCGCCTGGCCGTTCACTGTCACCGTCGTCACCGCGCCGTTGTCGGCGGTCGTGCCGCGCACCGTCAGCTTGCTCCCGGTCTTCAGCACGTGCGTGATCACCGTGGTCGGCGGCAGGTCGTCAATCGGGTCGAGCAACTTCGGGAATACGACGTTCGAGACTTCCTTGACGCGGGATTCATCGCCGGTCAGCTTGGCTTCCTCGCGATAACCCTTCGGATCGGCCTTGTACTCCGGCGAACGCGTGCTGACGACCATGGCATGCTTGCCCGGGCCGAAGTAGTCGTGCAGATAGATCGGCACGCCCTTTTCCGTCTTCGGTTCCGGCCGCGGTCCGCCGCCGAGGTTGACCATGGCGGCGCCCTTCGTCGTCTTCCAGTTGGCGACTTTCACGTTCTTCAGGTGCGTGATGCCCGCGCCCGTCGGGTTGTGATCGCTGATCTGCACCAGCGGCATGCCGGCGCCCGAGCGGATGTTGTCGAACGTCAAGTTCTCCACCGTGAGACCGCCGAACTGGATGCTCAGGTCGTCGTGGCCGCGATTGAAAGGCTCGGTGTTGGTGCTGTCGATGGAGAGATTCTTGTAGACATGATTGTCGAAGTTCGGATGGTAGACGCCGTAGTTCGATTGGATCTTCATGCCATCCACAAGCACGCTCGGCGTCTGCACGCGGAAGGCGTAGTGGGTTGCCCAGATCTTCATGTTGCGGATGATGAACGGATGCTGGGCGTCGGGTCCGACGCGGTTGACGCCTTCGCCGAGGTTGAACCCGTAAAGCCCGTCGCAGTGACACTCGTTGTCATCGAAGCGGACGAAGGGGAGCGTGCGGATATCGGTGAGCTTGCGCGAGCCATCGGGCTGGCGAATTGGGAACGTTAGCTTGAGCTGGCTTCCCTGCGTCGCTTCGTAGCGGAAGCCGTAACGGTCGTTCTCGACGGCGACATTGCGGGTGAAAGTGTTGAGGCTGTTCGCCCACCAGAACCCGGCGCCCTCGTTGCCGTCGAAGGGCAGAACCTGTTTCGGCAGGCGTTTCCCCTTCAGCGCCTGGATGGCGAGGTTGCGGTCGAGGACGTTGTAGACTTCGGTTCCGTCTTCGAGGAAGAAGCCATGGCCGATGCTCTGGAAGCCGACGTTATCGCGGACGATGAGGTAGTTGGTGCCGTGGATGGTGAGCCAGCGGTTGTGGCTATCCCAGATGGAGCAACCGATGACGCTGCTGCCGCGCATGCTGTCGCCGGCGAGGTGGAAGTGCAGGCTGTAGCGTCCGAGGGTATCCTTCTTGCCGAGATGACGGAATTCGGCGTAGCTGAGCGAACCGGTGGAGCCGCGGTGGTACATGGTGTGACCGCGGTTCCCCTTGGGGTCGGCGGATTCGACGGTGACGTTGCGGCTGAGGTTGGCGACTTCGCCGCGGAAATCGCCGTGCCCGCGATGGTCGCCCGTGAGCGCGGGTTCGAACGTGATTTTGGTTTTGTCGATGGCGGTGACGGTGACGACTTCGGACTCGACGTCGTTGAGCTTGGTCGCGGTGACGACGATGCGATCGCCGACGCGCCAGCCCTGGACGGCTTCGTCGACGGAAAGAGCTGCGTCCCCTTTTTTGACGTCGGCAGCGAGGCGGACCCAGGCGCGGTTGAGCGGGGCGCCGTGCATGTCCCAACGTCCGCCGCAGTTGACGATCGCGGGGCACGAGAGTTTATCGAGGCCTTCCACGTACGTCAGACGAATTAAGGATTTATGCTTGGCAGAGATCGGTTCTTCCTGCGTGCCGACGGCGAAGACGGGACGGACTTTGCCGGGGGCGAGTTCCATGATGTGGCCGTCGCAATCGAAGCCGTCCTCGCTGGCGTCGTCGCCGGGCTGAATCTTGATGAGGCCGACGTCAAGGCGGGTGTTCTTGTTGGGATCGAAGGAGAGCGAGCCGCCGACGTGGATCGAGCGGATGACGTCCGAGCTGTCGACGTCGTAGACGACGGCATGGCCTTCGCGAACTTGCACGCGAGCGCCGGCGGCGGGGACTTTGCCCCCTTCCCAGGTCTTGGGCGAGGACCAGGCGCCGCTCTGCGCCGAACGCAGCAACGGCGGGCCTTTGAGTTTGTCCTGGGCGACGAGGTGGGTCGCAAAAAGTGCCAGCAGGGCGCAGCATCCGATGGAGCGGAACATGAAGAGTCTCCGGTGTGGGGGTGGGCGGGTATTCTATGAACCCCCTTGCGGGAAAGCCCAGGGATGGCGATCCCTGGGGAAGCGCTCGCAGACGTCATTTTTTGGCGACCGCGAATGGGAGATCGACTTTCGGCGTTTCCCCAGGGATCGCCATCCCTGGGCTTTCGAGATACCGATTGCGCAGGTTATCGCGACTTTGCCGTCGACTCACCTTCCTCGTCGCGGCGAACGTCTGGGTTTGCCCTTGGCTCTTTCCGCGCAATCCGAAATGCTAAAGAATCGTCACGAGGTGCGAACTGTTTACCAATGTGCAAGGACGCTGAGCGACACCCCGCGGAGTCGTCCTGCCATGTCGGAACGTCCCTTTGCTCGAATCGACGGCGTCGCCTGGATCCTGCTTTCGAGCGGGCTCCTGGTGTCGCTTTCTCTACTCAGTTATGACGCCGGCGAATCCAATCTCCTGGGCCGGCCCGGCAACTGGATTTCGCGCGAACTCTTCGCCACGTTCGGCGCCGCCGCGTACGCGCTTCTGGCGAGCTGGTTCGTCGTCATCCTCGTGCTCCTCCTGCGCAAAGGTTGGCTCCTCTGGCTGAAACGCCTGGCGGGCTGGGCGATCCTCGTCCCCAGCGCCGCGGTGGCGGCCGAATGGTTCGCCGGCGATCTCCTGGGCCAATTCCCGCAAGGCCCCGGCGGCTGGCTCGGCGCCCTCCTGGCCGGCCAGTTGGTGCGCGAGTTCAATGTCGTCGGCGGCTGGTTCGTCTTTGCCGGCCTCGCCTTCGCCGGGCTTTGGCTCGCCCTGGATTTCTTCTTAATCCAATCCTGGAACACATTCTGGGACGCCTGCTCGGCGTGCGGCGACTTCGTCGCTCGCCTGCTCGCCTGGTGCGTGCCGGCGCCGAAGCCGGAAACGGAAGCCCCCAAGGCCACGTCCGCCAAACGCGGCAAGAAGCCCCTCGTCGATCCCGCGATCATCCCCATCTCGCATTCCGGCGTGCGCCTGTACGAGGCGCCGGCCGAAGAGGAGATCCCCGAGGTTCCCGAACCGTCGATCCTCCGGCTCGATCGCCCCGCGGAAGAGACAGTCGCCGAGGATACGCGCCCCGTCTACGACGATTTCGAACTCCCCGGCCTCAACCTCCTAGAAGAATCCGAACCGTTTCCCTATCAGCAGCACGACCAACGGCTCCGCGATCAGGCGACGCTGCTGGAGAAGACGTTTCAGGACTTCGCGCTCAACATCCGCGTCGTCGGCATCAACACCGGGCCCGTTATCACGCAGTACGAGATCACGCTCGAGACCGGCATGCGCGTCAACAAGATCACCGGGCTCGCCGACGACTTGGCCCTGCACCTGCGCGTGCCGAGCGTCCGCATCGTGGCGCCGATCCCGGGCAAGAACACAGTCGGCATCGAAGTCCCCAACGAGAAGCGCGCCAACGTCCGCCTGAAGGAACTCATCGTCGGAGGCGGCAAAAAGCTGCAAAAATCGAAGCTGCCTCTCTTCCTCGGCAAGGACACCGAAGGCCGACCGCTCATCTTCGATTTGGCCGAGATGCCTCACTTGCTCATCGCGGGCACCACGGGCACCGGCAAGTCGGTCTGCCTCAACGCGATCATCACCAGCATGCTGATGACGCGCCGGCCCGACGAAGTGAAGATGATCCTCATCGACCCCAAGATGACCGAAATGACCGAGTACGGCAAGATCCCGCACCTCATGCATCCCGTCGTCACCGACATGAAAAAAGCCGAGGCGATCCTGGCCTGGGCGGTCGACAAGATGGAGCAGCGCTACGATCAGCTCAGCAAGGCCCGCGTTCGCAACATCGCCACGTACAACGAACTCGGCCACGAGGAACTTCGTAAACGTACGCAGCCGCAGAACGAAGCGGAAAACAAGGCGATCATGGAGAAGATGCCGTACATCATCATCGTGGTGGACGAACTCGCGGACCTGATGATGATGATGAAGCGCGAGGTCGAGACGCACATCATCCGCCTGGCGCAGAAGTCGCGGGCGGCGGGCATTCACCTGGTCGTCGCTACGCAAAAGCCGACCGTCGACGTCATCACCGGGCTCATCAAGTCGAACCTGCCGGGGCGCATCTGCTTCAAGGTGTCGAGTCGATCCGATAGCCGGGTGGTGCTCGATGAAATGGGCGCAGACAAGCTGCTGGGCAAGGGGGACATGCTATTCCTGCAGCCGGGCACGAGCGTGCTGATTCGTTCGCAGGGGACGTTCGTCAGCGATGCGGAGATCTCGAAAGTAGTGGAGCATCTGCAGGTGGATGAGCCGTGCTTCGAGGCGGAGCTGGTGCATCTCAAGACGAAGGACGAAGAGGACGACGACGACGTCGGCGAGAAGATCAAGGCGCGCGACGAGTTGTACGAAGGCGCCGTGGACATCGTGGTGCGCGAGGGGCGCGGCAGCGTGTCGCTCTTGCAGCGGGCGCTTGGCATCGGCTACGGACGTGCGGCCCGCCTCATTGATTACATGGCCGAGGACGGCATCGTCGGCGCCTACAAGGGAAGCAACGCCCGCGAGGTGCTGTTGGAACCGGAACGCTGGCAGGCGATGAAGGACGACCCCCGCGCGGCGTCGAGCTAACCGCTCGTGTGATCGTGCACAATCTTCCAACCCGCCGGCGTCTTGCGCACGATGAGCGTGAAGATGCCGGTCGATTCCTCCTTCGTCAGCTTCAAGTGATAGCGTCCCCGCACCAGTGCATGGTCGGCGCCGAGCGGCTCGATCGTCAGCTCCGCGAACGTCAACTTGCCCATCTCCTTCTTGTCCGCCTGATACTTTTGGCGGTACCGCTCGAGCGTGGCCTGGTAGCCCTTTGTCTTGACGTTGCCGGCGTAGAACGTGAGTTCCGGGGATTGCCAGTAGCCCTGCATGAAGCCTTCGAGATCCCCCTTGTTCCAGGCCGTGGCCTGGGCGTCCAGCACGGCGCGGATGGCCTCGTGCGGTTCCTGGGCCTGCAACGCACTGACGCAGCACCACGCCAACAATCCGGCTCGAAACATGGCTCGCCTCTCCTGTTTGTATAATGCCACTTGAAAACTCTCCTGGGACGGACGACGTATGACTCTCGCGAACAAGGTAGTTCTGATCACCGGCGGCTCTTCCGGGATCGGCCGCGCCACCGCCCTTAAACTCGCCGGCATGGGCTGCAAGCTCGCCTTCGCCTCCCGCAAACCCGAAGCCCTCGAAAGCGTCTGCCGAGAAGTCGAAACCCTCGGCGCCCCTGCCCTCGCGCTGCCGACCGACGTCACCGATGCCGAGCAAGTCCAGCGCGCGGTGGAAGCGACGGTCGCCCAGTTCGGTCAGCTCGACGTCTTGCTCTGCTCCGCGGGGCTTTCGATGCGGGCCTACTTCGCTCGCTCGAAGATTGCCGCGCTCGAGCGGGTGATGCGCGTCAACTTTTTCGGCGTCCTTTACGCCACGCATGCGGCGATTCCGCATCTCAAGAAGACGAAGGGCTCGCTGGTCGCAATCAGCAGCCTCACGGGCAAGCGCGGCATTCCGTCGTACGCCCTTTACAGCGCGAGCAAGTTCGCGGTTCAGGGATTGTACGAGGCGCTGGACATCGAGCTAGCGCGCGACGGCGTGCACGTGGGGACGGTATCGCCGGCGTTCGTGGACACGCCGCTGCGGCACAGCGTTCTGAACGCGGACGGCGAGCCGTACAAGAACCCGCCGCCGTTGCCGTTTCGCGTGTGGCCCGTGGAGAAGTGCGTGGCCGCCATCGTCAATCTGATCGTCAAACGCCGGAAGGAAGCCCTGATTCCGTGGTTTACCGGCCCACTCTTGGGCATCGACCGTATGCTGGGCCGGCGCATCGGCAACTGGATCCTCGGCCGGCGTTTTCCTCCGGAAGCGGAACAGACTCAGGAGTAGACTGATTCGATCACCATGCCGGGCCGAGCCTCGACGGCCGCGCGGATCGCTTCAAACGCACGTCGCTCGAGCGCCCGCCCCGCGCCAGGGCGAAACCAGCGCCACGGCGCGTAGACGGGGATTTCGTGCATCACCGCCACCTCCCAATCCGGCTGGGCGGCTTCCACGGCCACCCAGACGGTCGCGGGGTTTTCGAGACAAATGCTCCAGCCGTATTCTTTCCGGACCGGTTCCCGCGCCGCAATGCCGGCGCTGAGTAGCACGGCGCGGACCCAGTGCGCCACCGCCGGATCCAGATCGTCGTCGGGATCCACGGGAAACTCGGGCGAACTGAAACTGACGCTGAGCATGACGCCCTCACTGGATCGGTTTGGATTCGGGACCGGCGCTCATCGCGTGTTCGATCTGTTCGAGAACCTCAAACCCTTCCGGCTTGGCCATCCCCTCTTTCGCCGACGTCAGGCGTTGATGTGCGGCCGGGACGTCGCCGCAGTGAAACAGCGCCAGGGCCAGGTATCCCTCGGCCAAGCTCCGGTCGTTCGGCGTGCGCAGCCCGTGCTCGACGGCGCTTTGCAAATGATCCCGGGCGTTGGTCCAACGTTTTTCGTCCAGGGCAAAGATGCCGAGCATCCATTCGCGGTAAGCCCGCGACTGGGCGCTGAGCCAGTTGGGAAAGCGAGTTTGCGCGAGCAACCGCCGAGCCTGCGGCAAACTGCCCGAACGCAGCGCCTGAAACGCAAGCGCGACAGTGCCGCTGCGCAAGTACCCGACCGCGAGAACGATGGATGCGGCGAGATAGCCCAATCGAACGTAGAGATGGTCGGTGAGGTAACTGAGAACCAAAGCGATCGCGAAGAGAAGGCCGCGAATCGGGAGCGTGAACATGGGCCGAAACTCCCGCGCTACGGCCGGTTGGAATTGAGGTCGAACGTGAGCAAGCCGCCGAGAATGACGGCGACGAACGAAAATCCGGCAGACAGCGCGATGGTCATTACCATCCAGCCGCGTTGGCCCCAGAGTTCCTTCGTCTTGGTCATCTCCGCGACTTGATGCTCGAGAACGGCGATTTTCTCTTTGGATTCGCGCAGCAGTTGCATTTTCTCACTCAAGAACTCGACGCGCTCTTGAAGGATCGTGATTTCAACTGTCAGAACCTTTATGAATTCTTCAGTTCGAGTGGCCATTTTTAGGAGGCCTCCGCCATTTCAGCGTAAAATTCTCTCAGGGCTTCCTGCGTCATTAGATGCTGAATGTCTTGGCGGATCTTTAGAATGTCGCCCCATAGACTCGAAACACAGTACCGCACCAGCGATGGATCTCGCAACTCTTGCAGCGTGAGATCTGAACTCGCCTCTCCATTCGGATCCGCGAGGGTCAAGCGGTAGCGAGTCGTACCAGGCTCATAGGGCGAAACGCTCCACTCCACTTTCACGACCTGCGTCGCGGGCTTGAGAACGTCGGCCACCAGTTTCGAGGCTTGTCGAAGCAGAGCGACGCCCTCGGACTTCTCGGTGATTTCAGGCGAATAACGAACGTCCATGGCAATTTCTCCCGGACGAATAAGCAGGTACATCCAAATTCTACCAGCGTACCCGGCGATTGCAAACGGCGGAATCGCGCCGGCGTCAATCGATATTTCCCCGCGGCCTGCGAGTCATACAGTACCCCCATGAAATCTCTCATTATCCACCTCGTCGTCGGCGGCATTCTCGTCTTTATCGGCTGGCTCTTATGGTTCCTCGTGCGCCGCTGGAACCGCAGCAAAGCCATCCTCAAGTCGGCCACGCCGCTCGCCATCCCGGCTGTCAATGTCTGGGATACCGTCTGGATTCGCGGACACGCCCAGTGCATGGAAGCGTGTCTCGCTCCCTACTTTGGCTACAACTGCCTGCACTACAATTACAAGCTCGAAGAACTCATCGAGAAAATCACCACCACGACCAATGCCCAGGGCGAAGAGAAGACCGAACGACGCACCGAATGGGTCACCCGGCAAACCGAATCCGACTCCAGTCCGTTCGCCATCGCCCAGGGCGAACACAGCCTGAGCGTCGACAATCAACGGGCCGAATGGCACTACGAACAGACCCAAACCGAGACCCTCGGCAAATGGCGCTACTCGCTCACCTACACGCCCTACCCGTGCGAACTGAGCGTCGTGGGCGTTGTCGGCGAATCGAAGAAAACGCTCGAACCGCTCATGCATGTGCCGCTTGTGGTAACACCGCTGGAGCGGACCGCGTATTTCGTGAAGGCCGACTCCGGCGAACGCTGGGCGGCGCGCTTCGGCCTGCTGTTCCTCTTCCTCGGCTTCTTCGCGGTCACCTACGGCGCCCTCCGCCACATGCAGGGCGCGAACGAGGACGCCTGGTGGGATTCGGGGCGTGCGACGGCAGCGGGCTTGGCGGCGCTCGGCGTCACCCTGTTCCTGGCCGTCTTCCGCGTCTTCAACAGCCTGACGACGTTCAAAAACCGCGTCGAACAAAGCTGGAGCGGCATCGATATCCTCCTCAAACAACGCTACGATCTCATTCCGAATCTCGTCCAGATCGTCAAAGGCTACATGGCCCACGAAAAAGGGTTACTCGAAAACCTCACTGCGCTGCGTAGCTCCGTGCAAGGCGGCAGCCGCGACGTCGTCGTCAATGCCGAGTTGGCCGCCCTGCAGTGCCTCACGCAAGTCTTCGGCCGAGTCGAGGCGTACCCGAACTTGAAGGCCGACGCGCAGTTTCGCAACCTCGCCAAGCAGATCACGACGCTCGAGGACAAGATCGCCCACGCCCGCGGGTTCTACAACGATTCCGTCAAGGAGTACAACACCCAGGCGACCGTCTTCCCCGCGAACCTTGTCGCAGGCGCGCTCGGCTTCAAGCCCTCGACGATGTTCGCGGCCGAGGCCGCGGAAAAGCCTGTCCCCCAACTCAACCTGTAGGAGCACGAGTATGCCAACCGTCAATCTCGTCGCCGAGAACGATCCCAATCCCATCGTCCAGGAAGTCTTCGCCGACATCAAGGCGACCAAAAACATCGACTGGATCCCCAACATCTGGCGCGCCCTGGCCACGCATCCCGAGCATCTGCGGATGTGCTGGACCCGACTCAAGGCGATCATGGCGCCCGGCAAGGTCGACGCTCTCACGAAGGAGATCGTCGCCCTCGCGGTGTCAGCCACCAACGGCTGCGATTACTGCATCAACTCGCATTCCGCCTCCGCCCAAAAGCTCGGCCTCACCGGCGAACAATACGGCGAAATCATCGCCGTCATCGGTCTGTTCAACCAGATGAACACGCTGGCCGAGACGTATCAGATCGAGCCGGACGTTCGGCCCAAGCCGGAAAAGTGGTGACCCAAGGGCCTGCAAATCATACAAGGACTGTATGGCGGATGTCTCCTACCCGACCGACAGCCTCGCGCAGCGCCTCTTCGCGGAGGGGCCCTGCTTCGATTTCTTCCAGGCTGTGCGCCTCATCCAACGGCTCGCCCCCGACGCGAAACCAGTCGGCCTGAGCCATCGACCTGACGAGGAGGCGATCCGCTTTCGCTCGCTCGTGTCACTCTCGTTTCCGCCCAGTTCCATCCATGAGATCGGGCGCGAAGCGGACCTGCCGATGCCGAGCATGACGGTCGCCTTCCTCGGCATGGCAGGCGTGAACGGCCCGCTGCCGCTGCACTACACCGAGCAGATGCTCCGCCTGCGCCGCGATACCAAAGGCCCCGAACGCTACGCACTGCGCGATTGGCTCGACCTCTTCAATCATCGCCTGATCTCGCTCTTCTTCCGCGCCTGGGAGAAGTACCGCTTTCCCATCCCCTTCGAACGCGGCGAATACGGCTGGCGCGATCCCGACGCCTTCACCCGCTGCGTCTATAGTCTCATCGGCGTCGGCCTGAAACCGCTGCAAGAGCGCCTGCGCGTCCCCGACCCCGCTCGACCCGACAAGCCGCTCGGCCAGATCGACGACCTGGCGCTGATGCGCTACGCCGGCTTCTTCGCCCATCGGCCGCGGAATGCAGTCTCGCTCGAACGAATGCTCGGAGACTTCCTCAAGCTCGCGGTCAAGGTCGTGCAGTTCCAGGGGCATTGGCTCAGGCTCGATCCGAGCAACCAGTCGGCCATCGCGCCCGGGCTCGGCAACAACGCCCTGGGTCAATCGGTCCTCGTCGGCGATCGGCTTTGGGATATTCAGAGCCGAATCCGCATCCGCATCGGTCCGCTCGATTACGAGACGTTCCAGGAGTTCCTCCCCGACCCGAGGCCGATCCCCGAGCGTAAGAAGATTTTCCTCCTGGGACAGCTCATTCGCCTGTATGCTGGACCGGAGCTGGACATCGAGATCCAGCTGATTCTCAAGAAGGACGACGTCCCCGGCTGCGAGGTCGGCAAGCGCGTCGGCATGGGCACCCGGCTCGGCTGGAACACCTGGTCGAAACGCAAGCCGCTGCCGAAAGATTCCGAAGACGCGGTGTTCCTGGTGCGAGGCGAGGCGTAACGCATCCAAGAGCCGCGACCGCCAGGGAGCGGCT
>JBBQPM010000103.1:0-24063 GCA_038217425.1 Gemmatales bacterium
TTGAAACAGACGGGCGCCCGTTGGAAGGTGGAGAACGCCAACAAAATGGGCGAACTCTGCTGTCTCAACTACAGCAGCCAATGGGCCGCATACTGGAATGCCGCATGAGTGCCGGAAAGGATTGGCGCGCCCCGGACGTCAACGCGAACGAAGTCCTCTGGACGCGCGGCTCGCTTGCGGGTATCTCTGCCGCCTACTTCATAAAGGCGGTGCGAGATGCTGCGCGCGGGAATACTACTATCTGGCCTGGCGGCGCTCGCGGGCTGCGAGACGCCTGCGTCCAAGACGGCGCAGGTTTCGAGCAACTTTTTCAACTTGCAGGCCGGCTCGGGGCAAGTGACCCAGGCAAACTACAGCAGCGCGGATTCGGCCGTCTGCATGCGCGTCGACAGCGTGGGCCGAAAGCTGCTTCTGGAGAACCCGCAGATCAGCGTGCGTCCGCAGTTTGCCGCGGTGCTATCGGAGAGCCCGGAGATCTTTCACCTCGACCAGCAGATGATTATCGTGTCGGAGGGGCTGGTGCGAAAATGCCGAAGCGACGCGGACTTGGCGGCGCTGATCGCGCTGGAGCTGGGCCGAATGGTCGCGCAGCGCGAAGGCCGATTGCCCGACGACGTGCGTCGCGCGGAACTGCGCAAGCCGATCGCCGTCGAGATCGGACCGGGGGGCAACGCGCTGGGAAGCGACGTCGTCGGCAAACTAGAACTGTCGAACTACGAGAAGGATCGCGCGAAGATTCGGCAAGCGAGCGGTCGGCCCGATTCGGCGCACCTGGCACGGATGTATTTGGAGAAGGCGGGCTGGGAGAAGTCGGACTTTGAGGCGGCGGCACCGATACTGCAGATCGCGGAGAATCACGTGGCCCTGGAGCGGCAGCTCAAGGGGACGGTGACGCCGGGGCAGTGGTCGCCGAAGTGACGAGCTACGGAAATTCCTCGGCATAGCGGCGGCGCATCAGGATCGCGAGCGAATACGTGCCGAACACGGCGTGGGCGGCCGCGGGGAAGCCGAACATGACCAGATGCATGTATTCGACGGTCGCGGATTGAATGAGCAGTGCGAAGACCCAGGCGTAAAAGCCCAGGAGGGCCAGTTGCAGAAAGCCGACGGCGATCACGAGCCTTCGGCCGTAAGCCTGTCGGCTGACGATGCCGACGCCGCCGACGATGCCCAATACGCAGGTGAGCAAGTATCCGACGCAGGTGACGAGGGCGACGAGGCCGTAGGAATCGCGGATGTTTTGCGGCAAGTTCTGGGCGGCGTCGAGGGTGAGGAAC
The DNA here is from genome assembly GCA_038217425.1 of Gemmatales bacterium. Taxonomy (GTDB): domain Bacteria; phylum Planctomycetota; class Planctomycetia; order Gemmatales; family Gemmataceae; genus JAIEPT01. The sequence continues at coordinate 1,278 of JBBQPM010000103.1, forward strand.
AAGAGCAGAAACAGCCCTGCGAAGCCGCTGCAAAAGAGGCCGAGCGAGCCGTAGACGATGGACAGGACGGCAAGGGTGGAGACGACGCTGGAGGGGGGCGATTGTCTGCGGACGTAATCGAAACCGTCCTCGCTCCACGAATCGCCGGGCATCGCTGGTCTCCAAAAACTTCGTACTGCGCTTTCATTCTACGGATTTGCCCCTCGAGAAACGACCAAGCCCCAGGAAGCCGATCGGCAGCGCCGTCTGGCCGGTCGTCGCCAGGTCGGCGAGCACCTCCCCCAGCACCGGCGCGAACTTGAACCCATGCCCCGAGAGCCCGGCCGCCAGCGCGACGTTTGCGTGTTCGGGATGCCGATCAACGATGAAATTCTCGTCGGGCGTCATCGTGTAATAACAGACCGCGTGTTCGAGCCGATCACGAGAAAGCCGCGGCATGGTCCGGGCCGTGAACGCCAGGACGCGCTCGGTGTCGCGCGGCTCGGGCAGGCGGTCGTCAGCGAGCGGATCGGCGACGACGGCGCCGCCGGTGTGTTCGGCGACCTTGACGCCACGCGCGTCGATCTGCGGCATGCCGTAGAACGAACCGTCGGAGGTTTCGAAATAGTAGCACGGACAGCCGGCATGGAGATCGTACTCGGGAACGTTGCCGCGCAGCCAGTGGAGGTGTTTTCGGCGCACCTGCAGCGGCAAGCGGAGGTTCGTAAGAACTTGACCCGCCCAGGGCCCCGCGGTCAGGATCAAGGCGCCGGCGGTGTACGCGTTGCGGTCGGTGGCGACGGTCACGCTGTCTCCAGTGGCCGACCAGTCGCGTACTTCCTCGCCGTGATAAAACACGGCTCCCAGTCGCTTCGCTTCCGCCAGATGCGCGCGGACGCATTCCTCCACGAGCAGCAACCCGGCCCGTTGTTCGAACAGTGCCACGCTTCCTTCGGGGAGGACGAAGCCTGGAAAACGCTGGCGAAACGCGTGCTCGTCGAGCTGATTGAGCGGCAGGCGATACTTCTGGGAACTCGCCAGGACGCCGGGAATGAGGGCGCCGTCGGGCGGTCCGACTTCGAGGAAGCCCACTTGATGGAACAATTTCTTGCCGCAGCGGCGCTCGAGGTCGGCCCAGTGGTCGTAGGCGCGAAACAGGAGAGGCACGTAGTCGGGATGCTCGAAATATGCCAGGCGAATGATGCGCGATTGGCCATGGGAGCTACCGCGGTCGTGCCCGCCGGGGAAACGGTCGAGCCCGATCACGCGCAGTCCCCGATTGGCGAGATGGAAGGCGGCGGCGCTGCCGACGCCCCCCGTGCCGACGATGATGACGTCTGCGTCCATCGTTACAGTTTCTTGAGCTTTAGATTTTTGAGATGCAGTTCGGTCCCTTCGGACTGGAAGCCGATGGGCCCTTCGCTGACGTTTTCGATTGTGCCGCTGGAGACGGGGATGCCGTTGATCTTGACGCTGATGGCGTTGCCGTTGACGGTCACTTCGGTGGTGTTCCATTCGCCCATCTTGATGGCTTTCTTCTGGGCGTCGGCATCCTTGGTGAACTTCCCTTTGCCGCCGCCGACTTCGTAGAGGTGGCCGTGGTTTTTCTGCAGGCCCTGGACTTCGATGCACTTGGGCCAAACCTTGGGTTCGCCGGTGATGTGGACGAGGATACCGCTGTTGCCGTCCTTGATGAACTTCCAGTCGTGGGTGAAGACGTAGTTCTTGAAGCTCTTCGCGGTGTAGATGTAGCCGACGTTCGTGCCGGAGATGACGAGATGTCCGTCCTTGGCGTAGAAGGTGGAGCCGTCTTCGTCTTGCCCGGACTTCATGAAGGCCTTCCAGCCGGCGAGATCCTTGCCGTTGAAGAGATCCTCGTCCTGGGAAAAAGCGGGCGCCGTGAAGGCCAGCAGCGTGAGAAGGGAGAGAGAACGAAACATGCGTGACTCCATGAAGGAAAGATGCGGGCGTCTGCGATTCTAAGGGCGTGCGCCGTCCGGAGCAAGCGATTCCGCGTTGCCCGCCGGGTCGGCGCCGCTAGAACAACCGGGTACCAACCCATTTTCTTTGCGGAGATTCCCATGGCTCGCTGGCTGTCCCTGTGCTGCGCGATCGTCTTCACTGCCGCCGTCCACGCTCAAGACAAAAAAGACGAAGGCTGGACCCAACTCTTCAACGGCAAGGATCTCAGCGGCTTTAAGACCCATCCCGACACGCCCGGCGACTGGAAGGTCGTCGACGGCAACATCGTCGGCACCGGCGCCGACAAGACGCCCAGCCATCTCTTTTCCGAGAAAGGCGATTACAAGAACTTCCACTACCGGGTCGAAGCCAAGATCTCCGACAAGGGCAACTCGGGCCAATACTTCCGCACCAAGTTCGGGCCCGGCTATCCCAAGGGCTACGAAGCGCAGATCAACAGCACCCACAGCGATCCCGTCCGCACCGGCAGCCTCTACAATCTGGTGAAGATCATGGACCGCCTCGTCGAACCCGACGCCTGGTTTACGCAGGAAGTGATCGCCAAGGGAAACAAGATCCAGATCCTGGTGAACGGCAAGCAGGTCGTCGATTTCACGGACGAGAAGAACCTGTACACGTCCGGACATTTCGCGATTCAGCAACATCCGCCCATCAAGGACGGCCCGCCGTCGATCGTGACGATCCGCAAGATCGAAGTGAAGATCGTCGATTAGTCCTTGTTTAGCCGCCGCCTCCTGGCGGCGCGGACAGCGGCGGCTAAACGATTTTCCTTGGATCCACCTATGCCCGCAGACTGGCAACTCCCCGACGGCGTTTCGCGCGGGCTCTGGGAATACGTCCACGATCCGCGCATCGCCCAGGACTACGACGCCAAACTGGCCGATGCGCCGCTTTTCCATTTCGATCTCGCCTTCGTCCGCCAACACTGCCCGACGCCATGCGACTTCGTCGACCTCGGCTGCGGCACCGGTCGGCTCTCGGTCTATCTCGCTCAACTCGGGTACCGTCTCCTGGCGGTCGATCTTTCCGAAGACATGCTGCGCGAAGTCCAGGCGAAAGCACGACATGCCCAGGTCACGATCCCGTGCCTCAAGGCAAACCTGGTGGAACTGGGCGGCATCGACGACCAGTCGTTCGACGCGGCCGGGTGTTTGTTTCAGACGCTCGGCATGATCGTCGGCGCCGAGGCGCGGCAGCGAGTTTTGGAGCACGCCTATCGCATTCTGCGGCCCGGCGGGACGTTCGTGCTGCACGTCCACAATCGCGGCTTTCACCTGGGGACGAGTGCGGGGCGACGACAGCTGGCGCTGAATGCGTGGCGCTGGCTTGTGGGGCGCGAGGCACTGGGAGACTTCATGATGCCGCCGCACCAGGGGATCGGGCCGATGCCGATGCACGTCTTCTCGCGCGGCGAGATCGTGAAGTGTATGACGCGAGCCGGTTTTTCCATCGTGGAGATCCGCCCGGTCGGAGTGGCCGGGAACTTGACGAAGCCGTGGTTTCTGCAGAAGTTTCGTGCGTACGGGTTTATGATCGCGGCGAAGAAGCCTGGGTCGCGAAGGTAAGCCGCCAAGTCGAATTTGACAGCAAACCCTGCCGAAAATTCGTGCGTATTCTTAAAAACCGGCTTATAATAGCGAGGATAGTTCAGTCGGAAAGTTCATCTTCAGTTATCCCCAGAATTCCGGATTCGAATTGACAGGCGATCTTTGGGGGCGATAATATCGCGAACCCAGGAGCGTCCAAAATGGCGAAGAAAGCATCGAGGCCAGACGGTTCGGAGACCGATAAGCTGACTGAGGAAGATAAGAAACGCGCTCATGAAATAAGAATCCGCATCTGCGAAGGCGTGATCTTTTTGTTGGGAATCTTGGCAGTTGGCGGTATTGCGTTTTTGATTGCTTGTGCCGTTTTTTATTGGCCGGTTGCGGCTGCCGTTGGCAAGGACACTACGGTCAACGTTACGCAAAACTTGATCGCCAACTTCAAGATTGATGTGTTGCTGGGGTGGGCCGTTGGGTTGGGTGGAATGACTTGGGGGTACTTGGAGCGTAAATCCAAGATGCGAGATCGAAAAACAAAAGATGAACGGATTATCGAACTGGAGAAGAGACTTGATCCAAGTCGTACCTCCAGCGGTCTGACTCCAAACGGCAACATCGGAAACTAATTCGAGAACGCCATGAGATTTGAGCTTGCATATTGCCTAGTCAGCTTCGCGATAATTTGCTTCCTCTGGTTCCGACTATTCGGCAGCTTGCATCGGGATCAGTTTCGATCCAACATCCGCAAGATCCGAGACAGCTTGTTCGACTACGTTTGGAAGCACGACTTGCGATTCGATACCGAGGCGTATCAAGAGGTGCGCTGTCTGCTAAACGGCATGCTCGCAACCTCGAGCAGGTTGACTCCAGCGAGATTCATTGTTGCTTTGTTCCTCCTGCCTACTGAGGGAGACGGTCTAAAGTCGAAGAAGTCCGCGTTTGAAGAATCGCTCGATCGGGTTTCCGATTCTGGCTTCAGAAAGGCAATTGCCGACGCCCGACGGCAAGCTGTGGCAGAGCTAGTTCACTATATATTTCTCCAAGGCATTTTTGGCCTTGCGCTTCGAGTGATTACCTCCATCCACAATCGATTCTTTCGCGCGACCGCAAAATGTGCCAGTATGATTGACGACGCCTCGTCGATAGTTTACGGAACTGTTTTCAACTTTCCGAGTTCTGCAGTGCGACGTGACGGTGCGGTTTTGCAGAAATAGCTAATGCTAGCGTGATACGCCGGGCGCCCTTGCGTTCGGTGCTTGCGCCCGATAATCTATCTGTACCGCTACTTCGCTCCCTTTCCGGAGATGTCGATGACCCAACCGCTTTCGATGACGCGTCGCCAGGCCCTGCAATCCGCCGCCTGCGGCTTCGGCTCGCTCGCTTTTTCGGGCCTCGCTGCCCGGCCCGGCGTTGCCGCCGATCCGCTCGCCCCACGGGTGCCGCATCACGCGCCCAAGGCCCAGCGCATCATCTTCCTGTTCATGCAGGGAGGCGTGAGCCACGTCGATTCCTTCGATTACAAGCCGCGCCTGGCGGTCGACGACGGCAAGACCATGCAGTGGGACGATGCCCGCGTCGCCGCCAATACCGGCAATCGCGCGTCGAACCATCGCGTCATGAAAAACCTGTGGAAGTTCCGCCAGCACGGCCAAAGCGGCCGGTGGGGTTCCGAACTCTTCCCCGAAGTCAACAAGCACCTCGACGACCTCTGCTTCCTCCACTCGATGCACACCGAAGGCGTCGCCCACGGCCCCGCGACCCTCTTCCTGCATTGCGGTTCCACCCAGTTCATCCGCCCCTCTTTCGGCTCCTGGGTCATGTACGGACTCGGCACCGAAAACAGCAATCTGCCAGGCTTCGTCTCCATCGCCCCGTCGACCGGCAACGGCGGGCCACGCAACTACGGCAACGCCTTCCTCCCCGCCTACTTCCAGGGAACCGCGGTCGGCCGAGCCGGCACGCAGTTGACTTCCGGCTCCATTCGCGATCTGCAAAATTCCCTCGCCCGGCCTGTGCAACGGCAGCAACTCGATCTGCTGCAGGCGCTCAACGCCGAGCAGATGCGCTCCAGCCCGCGCGATTCCGAACTCGAAGCCGTCATGAACTCCTACGATCTCGGCTGGCGCATGCAGTGCAACGCCCCCGACATCCTCGACATCTCGCAGGAGACGCAGCAGACCCAGCGAGCGTACGGCATCGGCGAAACCGCGACCGATAAGTTCGGCCGACAGTGCCTGATGGCACGTCGGCTGTGCGAACAGGGCGTCCGCTTCATCCAGGTCAACCACGGCGACAACAGCGCCAACCCCGTCTGGGATCAGCACTCGAACATGCCGCAACACGCCGTGCATGCCAAGGCCGTCGACAAGCCGATCGCGGCGCTGCTCGCCGATCTCAAACAGCGCGGCTTGCTCGAGGACACCATCGTGTGGTGGGGGGGCGAGTTCGGTCGCACGCCCTATTCGCAGGGGAACGGCACCGGTCGCGATCACAATCCCGGCGGCTTCACCGTCTGGCTCGCCGGCGCCGGCATCAAGCCCGGCATCTCCTTCGGCGCCACCGACGACTTCGGCCATCACGCCGTCGAGAACAAGATCCACATGCACGACCTGCACGCCACGCTGCTGCACCTCATGGGCCTGGATCACGAACGCCTGACCTTCAACTACAGCGGCCGACCGTTCCGCCTCACCGACGTGCACGGGCACGTGGTGCATGATATTCTGTCGTAACAGGACGCGGAAAGCCCAGGGATGGCTATCCCTGGGGAAGCGCCCGAAACCGTTATCCAATTCGCCGATCGCCCAAAAAATGAAGTCCGCGTCGGGTTTCCCCAGGGATAGCCATCCCTGGGCTTTCCCCGCTTGCCTCACTTCTCAAATCCTCGCCGAAAAATCCGAAAATTCGCTACGACCGTTAAAGTTTGCCTCGCTACCGGGCCGATAATCCCTTGGAAGGGGACGCTCTGTCGTCTCCACGGGCATCGCGTTCTGGCAGGCAAAGGGCAACCATGAAACGGATTTCTTCGCTGCTGTTGACGCTGGGCGCCGGGACGCTCACGGCCCTCTTGAGCGGGTGTCTGGGCGCGATCCCGATCCCCATTCCGATGCAGCCCTGGGTGGCGGATCGGATCGAGGAACGGCTGGTCAACAAGAACGACTTCCGCACGCCGATCTTGTCGCCGTTGCCTCCCGGGCATCGTCCGCTGTGCGAGGATCCGCCCGACCGCGCGGAGATTTTGCGGGCGATGCCGCGCGTGGCCCGCGGAGTGCCTTACATCTACGAAGAATTCCGCGACGACATCGAGTTCACGATCGAGAAGGAAGTCGACGTCGTCGACCCGCCTCGCATGATGCCATTGGTGGGACCGGTGCAGCTGCATCACTGTCACTGGAAGTGCACGGTCTACTACACGGAGACGATCGAGTCGTGTTATCCGTTCCCCTTCCACGTCAAGAAACGGCGTGTCGAAGTGGTGTACATCGACAAGGATCACTTGCACCAGTGCGTGATGGGGCCCGAGGCGATCAATTCGATGTCGCGCGATCTGAATCCGACGCGGTTCCCGTAGCGCGGTAGTCGAGTCGATTGAATCCCGCACGGATGTGGAAGGAGCTGTCGGTGAAGACGCAACGCTGGGAACGATGGTTGTCGCTGGCCCTCTGCCTTTCGAGTACGGGCGCCGTCGTCGCGCAAGCGCCCGTCGTCGTCACGGCGCCCGAAGCCTCGGCCGACAAGCGGCGTACGGAGATCGAGGTCCAGCTCGCCTGGCTTGCCGACCCGGTGACGTTTCCGCATTATCTCGAAGCCCATCTCCTCGGTTCGCGTCTGGAGATTCGTGGCCACGTCCCCAACAAGCAGGTCCACGAGCACGCGCTGAAACTTGCGATGGCGCAGTCGCCGCTGGACATCCTGGATGCGATCCGCGAGACGCCCGGCTGCGAAACGCGGCCGCAGATCGGCACGGCCGATTCTGTCCGTGCGTTGGCGCAGGCGCAATTGAAGCGGCTTTTTCCCAGCGAGACGGTGACGGTGGCGGTGCGCGAGGGGGGCCAGGTCGCGCTCTCGGGCAAGGTCGCGACGTGGGAACAAAAGTCGGCGCTCGCTCAGGCGCTTCGTCATGTGCCGGGCTGCACGAGCCTCGTGAATGGGCTATCGGTGGAAATTCGGGGCGCCCTGAAAAAGGGAAGCCAAACGATCACGATGGCCCGCGACGACGACACGGGGCCGGAGGTAATTTTCATCACGCCGGTGCTGAGCGTGGCGACGAATCCCGCGCCGTCGTCGGGGGAACCTTCGCAGATTCCGGTGGTAAAGGCGCCGGAGCCGCGCGTCGAGACGCCGAGCATCGCGGTGAAGATGCCGGAACCGAAAGTGGAGACGCCTGGATTAGCGGTGAAGGTTCCAGCGGCTACTGTGCAAGTCAATCGCCACACGGAGCTGGAAAAGACGCTGTCGGCCCGGATTCCGCAGACACTCAAGATCATGGTGCAAGAGGCGCGTGGCAATCAACTCCGCATCGATCTCTGGGTGCGCTCGGAAGCCGAGGGCTACCAGGCGGCCGGGGTACTCAATCGCATCGACGAGTTAGGCAAGTATCACTGCGACATCCACATTCATCATGAATAGTGCGGAAGGCGAGCGGGGGACGTTAGTCCCCCGGTACAGAATTTTCCGCCGACGCCCAACTCCCATTCCTGCATTTGCGTCACGTACCGGGGGACTAACGTCCCCCGCTCGCCTAATCGCTACAACTTCGCCCCCTGCCCGCGCAGCTCGTCGGCCAACTCCTGGCCCAGATTCTCGGGCGCGTCGAGCGCTCCCGAGCGCGACGCCTCCCAGCGGATTTGACCGTCGCCGGAAAGCACGACGCCGCGCAGGTGCAGTCCGTTCGCGTCAACTCGACTCATCGTTCCGATCGGCACCTGGCAACCGCCGCCCAGAGCCCGCAACAGCGCCCGCTCCGCGAAGACGCCGGCGCGCGTCGCAGCGTCGTTCAAAGCTCCTAAATACCCAATCGTACGTGAATCGCCGGTGCGGCACTCGATGCCGAGCGCCCCCTGCCCGACCGCCGGCAACATCCAGGCGGGATCCAGCACCTCGGTGATTTCGCGTTCCAGGCCCAAACGAATCAATCCCGCCTCGGCCAGCAGCGTCGCGTCGAAATCCTGTTCCACGAGCTTGCGCAAACGCGTGTCGACGTTGCCGCGAATGTCGACCAGCGTGAGGTCCGGCCTGCGATAGAGCACCTGCGCCCGGCGCCGCAAACTGCTCGTCGCCACTACCGCGCCGTGCGGCAGCTCCGCAAACGAACGGTGCTTCTTCGAAACCAGGGCGTCGCCCATCGGCCCGCGCGCCGGCACCGCGGCCAACTCCAGGCCCGCCACCGCGAATGTCGGCAGATCCTTCAAACTGTGCACGGCCACGTCGACGCGGTCGTCGAGCAATGCCTGCTGGATCGCCTTCGTGAACAGGCCGTCGCCCCCCAGCACGGAAAGCGGCGCGGTCTGTACCTGATCGCCGGTGGTTTGAATTTCGACGAGTTCGATCTCGAGATCGGGATGCAGCGCACGCAACCGCCCCGAAACGAAGTGGGCCTGCCAGAGCGCCAGCGGACTGCCGCGCGTGCCGATACGAAGAGCATTCATGTCGATTCTTCCGGAGTTCGGCCGACGAGCCAGGAGCGAAGTCGGTCAATGGTTTCGCTACGGGCGAGCGGGCCGGTTTGCAGGCGTAGCTTTTCCGCGGGATCGCGTTCGGCGCGATCGAGCGCGAGCCAGACCGCCTGCCGGGCGTCGGGATCGTCGGGCGAGCGCGAGAAGAGATGCCAGTGCATATGGGGCACCTGATTGCCGAGCATCTCGTAGTTCATCTTGCCGGGCTGGAAGACGCTGTGAATCGCCTGGGCCAGCAGTGTCATTTCGTCGAGATAGAACCGACGCGCTTCGGGGGCGAGGTCGAACAGTTCGCGCGTGTGCGAACGATGCACGAGCACGCAGTACCCGGCGTAATATTGCCAGGGACCGAGGTAGGCGATCGATTGGCCGAAACGCCAGACGACGTCGGCGTTCTGGGTGAGCTTCAGGCAGAGCGGGCAGTTGGCGTCCATCGCGTCATTGTAAAACGCGGCGTGCGAATCGGCAGCGGAATTCGCAGGAGCAGCAGAAATGCAAGCCACAGAGGGCACAGAGGACACCGAGAGAGAAACAGGAACGACGAAAAGCGATCCTTTGCCTTTTCTCTCTGTGTCCTCTGTGCCCTCTGTGGCTGCATTGAATTTCGGAGGCTCACTTCGCAGGCATGCTCGGCGTGAGCGGCTTTGCCTCGAGCGCCGCCTCGATCCACAGGGCGTGCCGGAACAAGCCACAGAGGGCACAGAGGACACCGAGAGAGAAACAGGAACGACGAAAAGCGATCTTGCCCTTTCTCTCTGTGTCCTCTGTGGCTGCATTTAATTTCGGAGGCTCACTTCGCAGGCATGCTCGGCGTGAGCGGCTTTGCCTCGAGCGCCGCCTCGATCCACAGGGCGTGCCGGAACAACTCCGCCTCCGACCACGCCGGGCCGACGAGCTGAATCGCCAACGGCAACCCGTCTGCCAGCTGCCCCGTCGGGAACGAGATCGTCGGCAGCCCGGTGAAACTCCACGGGGAGTTGAACGCGGGATTGCCGGTCGTGTCGGCGGCGGGCGCGGGGCCCGTCGTCGCCGGCGTCAGCAGCACCTGGCAATGGCGAAAGACGTCGGGCATGGCGAGTTTCATGCGATCTTGATGCGCGCGGGCGAATACGTAGGCGTCGGCGGGAGTCGCCAGGCCCTCCTCGACCAGGCTGCGAATGCGCGGGCTGAACCCGCTCGGATCCTTCTGGAAACGCGGACGGTGAAACTGCGCCGCCTCCACCGCCATAATGATGCGATGCTGAATCAGCACGTCACGGAACTCGCCCGGCAGCGCCACTTCGCGGATCGTGACGCCCCTTTGTCGCAGACGTTCGCAGTTCTCCTCGACCGCCGCGTTCACGCTCGGCTCGGCCTGTTCCTCGAAGAGGCCGCGGAGTCTGCCCACGACGGGCATCTCGGCGATCGGCACGAGCGCGGGCCCGGCGGGACGGAGGATTTCGAACATGGCGCCCAGGTCGCGGACGCAGCGCGCCATCGGGCCGGGATGATCCATCGACGCCGACAGCGGCATGACCCCGGCGCACGACAGGGCGCCGAACGTCGGCTTGAGCCCCGCGACGCCGCAGAAGGACGCCGGGCGCGTGATCGAGCCGCCAGTCTGCGAGCCCATCGCTCCCAGACACATGCGCGTCGCCAGCGCCGCCGCCGAGCCGCTGCTGGAACCGCCCGGCGTCTGCGACGTCTTCCACGGATTGCGCGTCACCGGGGGATCGAAACTGGCGAACTGCGTGGTCACCGTCTTGCCGAGAAAGACCGCGCCGGCGGCACGCAGCGCGCGGATCGTCGGCGCGTCCTCGCGCGCGATGCTCTGCGCCCACGGGCCATACCCCGCCGCCGTTGGCCAATCGGCCACGTCGAAGATGTCCTTGATGCCGATCGGGATCCCATGCAGAGGCCCGCGCAGCCGACCTTCGCGCAGCTCCCGCGTCCGCTCCTGGGCAACCGCGCGGGTCCCCTCGCGATCGATCGACACCCAGGCGTGCACGGTGCTTTCCCAGCGTTCGATCTGGGCGAAGCAATCTTCCAGTAGATCGATCGGCGTGACGGCGCCGCGGCGCAGGGCCTCCGCGGCTTCGTGAATCGTTTCCAACGGCATGCTCAATTCTCCCCAAATAACTCGGAACTTGTTTCACTTTGTCGAGCGCTTGCGCTTCGCCGCCAGGCGCTCGACGAACTTTTGGTGTTCGTCCGAGGCGATGCCTTCGTGCAACTTTGCGAGAACCTTGGCGTGGTCATTGCCAAACAATGCGGCGCTATCGAGCCAGAGCCCGGGGAAGACATGCGAGCGCCAGACGCCGTCCGCGTCAGGCTTCATCTGCTTGTATTTTCCTTTCACGAGCCGGTGCCAGCGGAGTTCTTTTTTCTTCAGCAAGAACACGAGATATTCCTGGACGCCGGCGCTTTCGTAAATGTTCAGCTTCTGGTGTAGGTCAAAGCTGGCGCTGGAGTGAGCGAGTTCGAAGATCAGTTCGGGAGCGCCCTCGACATACTCTTCGCCCCCGGACTTGCCGCCGCATTCGGGAAGGATCGCAAGGAAGCCATCCGGTTGCAGGCACTCGTCGCCCATAAAGGTTGTGGCATTGTTGCCTCCTTCGCATCCTTGCGTTTGAGCTTCGTACGCCAAAAGCCAGCCGGAAACGCGTCGGTCCTTGGTGCTGTGTTCTCTTCTCAACGGTGATGGCATGTAAACGATCCCTCCGATAAGCTCGGCGAATTTGACGTCGGGCAGCTGTTCCCAAATGTGAAGGAACTCCTCGCGCGTCAAGTTGTCGCCGTTATTCAATGTGACTTCAGTCGAAAGGTCGGTCGCCATGTGCATGCTCCCCGGAGTCTTTGGGCGTTCGACCTGTATTCTAATGCCGGCGCTCCGACGATCCAACCTGGGAAATCGGTCCGGCCGGCTGCTACAATGATGAGTGTTGCGCATTCTTCTCGCCGCGAGGCTCGTCATGGCTGAGTTCGATTTTTCCCAGTGGGACGGCTCCCAGGATTTCCAACCCCTCTCCGCTGACGCCACCTTCGATCAACTCTCCGACTACCTTCTCGAGCACGGCGAACACGTCCTCCGACAGCTCGAACGCCTGGCGCCTGACGAGGCCGATATCCTGCAAAAACTGCTCAAGGAAGGTTTTCTCGAAAAAGACGAGAAGGGCAAACTCAGCCTCGGCCCCAAGGGTGTGCGCCGGATCGAGACCAAGGCGCTCGAGGAACTCTTTCAGATCACCAAAAAGGACTCCTTCGGCAAACACGCGACCGAGTTTCGCGGCGCCGGGCAGATGCGGCACGAAGATTCCAAACCGTACGAGTTCGGCGATCCGGTCGCGAATCTCAACCTGCACGAAACGCTCAAGAACGCCGTCATTCGCGAGGGCAAGGAGGGCCGCGTCCGCAACGAGGGGCCGGTCGTCTCGCTCGAAGAGGACGACTTCGTCGTGCACGAAATGGAATATCAGACCAGCTGCGCGACCGTGCTGCTCATCGACATGAGCGGGTCGATGGCCCGTTACGGCAAATATTACCACGCAAAGAAAGTCGCCCTGGCGCTGCTCGCCTTGACGCGGAGCCGTTACACCGAGGATACGCTCAAGATCTTCGGGTTCTACACCTATGCGAGTCCGCTGACGGAGAAGGGGCTGCTGCAGTCCTCGCCCAAGCAGGTGAGCATCTTCGATAGCCGAGTCTTCATGCGGGTCAACCTCGACAATCCGCCCGGATTTGTGCCGGAGCATTTCACGAATATCCAGGCGGGGCTCAAGTTCGCCCGGAATTATCTGTCGAAGCAGCCGGCGGGGAACAAACAGATCATTTGCATCACCGACGGCGAACCCACGGCCCATCTGGAGGGTCGTGAACTGGTGCTGATGTACCCGCCCAGCGAGAAGACGGCGCGGTACACGCTGCAGGAGGCGGCTGCGTGCCAGCGCGCGGGCATTACGATCAGCACGTTCGCCCTGATCGAGGATTACTTTTACCTGGGATTGCAGAATTTCGTCGATCAAATGGCTCGCGTCGCCCAGGGTTTGGCGATATACTGCAATGCAGGTGAGTTGGGCCGATATGTCCTTGAAGGCTTCGTCAAAGGTCGGCGAACGCGCAAGCACATGAGGTAACGATGAGCGAAACGTCCACGCTTCCAGATGTCCAGGTCCGCCCCAAGCGCAAGCCCCAGCGGGAAGAAAAAACTCGGCAGATGCCGATGTACCACGTCATCCTGCTCAACGACGACGATCACACCTACGAATACGTCGTCCACATGCTGATGACGCTGTTCGGCCATCCCGTCGAGCGCAGTTTCAAGATGGCCCAGGAAGTCGACAAGACGGGTCGAGTGATCGTCGACACGACGACGCTGGAGCGCGCGGAGCTCAAGCGCGACCAGATCCACGCGTTCGGCGCTGACCCGCTGCTGGCGCGCTGCAAGGGATCGATGTCCGCCGTGATCGAGCCGACGGAATAGCTCCAAGGCGAGCGGGGGACGTTAGTCCCCCGGTACAGAATCCATCTGCAACACCGCGTTTCCTGTTTTTCGATTCTCTCAAGAAGTCACGTACCGGGGGACTTACGTCCCCCGCTCGCCGTTCTTGGTTTTCTCCAGAAGTCACGTACCGGGGACTTACGTCCCCCGCTCGCCTTTTTGCCCGCCCAAGAGTAAACTGACTATTTGAGCTTCGCGGGCAGGACGGAACCGAGAATGCACTACGATCCCAGCAACCCCCTCATCGTGCAGGGGGACCGCACGGTATTGGTCGAAGTCGACAATCCCAAGTACGCTGCCGCGCGAGATGCGCTGGCGCCGTTCGCGGAACTTGAAAAAAGTCCGGAACACATCCACACGTATCGGCTCTCCAATCTCTCGCTCTGGAACGCCGCCGCCGCGGGCCTCACCGCCCAGGCGATGCTCGACGTCCTCTCGCAGTACAGTAAATTCCCCATCCCGGGAAACCTTTTCACCGACCTCGCGGAAACGGTCTCGCGCTACGGCCGAATCAAGCTCGAAAAGCACGAGGACAAACTGCGCCTCGTCTGCCCCGATAAGCCGCTCCTGGCCGAGCTAACTCGCCAACCGAAAGTCAAACAATACCTGGGCGAGAAAATCGACGCGGAGTCGTTCCTGGTCGAGCCGGCCCATCGCGGAGTTTTGAAGCAGGCGCTCATCGCGGTCGGCTATCCCGCGGAGGATCTCGCCGGCTACGCGGCGGGCGCCGACCTGACGATGGAGCTGCGCACTCAGGCCAAGAGCGGCCTGCCGTTCCGAGTACGCGATTACCAGCGCGAGGCGGCGGACATCTTCTTCGCCGGCGGCGACGTCCGCGGCGGCTCCGGCGTCATCGTCCTCCCCTGCGGCGCCGGCAAAACCGTCGTCGGCATCGCCGCCATGACCCTCATGCAGAAATCGACCCTCGTCCTCACCACCAGCATCACCGCCGTCAAGCAGTGGATCCGCGAGATCCTCGACAAATCGACTCTCGCTGACGCCGACGTCGCCGAGTATTCCGGCGATACCAAGAAGATCGGCCCCGTCACCGTCGCCACGTACCAGATCATCACGCATCGGCCCAACCGCGACGAGGAGTTTCCGCATTTCAAGATCTTCGACGAACGCGACTGGGGCCTCATCATCTACGACGAAGTCCATCTACTCCCCGCGCCCGTCTTCCGCGTGACCGCGCAGATTCAGGCTCGGCGAAGGCTCGGACTCACGGCGACGCTCATCCGCGAGGATGGCCGGGAGAGCGACGTCTTCAGCCTGATCGGGCCCAAGAAATACGACGTGCCGTGGCGCGAACTCGAATCCAAGGGCTGGATCGCCGAGGCCAACTGCACCGAGGTGCGCGTCGCCCTGGCCGAGGCGGATCGCATGGATTACGCCGTCGCCGAGTGGCGCATCAAGTACCGCATCGCCAGTGAGAATCCGGCCAAGGAAGACGTCGTCGCCAAGCTGCTCGAAACCTACGCCGACAAGAACGTGCTCATCATCGGCCAATATCTCAAACAGCTGCGCAGCCTGCGCGACCGCTTCGGCATTCCGCTCATCACCGGGCAGACGCCCAACAGCGAACGCGAGGAACTCTACGGCAAGTTTCGTCGCGGCGAGATCAAGCAACTCGTTCTCTCCAAGGTCGGCAACTTCGCCATCGATCTCCCCGACGCCCACGTGCTGATCCAGGTCTCGGGGACGTTCGGCTCGCGGCAAGAAGAGGCGCAGCGGCTGGGTCGAGTGTTACGGCCCAAGTCGAGCGGTGAAGTCGCGTACTTCTACACGCTGGTGACGCGCGACACCCGCGAACTCGATTTTTCCCATCACCGCCAAATGTTCCTCACCGAGCAAGGCTACACCTACGGCATCGTCGACGGGGCCGACGTGGTGAGCGGCGCGAGTTGTACCCCCTCGTAGAGCAAGCGGCCTCGCTTGCCTGGCGTGGGGGCAAGCGAGGCCGCTTGTCCTACGAGGGCGAATCGAGTTTAACGATGGCCAAATGCGACGAAGGCTACCTGTGCGAAGTGTGCGGCCAGGACGTCGCCGGTATTCCGGAGTCAGACCTCTACCTGCGTTACGTCCTGGGCGAAGTGACGCCGCTGCAGCTGCCGAGCCTGCGCGAGCGTCACGTCCGCTGCGTGCCGGCGACGGCGCAGTACATTGTCGACCCCGATTTTCCGCCGATCGTGTGCGAAGGGATGTTCGCCAAGGAGGGACTCGACCCGGCGTTCGTCCGCGAACAGGAAGAACGCACCACGCGCGCCTGGCGGCGCTTGCAGGCGATCCCCACCCTCGGCATTCCGCTCACCGAATATCCGCTCCCCGAAGTGATCGCGCAGTGGAAGTGAATTTCGCTTTCGCAAACATTCACGAATCGGTACGACGATCCGCGCTTCGTCTTATAGAATGCTCTGGGCCGATTCGTGCTCGGGTTCCTCCTCAGGGATTTCTCGATGTCGCAAGATACCCTCCCCAATTCCACTTCCCGCAGTCCTCTCGTTTCGGCCCTTGAGTCGAAAGAGTTTAGCCGACGAGAATTTCACGATTACAAGCGATTCATCACCAACCACTACGACGGCATTGCCGGGAATCTCACCCGCTTCACCGGCGTCGTCACCGGGCACGGCGTCCTCGCGGGCAAACTGTTCCGCCCGTCGACCTTCGACCTGCGCGGCTGCAAAAGGATCCTCGACGCCGGCTGCGGCAACGGTCGATACACGAAATACATCTTACGTCACTCCGACGACGATGCGCTGATCACCGCGTTCGACCTGTCGCAATCGATGCTGCGGCGGGCGCGACGCCATCTCAAGAGCCCGCGCGTCACCCACGTCTCCGCCGACCTCACGCGTCTCCCGTACGAGAACGGCTTCTTCGACGCGGTGGTGTGCGGTTGGGTGCTCGAACATCTTCCCGACCCTCGGCCGGGGCTCGGCGAGCTTTCGCGCGTCCTAAATCCGGGCGGTAAGCTGCTGCTCATGACCACGGAAGACACCGTGCTGGGCGCCTTCTGCAGCCGAATGTGGCATTGCCGAACGTACAATCGCAAGGAGTTGATCGGCGCCTGCGAAGAGAGCGGTCTGTCCTGGGTGAAGCCGATCTACTTTACCGGCCTGCACAAGTTCCTCCGCCTGGGAGGCATCGTCGCGGAACTCAGAAAACGGGCCTGAGCGCCCTCGAATTTCACTTGCGGCGTGGCGTCTGCGCCGCTTCTACTTATTCGACGCGGTTCGCGGGCGGCTTAAGTCGAGATTGCCGAGATGCCGTTCGAGCGCGGGCTCCAGCGCCGGCGCCGTCCGCGCCAGCCGCGGCTTGATCGGCTCGAGCTTCACCTTGCCCGCGCCGGCCTTGTTCTCCTTCCGCAGATCGTGCAGATAACTGACCAGTACCTGCTTCGCCTGGGGCGTCGACCGGAGCATCATGTGCACCCACGCCCACGACTCGCGATATTCGGTCGGCGTCATCTGTTCGACTTCCGTGAGCTGCTCCAAGCGGTCGAGGTTGAACTTGGCAATGCCCGACGGGCCGCGGATCAGGTTTTCCAGGTGCTGATAGTTGACGCCGCGCCAGGAATCGGGCATTTCGAAATACTCGGCCAAGCCCTCGTCAAGCCAGAGCGGCACGTTCTTGATCACGCAGTGTAAAAGCGCGTGCGTGAGTTCATGGCGAATGTCCTGCTGGATGCGGTCGCCCCAGTAGGTGTAAACGTAGAGATCCTCGCCGCCGATCGCCTTGGGCTGGGCGACGAAAAACGCCCGGCGTTTAGGGAGATCGGGATATTTTCGCTGCATGAAGACTTCGTAGTTTTCGCGGGTGTCGAAGAGGTAGACGTTGACGAGCGTTTCCGAAGGGGGCAGGCTGAGTTCGCGGTAGACCTGATCGCGGAGCGTCGAAACTTCCTTGAAAAGGTCGCCGGTCTTGGCGAGATCGACGTCGGTGTAGAAGACGAACTGCGAGACGCGCTGGATCTGTTTGGACGGCGCGCCGGGCGCCGGCGGAACCTTGACGCTCGCGTCGAGCTTATCGGTGGGCTGTACAAACGCGGGGAACTGCGCGCAGGCGCCCATTCCGAAGATTAGCCCCAGTCCCAAAAGCCCGCGCAGATAGCCGTAACGCATCATGCCCAACCTCGCCCGACCCGGATGGCGACCCAGGTTTGCCGAAGCTTAATGCGGAGCGGGGAAACAAACAAGCCGAGAATCGCGGAACGAAAGCCCAGGGACGGCTGTCCCTGGGAAATTAACTCCCCAGGGACAGCCGTCCCTGGGCTTTCTTAGTTGCCCACGTACTTCGAGTAGAGCGTGCGCGCCTTGTCGATGTCGTTCGTCCCCTTGATGATCGCCCGGCCGTCCGGGAAGACCGTGAAGTCGTACTCGTCGACGTTGAACTTGAGCATGAAGCGATTGAAACTCACCGCGCCCATCGTCCGCAGATGACGGGCCATCTCCTCGAAGTTCAACGACGACGCCATCCGGTGGGCGACCTGCACCGCATTGCGACCGCACAGGCTCGTGGTGTGTGAACCCATGTCGCCTTCGAGCCAATCGAACTTCTTGCGCTGGCAGCAGGGGCAATCGACCTTTCCCAGAAGCGGCGCGATCTTGATGCGGCGCGTCTGGTTTTCCCAAACATCGATGTAGAGCAGTTCGCGATTGATCGTGTCCAGCTGCCCCGTGAGGATCTTGAGCGCCTCGGTCGCCTGGAAGCTGGCGATGATGCTGACGATGGGCGCGAGGACGCCCGCGGTTTCGCAGGTGCCGGCTTCCCCCGGGTTAGGAGCGGCCTCGAAGACGCAGCGCAGACATGGCGTCTGGCCCGGCAGGATCGTCATGGTTTGGCCATGGCTGCCGATGGAGCCGCCGTAGACCCAGGGTTTGTTGAACTTCACCGCGACGTCGTTGATGAGGTAGCGGATTTCGAAGTTGTCGGTCCCGTCCATGATGAGATCGACGTCCTGGGTCAGCCCGAGGATGTTGGTGCGATCGATGTCGGTGACGACCGATTCGACGGTGACGGCGGAGTTGACGACGCGCAACTTGCGAGCGGCCGCCTCGGCCTTGGGAATATTGTCGGCGACGTCCTTTTCATCGAAGAGCACTTGACGCTGGAGGTTGTGCGTCTCAATGAAGTCGCGGTCGATGATGCGGACAAGGCCGACGCCGGCGCGCACCAGGTGATTGGCGAGGACGGTGCCCAGGGCGCCGCACCCGCACAGGGCGACCTTGGCGTCCTGGAGTTTGGCCTGCCCTTTTTCGCCGATGCCGCCGAAGCGCATTTGTCGACTGTAGCGTTCGAAACGAGGATCTTTGCTCATGTCAGTTTCCGAAAAGCCCTGGGGTGAGGTACTCCGAACCCCAGGGATAAGCCCAGGCGAGCGCTCGATCCCCGGGGTTCGGAGTACCTCACCCCGGGGCTTGAATCAATTCTGTCCGATGCCCCAGTCTTCCAGGAAGCTGCGGAAGAAGCGGAGCACTTCCGGGGGCCAATCTTGTTCTTTGCCGTACTCGACCAAGACGTCGAGATCTTCGCGTAGGCGCTGGAGTTCGGGGCCGCGCAAGCGCTGCAGATACGTGGCCATGTAGTTGAGCGATTCGTCGGCGGCTTCGTCGGCGATGACTTCCGGCTCGGAGCCGTCGAAAAAGACGATGGCATGCAGGGCGGCGAGGAAGAGAGGATGGATGTTGAGTTCGGCCGGGATCAGCGGAAAGATCGCCGCCCCCTCGTCAACCTCGCCGTGCTCGCAATCGTCGTCATGTTCGTGCTCCGGGTTCACGGCTGACCTCCGGCGACAGCGGGAATGATGCTCAACTCGTCGCCCCCTTTGACCGCCGTCTTCATGCCGTCGAGGTAGCGGATGTCTTCATCGTTCAAGAAGAAGTTGATGAAGGGTCTGGGTTTGCCGGCATCGAAAATGCGCCCGGCGACGCCCGGGAATTGCCCGCACAGGCCGTCGAGCACCTCTTGAACGCTGGCCCCTGCGATCTGCAGGGTGGCGGCGCCGTCGGTGTGTTGCCGCATCGGCGTCGGGATGTGAACTTTCACGGACATTTCGAGAAACCCCCAAAAAGGATCAGCCATGACCCGGGCCAAATCGCCGCGGACCATGGCTGATGGTATTGTAGGAACGGACGCGCCAGCTCAGTTGGCCGACTCGGCGAATTCCCCGCGCCGCATCGACTCGTAAACCAGCGGCGTACGAACTCGGTCCATCGTCGAAAGGATCAGCGACCGAATCGCCACCAGCGTAAACAGGTACAAGAAGAAGACGCACGCCCAGCCGATGAAGATGCCGAAAATAATGTCGCGATGTCTCAACTCCCAGGACTGGACTTCGTTGGGTCTGAAGACGGCGTTGTAATTGAGAAAGAAGATCGACCAGACGGTGGCGGCGGTGAGCAGCCCGACCAACCCCAGGAACGCGAAGATCAGCCATTGATGCCGGCGCGAGCCCATGCAATTGGCGCACGCACGCAGGAACATCAGGAACGAAAATCCGCCGACGACGTCGCAAAATCTGGCTCCCATGAATGAATACGAAAGTCCGCGGTTCCTTTTGAAGACCTCGACGAGGTCGACGTTCTTCTTGCCTGCGCCTTTCTTCATCTTGGCGTCGTTGCCGGCGCGGAAAGCGTAGGAATTGGCGGTCCAGTTCAGAACGAAAGTCATCGCCATCGTGAGAATGGTGAGGAACATCCAGCTCCGGGCGCCGAAACGATCCGGTGCGCTCATCAGACATTGCCATTTGCCGGAGATGAGCATCCAAAACGAGATCAGGCCGATGATCGAAAGTAAACCGCTGCCTCCGTAAAAGAGCCACATTTGTTCCAGATGGGCTCGCTGTTGCGGCCTGAGGTTGAAGACGCCCGAGAAAAAGATCATCGACAAGGCGAATCCGCCGCCCACGAAGTAGACGGCGTAGCTCATCAAAATCCGCGTGAACCCCCCGGCGACCGAGGTCCAATTGAACTCGAGCTGCAGGCAATCGTTGGTTTCCCGGCTGAGGAGATCGGGGGCCTGGTATTCCATGAGGGGATCCTTTAGGGCAAGAATACAATCTGCGTACTCTATAGCTCACAAAAGAATCCCGAGCAAGTTGCTCCCAATTCGTTTAGCGCTCGCAAGTTTCCACGCGAGCGCTAATCGAATTACTCACACCAGAATTGGCTCCGGCATACTCGCCTTGCGTCCCTCGTAAATCGGGTCGAACTCTTCGAGCGCCGGGCGAATGACGACATGCCGTTCGACGATGCCGGCGATCGCGTCCTGCGTCTTCAGGCCGTTGCCGGTGACGCACAGCACGATGTCCTCGTCGCGCGGGATTCGGCCCTGCTCGATCAGCTTACGGGCGACGGCGAGGGTGACGCCCCCCGCGGTTTCGCAGAAAATGCCCTCGGTGCGGGCCATCAGGTACATCGCTTCCGAGATCTCGTCGTCGCCGACGTCCTCGCCCCAGCCGCCGGTGTCGCGCATGACTTTGTTCGCGAAGAACCCGTCGGCTGGGTCGCCGATGGCCAGCGACTTGGCAATCGTGTTCGGCTTCCGCACAGGACGATGCGTCTCCTGCCCGCTCTTGACGGCCGCGGTGATCGGGTTGCAACCGGTCGCCTGGGCGCCGTAAATCTTGCAACTGTGCTTCTCCGAGAGCAGGCCGACCTTGTAAAGTTCGTCGAAGGCCTTGATGATCTTGCCGATCAAGCTGCCTCCCGCCATCGGCGCGACGACGTGTTTGGGCGTCCGCCAGCCCAGCTGCTCGGCGATCTCGTAGCCCATCGTCTTGGAACCCTCGGCATAGAACGCGCGAAGATTGATGTTGACGAAGCCCCAGCCGTATTTGAACGCGACTTGCGTGCACAAACGATTGACCTGATCGTAGGTGCTGGTGACGCCGATGACGTTAGCGCCGTAGACGCTGGTGCCGAGGATCTTGGCGGTTTCGAGATCGTGCGGCACGAAGATGAAGGCCTCGAGCCCGGCGGCGGCGGCATTGGCGGCGACGCTGTTGGCCAGGTTCCCCGTCGACGCGCAGCCCACGGTCTTGAAGCCCAGCTCGACCGCTTTGCTTAGTGCCACCGAGACGACGCGGTCCTTGAACGACAGCGTCGGAAAGTTGACGGCGTCGTTCTTGATCCACAGGTTCTTGACGCCCAGCGCCTTGGCGAGATTTCGGCATTTGACCAGGGGCGTACCGCCGACGAGGGGACCGACGGTCGGCTCGCCGTCGATGGGGAGGAGTTCGCGGTAGCGCCACATATTAAAGGGACGCAGCTCGATTTTCGATCGGCTGACGACTTCGCGGATGGCGGCGTAGTCGTAATCGACTTCGAGGGGGCCGAAGTCATCGGTACAGAAGTTGAGGGCTTGTTTGGGGTAGGCCTTGCCGCAGATTCGGCACTTGAGGCCGCGGACGAAATCGTTCATGTTCCCAGATCCTAAAACGTGAGCGGGGCAACCGTCCGGCGCACGCCGAACGACGTTGTTGGGAACAACTGCGAGGGTATCTGGTAGGAAATGCGGGAAGGGGCAAACGAAAAAGCCTCTTCCGACATTTAGAGAAGAAGAGGCTTACGAGGCCATTCTTATCTCTCCCGGGCGGAGCCGGGGGGGAGTTAGCACCAGCATCGCGTTGCCGCGACCGGTTGCTGTGGCTTCAACGGGCCCAAACCCTCAGCCACTCTGGATAAGATACCGATCAAGTTGTTGCATGAATTGTAGAAAGCCCCGCACGCGGATGCAATGGGAAAATCGCCAAAAATTCGCAATCTCTAAACATCCGAGCCGGAAGCGTCAGCGACGATTGGCGCAGGTCGTCGCTAACGCTTCCGGCTCGGACAAAAATTCAAGGCGCCATCTTCACCGACAGGTCGAAGGCGCCGAAGCGGGCGTCGAACTGGGTGGCGACGATGCGGTAGACGCCGTCCACGGTCGGCGTGAAAAAGAGCTTGGAGTTGCGTCCGCCGCCGGAGTCGTCGTCCGCCGCCAATTCTCGGCCCTGCGAATTCTCGACGCGCACAAACGTGTCGAACTGGTTGCTCGTCATATCGACCTGATACTTTTGGCCTGCCTTCATCTTCACCGAGTAGACCTTGCAGCGATGCGTCTGCGATCGACCATTGACGATGTCGATC
>JBBQPM010000104.1:0-23917 GCA_038217425.1 Gemmatales bacterium
GGAACCGCGGTCGGCACCGGCATCAACACCCATCCCGACTTCGGCAAACGCGTCGCCGAACTCCTCGCCAAGGAGACCGGCATCCCCTTCGTCGAGGCGGCCAACCACTTCGAAGCCAACGCCAATCGCGACGGGCTCGTCGAATGTTCCGGCCAACTCCGCGCCATCGCGGTCACGCTCTTCGGCATCGCCAACAACATCCGCTGGCTCGGCTCCGGCCCGCGCTGCGGCTTCTACGAAATCATGCTCCCCGATCGCCAGCCCGGTTCCTCCATCATGCCGGGCAAGGTCAACCCCGTCATGTGCGAAAGCATGATGCAGGTCTGCGCCCGCGTCATCGGCAACGACCAGTGCCTCGCCTTCTCCGGCGCCGTCGGCGGACAGTTCCAGCTCAACATCATGATGCCCGTGATGGGCCTGGCCTCGCTCGAAAGCGTCGATCTGCTCGCCCAGTGCACCAACGCCTTCGTCGACTTCTGCGCCGAGGAGATGGACGCCAACCGCGAGGCGTGCAACAAGCAAGTCGAGTGGAGCATGGCCATGGTGACGAGCCTGAACCCGCTCATCGGCTACGACGTCGCCGCGGCGATTGCGAAGGAGGCGTTCAAGGTCGGCAAGACAGTGCGCGACCTGTGCCTGGAGAAGATCAAGGCCGGCACACTCGTGAAGAAGGATTCGGCCGTGGTCGTGACGGCGGCCGAGTTGAGCGCTGCGCTCGACCCGCGGGCGATGACGGAACCCGCGGTTTAGCCGCCGCGCCCTCGCGGCGCGGTCAGGCAGGTCGCGCCACGCCCCCCTGTGGGGCACGTTTGTAACGTGCCAGTCCGACACACGGCACGTTACAAACGTGTCCCACGAGGAACGTCGCCAGCCGTTGATACCCCATGATCCCCCTTCCCATCGACGACGTTCTTCCACAAGCCATCCAGGCCTTGCGGAGTCACGTGAACCTCGTCCTCAAGGCCCCCACCGGTGCCGGCAAAACCACCCGCGTCCCCGGCGCCCTGCTCAATGCGGGTCTCGCCGAGCGCGGCACGATCGTCATGCTCGAACCACGCCGCCTCGCCGCCCGCGCCGACGCGCGGCGCATGGCCCACGAACGCAACCTCCGCCTCGGCGATCTCGTCGGCTACCAGGTCCGCTTCGATCGCGTCGCCGGCCCCAACACGCGCATCCTCGTCGTCACGCCCGGCATTCTCCTGCAGCGACTCCATCACGAGCCGTTCCTCGAATCCGTGCAGATCATCGTGCTCGACGAGTTTCACGAACGCCAACTCGAGGGCGACCTCGTTCTCGGCATCGCGCGACTCCTCCAACAAACAGTTCGCCCCGATCTCAAGCTCGTCGTCATGTCGGCGACGCTCGAAGCTCAAGGGCTGTCGGAATATCTGGGGAAATGTCCCGTCGTCGAAAGCCAGGGGCGCACGTTTCCGGTGACGATCGAATACGAGAACCGCGCTGCGGGACAGATGCCGCTTGCGGAGTTAGTCGCCGGGGGGGTGAAGAAGGTGCTCGCCCAGACGACCGGCGACGTGCTCGTCTTTCTTCCGGGTATGTACGAAATCCGCGCCGCCGAGCGCGAACTTCAGGGGCTCGGCTGCGACGTGTTGCCGCTGCACGGCGACCTCCCCGCGGAGCAGCAAGACGCGGCCCTGCTCCCGGGCCCGCGCCGCAAGATCGTGCTGGCGACCAACGTGGCCGAGACGTCGGTAACCGTCGAGGGCGTGACCGCGGTCGTCGATAGCGGTCTCGCGCGGATCATGGAGTTCGACCCCCACATCGGCATGGATCGTCTCGAAGTGAAAGCGATTTCGAAGGCGTCAGCCGACCAGCGTGCGGGGCGCGCGGGGCGCACGCAACCGGGCGTCTGTCTGCGGCTCTGGAACGAGATCGACCAGCGTGGCCGGATCGAGCAGACGGAGCCGGAGATTCGCCGGGTCGATTTGGCCGGCCCGATCTTGCACCTCTTGTGTCTGGGCGAGGACGTACGAACCTTTCCCTGGCTCGAAGCGCCCAAACCCGCGGCGGTCGAGCAGGCGCTGGAGTTGCTCCAACGGCTAGACGCGATCGGCGAGCCAGGCCGCGTCAGCGTCTGGAGTGCAGAGGTCACCGACGTGGGCCGCGACATCGCCCGGATGCCGGTCTCGCCGCGTCTTGGTCGCATGCTGCTCGAAGGTCAGCGCCTGGGCGACGTCCGGCGCGTCGCCTTGGCCGCGGCGCTGTTGTCGGAACGCGATCCGTTTCAACGTTCGAATCGGCCGCAGACGCTGACGAAGCATCGCACGCATTCGGACGTGCTCGATCGGCTCGAAGCGATCGAGGAGTTCGAGCGCACCGGGAGATTCGAAACGCCGCTGGGGACACTGAACCGCAACGCGACCCGTTTCCTCTTGCGCTCGCGCGATCAGATCGTCCGTTCGCTGCGTGACACACCCCTGTCACACATGCCGCCGGAAGAGATCGTGCGGCGAGCGTTATTCGCGGGCTTTCCCGATCGGCTGGCGCGGCGGCGCAATCCCGGGGCACGCAAGGGGGTGATGGTCGGCGGCCGGGGCGTGCGGCTCAGCAACGGGAGCGGCGTCACCGAGGGCGAACTCTTCGTCTGCGTCGACGTCGACGCCGGCGGCATCGAAGCCGAGGTGCGTCTGGCTTCTGCTGTCGAACGAGAATGGCTGCCGGCGGATCGGCTGGTGACGACCAACGACGTCTATTTCGACGAGAAATCGCAGCGCGTCCAGGCGCGGAAGCGTTTGCGTTTCGACGATCTCTTGCTCGAAGAGACGGCGGGCCATCTCCCGCAGGCGAGCGTCATCGCCGCGGTGCTGGCCGAAGCGGTGCAGACTCGGCTCGGGCAGGTTTTGCCCGCGGACGATTCGGCGACGGGGCAGTATTTATTGCGCGTCCGCTGGCTGCGCGAATGGTTGCCGGAGCTGCAACTGCCGGCATTCGATGACGCGGATCTGGGCGAACTTGCTCGGCTCATGTGCGCGGGCTGCAAGTCGTTCGCGGAACTCAAGAATGTCGACTGGCTTGGCGCCGTGCAGGGCCGGCTGACGTACGAGCAGCGGCAGGCGCTGGAGCGCGAGGCGCCGGAGAAATACGCGGTCCCGAGCGGGCATCAGCATGCGCTGAAGTACGAGATGGGTCGGCCGCCGGTGCTGGCGGTGCGCATCCAGGAGATGTTCGGCGTGCGTGAGACGCCGCGGGTCGCGGGGGGCCGGGTGCGCGTGTTGTTGCATTTACTCGCGCCGAACTATCGCCCGCAGCAGGTGACGGAGGACCTGGCGAGCTTCTGGGCGAACACGTATCCGCAAGTTCGTAAGGATCTTCGGGCGCGCTACCCGAAGCATGCGTGGCCGGAGATTCCGTAAAGATTGCAGAAAGCCCAGGGATGGCTATCCCTGGGGAGCCCCGAGAAATCAGCATCCCATCCGCGCGGCGGAAGAATCACATGTGTCGGGGCGCTTCCCCAGGGATAGCCATCCCTGGGCTTTCGCGTGGAATCACTTCTTCGCCTGCAATCGGCGAATCTCCGTCTGCGCGGCGGCGCCCGTGGGCGTTCCCTCGTACGACTTCGCCAGCATCGACCAGACCTGGATCGCCGTTGCGAGGTCGCCGAAACGCTCGAGTCCCTTGGCCTGGGCCGACAGCGACTTGATCTCGTCGGCGCTCCCCTTTTCCTCGATCGCGTTCAGCAGCGTCTCGTCCTTCTGCAACTCGGTGAGGAGCGTGCGGGCCTTTTTGCCGGTCTCGGTCTTGCCCCAGCGGATGACGACGCCCTGCAGCAGCGTGACGCCGTGCCACGGGCGCACTTTCAGTTCCTTCTGAGCGCCCGCCAACAATCGCTGCGCTTGCGGCTCGCCGGCGAGACCCTCGTCGCTCTTCACCGCGAGGTCGGGCCGGGCCTTGCGGTCGTCCTGCCGGCGCTGCAGATCGTCCTTCAGCCAGACGTAGACTTGCTCCATGACGTCGGGGCCGGGGATCGCGTGGCCGAGTTTCGGCGTCACCCAAAGTTTCGCGCGGATGCCGAGTTCCTGGAAGTAGGGGAACATGTAGACTTCGTTCTCCTTGCGGTTGGAATCGGTCTCGCCGGTGAGGAAGGCGACGGAGAGTCGGTCTTCGGTACGATGGCGCAGATAGTCGGGCGGCGAGAACGGATTGGTGCCGCAGACGGGGAGGATGCCGGCGAAGTATTCGGGCAGCGACAACGCGATGGAGCAGGCCATGCGGCCGCCGCCGGAAAAGCCCCCCACATAGGTTTGGTCGGGATCGATGACGTATTGGCGTCGCACGTCGTCGAGCATGTCGAGGATGATGCGCGTGCGCTGCCCGGCCGGGACGGGATTGCCTGCGGCGTAGGGCGAACAAAAGAAGACGCCATGCTTTTCGCAGACCTTCTTGAACGCGTTGAATCCGGTCGGTTCGTTGCCCGGCGAGATGAAAGCGATGAGCGGCCAGGCCTTGTTCGGCTTGTAATTTGCGGGGACGAAGAGCTGGTACTTCTGCTTGCGCGAATCGTAATCCTTGGGCAGCGCCCCCGGGGGCTGACCCTTCTCGCCCTTGAATCCGCGCACGGCGAACGCCCAGTCGAGCCGAGTTGGCTGCCCGACGGTGACGATCTTGGTCTGCGCGGCAAGACTTGGCACGAGCAAGAAAACGAGGCAGACGGCACGCATGGTTTCGGCTCACAAGAGGTAAAATGCGGAGGAGGGTTTTCGCGACGCACCGTTTATGATACGCTTTCGCGTGTCCCCTTTGCCCCCCGAAAGGAAAGTCATGCGTGCGATCGCGATCGTGGTGTTACTAATGCCCAGTTTGGCCCGAGCCCAGGCGCCCGAAATCTTGCTGCAGCAGGCGAAGCTTGTCCTCGCGCAGCTCGACGGCGACTTCACTTTGCCGGTCAAGGAACCGGTCGAGGTCGTGCGCGATCGCTGGGGCATCCCGCACATCTACGCCAAGAATGCCGACGATCTGTTCTTCGCCCAGGGCTTCATCGCCGCCCAGGATCGGCTCTTCCAGATCGACCTTTGGCGCCGACAGGCGACCGGCGAACTCGCGGAAGTTTTCGGCCCCAGCCACGTCGAGGCCGACACCTTCGCCCGGCTGCTCAAATACCGCGGCGACATGAACGCCGAGTGGACCAGCTACTCGCCCGACACGAAAGCCATCGCGACCGCATTCACCAACGGCATCAACGCCTACATCGATCACATTAAAGACAAACTACCTATCGAATTCCAGATGTTGGGCTATCGGCCCAAGCGCTGGCAGCCCGAAGACGTCCTGGGCCGATCTTCCGGCATCTACATGTCGCAGAACTTTCGCAACGAGGTCGAACGGACCAAGCTCTTACAGCTGGTCGGAGTCGAGAAAGCGCGCTGGCTGGCGCCGATCCAGCCCGCACGCGATTACGTCACGCACCTCTCGCCCGACGATCTCAAGCACTTCGACGCCAAGGTGCTCGCGGGGTACAAGGCGGCGACCAAGGCGCTGCAGTTCACCACGAGCAAATCCGAAAGCAACAACTGGGTCGTGGATGGCGCCCATTCCGCATCGGGCAAGCCGCTCCTGGCCAGCGATCCACATCGCGCCACTGCCATGCCGTCGCTGCGTTACCTCGTGCATCTGAACGCGCCGGGCTGGAACGTCATCGGCGCCGGCGAGCCGGGACTTCCGGGCGTCGCGGTCGGACACAACGAGAAGATCGCCTGGGGCTTCACCATCATCGGCACCGACCAGGCCGACATCGTCGTCGAGAGCACGCATTCGCGGCTCGCAGATCGCTACAAGGTCGGCTCCGGCTGGGAGTCGCTGCGCACCGTGACGGAGACGATCGCGGTGAAGGGGAAGCCGGCCCAGGCGGTGCAGCTTCAGTACACGCATCAAGGCCCGGTGCTCTTTCACGACAAGGCGCGGCACAAGGCCTACGTTTTGCGCTGGGCCGGTAACGAACCCGGAGGGGCCGCATACCTGGGATCGCTCGCCGTCGCCCGCGCGAAAAATCAGCAGGAATTTCTCAAGGCCCTCCAGTCGTGGCATATCCCCGGGCTCAACTTCGTTTACGCCGACGTCGAGGGAACGATCGGCTGGGTCGCCGCCGCCTTCACGCCCAAACGCACCGGGTACGACGGCGTTCTCCCGGTCCCCGGCAATTCCGGCTACGAATGGGAGCGATTCCTGCGCATCGACGAGTTGCCGCAGACGTTCAACCCGAAGGAGGGATTCGTCGCCACCGCCAATCACAACATCATGCCGAAGGACTACCGCAACGAGATCGGTTACGAGTTTTCGCCGCCGTTCCGCTTTCGCCGACTGCACGAGTTGCTCTCGGCCAAGCCGATGTGGAAGCTCGAGGACTTCAAGGCGCTGCAGCAGGACGCGGTGTCGTTGCCGGCGCGGGCGCTGGTGCAGTTGCTGAAAAATACCGGCGTGCTCACGAAGAACGAGGAGGCGGCCAAGCTATTCCTCAAGTGGGACGGACACATGGCCGTCGATAGCCAGGCGGCACTGCTGTACGCGCTGTGGCTGAAAGAGCTGGAGCACGACTTCTTCGCCCTGGGCTACCCGGCCAAGAGCGGCATCGCGTTCGAGACGTTGGCGGGATTGCCGACGATGTTGACGGCGCTGGAGACCGCCGACCCACGCTGGCTCGGCGACGACGGCGCCGAGACGCGTGCGGATTTGCTCTTGCAGACGCTCGATCGCGCGGTGACGAAGATGCGGACGGCGTACAAGGGCAAGACCTGGGGCGAGGTGCATACGGTGACGTTTCGCCATTCGATCGCGAGCCTGAGCAAGGGGCATGCGGCCGCGTTCAACGTCGGCCCGCTGCAACGGCCCGGCGAGGCGAACACCCCCAACAACACCAAGTACGACGCCAACTTCCAGCAGATTCACGGCGCCTCGTACCGGCATCTCTTCGACCTGTCCGACTGGGATCTCGGTTTGGCCACGAGCGCTCCGGGGCAGTCGGGGCAGCTCGGCAGTCCGCACTACGCCGACCTGGCGCCGCTGTGGGCGCGCGGCGAATACTTTCCGCTCTACTACACGCGCACGAAGGTCGACGAGGCCGCGGCGCATCGCATGGTGCTCAAGCCGTGAGCCATTATTTCCGAGCCGGAAGCGTAAGCGACGCTCCGTACGGATCGCCGCTTATGCTTCCGGCTCGGAAAGGCTCCATTCCAGGGCCGCGATCTCCGCGGGCCAATCATTGATCCGCGGGGCAACCCATCTGTCGCCGTCGTGAATCAACTCCGTCAAGGCGACGTTGCGGATCGAGGCGATCGTGTCCCAGCGCATGTTCGCCAGCAGCGACACCAAAATGACGTGGACCACGATGCCGTGAGCGACCACCGCCAAACGCTTGCCGCGATGCGTCTCGACCAGCCGCTCCCAGGCGGGCATGATGCGCGCCTGCAAATCGTCCAGCGACTCGGCGCCTTCGTGAGCGTACGCGGTCTCGCCCGCCAACCAGCGGCGCTGCGTCTCGGGCCAGATGCCCGCCAGGCCCGTGAACGGATGCCCCGAAAGTTTCCCGATGCGGCGCTCGTGCAGTTCGGGCTCGATCAGATGCGGTACGGCGCACGCCAGGGCGATGGGCGCCGCGGTCGCAACCGCCCGCTTCATCGCGGAAGAAACGACGACGGCGGGCTCGAACCCACGCAGGATCTGGGCGATCGCGTCCGCCTGGCGTTTGCCCTTGGCGCTCAAGTCGATGTCGGATTCGGCGCCGTGAAAGACAAGCGGGCTGGACGTTTCCGCGTGCCGCAGCAGCATGATGTGGGTGACGCTCACAAAGGCCCGCCTTTCTTCCGCACGCGAAGTTGGTAAGGTAGTTTTAGTCCCTCGCGCCCGTTTCGCAACTTCTTCCCGCAAGGATCGTGCTCATGGCCGAAAAGGTCACTCCCCGGTCGAAGGATTATTCGCAGTGGTATCTCGACATCGTCCAGAACGCCGGGCTCGCTGAGAACTCCGACGTCCGCGGCTGCATGGTCATCAAGCCCAATGGCTACGCCATCTGGGAACGGATGCAGCGCGCCCTCGACCGCATGTTTAAAGACACCGGCCACGTCAACGCGTACTTCCCGCTGCTCATCCCAAAGTCGTTCCTGGCCCGCGAAGAACAGATGGCCGAGGGCTTCGCCAAGGAATGCGCCGTCGTCACGCACTATCGGCTCAAGGCCGTCCCGGGCCAGGGGGTCATCGTCGATCCCGAGGCCAAGCTCGAAGAAGAACTCATCATTCGGCCCACGTCCGAGACGATCATCTGGAACACGTACAAGAACTGGATCCAGAGCTACCGGGATCTCCCCCTGCTCATCAACCAGTGGTGCAACGTCATGCGCTGGGAGATGCGCACCCGGCTCTTCCTGCGCACGGCCGAGTTCCTCTGGCAAGAAGGGCACACCGCCCACGCGACTCAGGCCGAAGCGGAAGAAGAGACGCACCGCATGGTCGACGTCTACCGAAAGTTCGCCGAGGAGTGGATGGCGATGCCGGTGATCGTCGGCCCCAAGAGCGAGGGGCAGAAGTTCCCCGGCGCGATCTACACGCTGTGCATCGAAGCGATGATGCAAGATCGGCGGGCGCTGCAGGCGGGGACGAGTCACTTCCTCGGGCAGAACTTCGCCAAGGCGTTCGACGTCAAGTTTCAGAATCAGCAAAGCCAGCTCGAATACGCGTGGGCGACGAGCTGGGGCGTTTCGACCCGGCTCATCGGCGGGCTCATCATGACGCACAGCGACGACAACGGCCTGATCGTGCCGCCGAGACTCGCGCCGATCCACGTCGTCATCTGTCCGCTGGGCAAGAGCGACGCCGACCGCGCGCCAGCGATCGCCGCCGCGGAGAAGTTGGCGAGCGAATTGCGCGGGTTGCCGCGCGACGACTTCTTCGGCTACGAGCCGCTGACGGTCAAGATCGACACCGCGTACGACAAGGGACCGGGCTTCCGCTTCGCCGAGCACGAACTTCGCGGCGTGCCGGTCCGCGTCGAACTCGGGCCCAAGGATCTGGAGAAATCGTCGTGCGTGGTCGCCCGGCGCGATCGGCCCGGCAAGGATGGCAAGGTCATGGGCGTGCCCCTCGCCGGGGCCGCGGCGATGATCGAGAAGCTACTGCGCGAGATCCAGCAGGGCCTGTTCGAGAAGGCGAAGACCTTCCGCGACGCCAATATGGTCGAGGTGAATTCATACGAAGAATTCAAGACGAAGCTCGAGGAACCGGGCGGCTTCTTGCTCGCCCACTGGGACGGCACGCGAGAGACGGAGGATCGCATCTCGGCGGAGACCAAGGCGACGATTCGTTGCATTCCGTCGGATCGCCCCAAGGAGCCCGGCAAATGCGTCGTCACCGGCGAACCCTCGGCGGGCCGAGTCGTGTTCGCGAAGGCGTACTAAAATACGAAAGCCCAGGGATGGCTATCCCTGGGACGTTTCCCAGGGATAGCCATCCCTGGGCTTTCTGCAGATCACCCCCTTTTTCCAGGAGTTGCATCATGAAACGATTGTCTCTCTGCTTGTTGGCGTTCGCGTCGATCGCCCAGGCTCAGACCGAAGTTCAGCTCGACACGATTCGCGCCAAGACCCCCGCGGGCTGGAAGGTCGAGAAGCCGTCGACCAATTTCCGTCAGCATCAATTTTCGCTGCCCAAGGCGGAAGGGGACAAGGACGACGCCGAGCTGTACGTGACCGATTTCGGCGGCGGCGGGCTGGACGCCAACATCGCGCGCTGGAAGGGGATGTTTTCGCCCCCCGAAGGCAAGACGCTCGACGAGGCGACCAAGGTCGAGAAGTTCAAAGTCGCGGGCTGGGAAGTGGTATCGGTCGATACGCACGGGACGTACCGCTCGAAGTTCCCGCCGAACTCGCCGACGGCCAAGGAAGTGGTTCGGCCGAACTTTCGCCGAATTAACGTGGTGCTCACGGGCCCGGAGAAGCAGTTCTTCCTGATTCTGACGGGGCCTCAAGCCACGGTGGAGAAGCACGTGAAGGACTTTAACGGCTTCGTGCGAAGCTTCAAGTAAACTGCTCTCGTTCCCGGGCTCTGCCCGGGAACGCGCTGCCCAGAGGCTCTGCCTCGTCTTTCGGAGCTTGCAAAGAAGTGAAGTGGTTCGCGAGGAATGCCGGCGCCGAGGCAGAGCCTCGCGTGCAGTGCGTTCCCAGGCAGAGCCTGGGAACGAGAAGCAAATTACGCGGCCCGGCGACTTGGCGAGCCTGCAATATTCGACGTACTGCGAACCGCATACGTCCGTTTCCCCTGGCTCTCGAAGTACGTGCGCGTCAGCACTTCGCCGATCAGTCCCATCGAAATAAATTGCACGCCGACCACGAAGAGCATCACGCCCAGATGCAGTAGCGGATTGCCCGTCATCCATTGGCCCATGAGCGGCTTCATGATGACGACGGCGGCCATGCAGAGCGCGCTGAGCATGAAGGAAATCAACCCCGCCGAGCCCATCACGTGCATGGGCCGGGCGACGTACGTGTGTAAGAATTTCACGGTAATCAGGTCGAGCACCACGCGGAACGTGCGCGAGAGGTTGTACTTGGTTTGGCCCGCAGTGCGTGCGTGATGGCGCACGGGGATCTGGATCATCTTGGCGCCGGCCTGCATCGCGAGCACGGGGATGAAGCGGTGCATCTCGCCGTAGAGGGTCATTTCGCCCGCCAGGTCGCGCTTCATCGCACGCAGGGTGCAGCCCATGTCCTTGATGTGCACGCCGGTCACTTTGCGAATGAGCCAGTTGCCCAACAGACTCGGAATCTTGCGGACGAAGAGCTTGTCCTGGCGATGTTCGCGCAGGCCCATGACGATGTCGTAATCGCCCTCTTTCATCGTGCTCAGCAAAAGCGGAATGTCAGCTGGGTCGTTTTGCAGGTCGCCGTCCATGGTGACGAGGACGGCGCCGACGGCGTGGTCGATGCCCGCCTGCATGGCGGCGGATTGGCCGTAGTTGCGGCGCAGGCGCACGACCTTGAGCCGCGGATCGGTCTGCGCGAGCTGCTCCATGACAAGGTGCGAACCGTCGACGCTGCCGTCGTCGACCAGGACGATTTCGTACTCGAGTCCAAGCCCGCGGACGCCTTCGGAAACTCGGCTATGCAGCGGAGCGAGATTGTCTTTCTCGTCCTTGATGGGAATCACGATCGACAGATCCATCTTCGACCTCGGCTCCCGACGATCCGGCCGGGGATTCGGGTTTGGGGAAATGCCCAAACAGATAAACGAGTCCGCCCAACACGCTGACCGTGAGGTAGACCGCGAACCACAAGAAAGCGAGAATGACGGCCGAATCGCCCGGGACGCCCAGCGGGGTGAGAAACAGCGTCGTGCCCCATTCGCGGACGCCCATGCCGTTGAGGCTGATGGGGAGCAGCGTCAGGAGCGAGACCATCGGCACCGCGATCGCCAGATACGGCAGAGCAATTTCGATCCCCAGCCCCTGGGCGAGAAACCAGACGAGGACGACGTTGGCGAGCTGGACGAAGAGTGAGAGGAGCGTGGCCTGGAGCGTCAGCATCGGTTTGCACAGGAGCGTGAGTACGGTGGCCAATTGTTCGGCTCGGGGGCCGGTGAGCTTGCCGAGTGTGTGCAGGAGCGCGAGGCCGAGCACGCCGCAGACGCCGGCGCCGACGATGCCGGCGACGCTGATCGGCACCCAGGACGGCAGTTCCAGGGGCGACAAGACCACGGCCGTGCAGGCCAGTGCGACCAGCACCATGAGTCCGTTGAGCCGATCGAGCAACACGGCGGCGGCGGCGGCGAACTTTCGTCCTTGCTCGCGATTGAGGTACCAGATCCGCACCACGTCGCCTCCCACCGAGGTCGGCAGGAGTAAGTTAAAATACATCCCAATAAAATAGTATCCCGAGAGCCGAGTCGTCGGGGCGTCGAAGCCGAGCGCGCGAGCGTAGAGGCCCCAGCGAACGGCGCTGACGATCTGCGTGGCGATCAAAAGCCCCAGGGCTGCGAACCAGTAGCCCGCCTGCAAATGCGCAAACGCCTGGCCCACCTTGTCCCAATCCATCTTGAGACCGATCCACGTGAGCAGGGCGCCGCTGACCGCGATGCGAAGTAGATTAGTCACGAACCACGAGCTCCTGTTCATGCGGCACGGCGGCGACCTGGGCGAAGTGGGCGTGACCCTCCTCCACCAAATCCAAATACACCGTGTACGTCCCCGACGCCGCGAACGGAGGCAACACGTACGTCACCTCCACCTTCTCTCCCGGCGCCACGTCTTTCTCCATGTATCCCGCCCGGCCGAACTGCGCGTGTTTGCGCCAGTTCCCGATCGCCCACACGCCGTGAATCCCCGCCGAGCGGTGCGGCTTGAAATGCCACACCCGGTCGCTGGTGTTGCGAAACCGGACCTGAAACCCGATCGGCTGCCCGACCTTGGCCTCCGCCTGCATCGGCCTCACTTCTTCGATGACATAGGTATGTCCCGCGCCGGCGTAGACCTCCAGGAGCCAGTGACGCAGATGGTCCCGGCTATGCTTCTTCCCTTCGAGCACGAGCCATTCGTCGTAGAGATCGAAGAAGGCGCTCATCTGCCGGGTCGGGCCGAACTTGATATGCGAGTAGCGCATGCTGAGCTGCCCCATCGCCTGGGCGTACGGCACGTCGTCGATCAAGACCTGGGCGATGACGGCCGCCAATCCCGTGCGGTCGGCGCCCTGCTTGCAGTGCAGAAGCAGCGGTTGAGGCGTCGATTCGAGCGTACGCACAAAGCGGCGCAGTTCGAACGCCGACGGCAGCCTGACCGCGGAGAATTCAAAATCGTGCAGGACGATGCCGAGGTCATTGCAGGCGCGGACTTCGTCTTCGTAAAACGCTTTGCCGGGACAGGCGGCGCGGAGATTGAGGACCGATTTCAGACCCGTCTGGGCATGCAGATCGCGAATCATGGCGCCGGTCGGTTGGGCGCTGCGGTAGACTTTGCCGGGGAGGACCGTATGGAGATTGCCCCCCAGAAGCACGCGGTACGTCTCCCAGCCGAGTCCGAGCAGAAGCCCCAATACGACGAAGCGAACGACGCGTCCGCGCCAGACGGCGGTCGGCGTACGAGGGGCGATGGCGGGTTCGGCGGCGAGCTGTTGCATGAAGATCCTTCTTCCTGGGTGGCGAGATCATGCCAAAATTCGCCCGGGCGAAAAAGCCCGATTTGCGGTTGCTCTTGCGACGCGACGCCGATTGGAGTATTTCCTCCGCGAAAGTTCGATGTCGAAATTTGAACCACAGAGGCACAGAGGACACAGAGAAAAAATGCGGAGGGAACAAGAATGATGAAAGTGGATAGGAACGGGCCGATTCTTCCTTCTCCTCTCTCTCTGTGTCCTCTGTGTCTCTGTGGTTAAGTATTTTTAACTAAAACGCAAGGAGGCAACGAAAAATGCTCGGAGCACAGCTCAGCCCCCAACAATACCTCGACGCCGTCGTCCGCGAAACCGCCCGGCTCGATCCGGCCTCCATGGAGACCCTCTCCCAAGCCGTCTACGCCCGCTTTCTGAGCGGCCGATTCGTCTACATCATCGGCAACGGCGGCAGCGGCGCGAACTCCTCGCACCTCTGCGAAGACCTCGGCAAAGGCACCGTTCTCAGCGAAAATCAGAAAAAACGCCTGCGCGTCCTCAGCCTCACCGACAACACCTCCTACATCCTCGCCTGGGCCAACGACGCCAGTTATGAACGAATCTTCATCGAACAGCTGCGCAACCTGGCGGAACCGGGCGATTTGCTCATCGCCATCAGCGGCTCCGGCAACAGCCCCAATATTCTGCGCGCCGTCGAATGGGCGAATGCCAACGGCGTCGAGACCTTCGGCGTCACGGGATACACCGGCGGCAAGCTGCGGAAATTGGCGCAGCGCGGCTTCCACGTAGACCTTGACGACATGGGCGTGGTGGAGACGTTGCACATGGTCGCCTTCCATTACTGCGTGGGCAGGGTCCATGCCCTGGTTCGCGATTATTTCGCTCAGACCAAGGCGGCGGCGTAAGAAGCGGGCATCTTGTGGCAAGTTAGGCTGGACAAATGCCGATTTGAGTCCTAGGGATGATAGTGATGAAACGATCGGCTCCGCGACCCGTGGGAGGAGCCGAGACAGGTCCCTGAATCTCCAGACCCCGGGCTGGTTAAGGTGGAATCATGACGCATGTCGTTTGCGAACCGTGTTACGATTGCAAGTACACCGACTGTGTGGCCGTCTGCCCGGTCGAGTGCTTCTGGCAGGATGATGTGATGCTTTACATCGATCCCGAAGAATGCATCGACTGCGAAGCCTGCGTGCCCGAATGCCCGGTCGAAGCGATCTTCACCGGCGACAACGTCCCGGCACAGTGGGCGAACTTCACCGAGATGAACGCGACCAAGGCCGCCGAACTCAAGGCCGCGGGCGAAGGCAACATCACCGCGAAAACCGACGCGAAGAAGGGCGACAATTGCGCCAAGAAGATCTAAGTCCTCAAACGCCCAGCCTGCCGACGCGCGGGCTGGGCATTCTTCTCGTCCAGCTCGGCACGCCCGACGCGCCCACGTCTCAGGCGCTACGTCCCTATCTGCGCCAATTCCTCTCCGATCCCCGAGTCATCGAGGTCCCCAAGTGGAAGTGGTGGTTCATCCTGAACCTCTTCATTCTTCCCTTCAGACCCAAGGCCTCCGCCGCCAAGTACGCGCGCATCTGGGATCCCGTCACCGGTTCGCCGCTTTTGCACTGGACCAAGCGCCAGACTTCCCTGCTACAAAAGGCATTCCCGGGCATTCCTGTTCGCTTCGGCATGCAGGTCGGCAATCCGCCCTTGGCCACGGTCGTCGAAGAGATGATCGCTCAGGGCGTAGATCGGCTGATCGTGCTGCCGATGTATCCGCAGTATTCCGCGACCACCACCGCCTCCGCGACCGACGTTTTGTTTTCGTGCCTGCAAAAAGTCCGCCGAGTGCCCGCGCTGCGGATCGTGCCGCCGTACTACGAACATCCCGAGTATCTCGAGGCGATGACGCGGCTCATCCAGGACAACCTACGAAAGCTCTCGTGGAAGCCCGACCATTATGTGCTCAGCTTCCATGGCATTCCGATCAAGTATGCCCAGGCGGGCGACCCGTACGCGCTGCACGTCAAGCGCACGACCGCGCAGCTCGTCGCGAAATTGGGTTGGGCGAAAGGGAGCTGGACGCAGACGTTTCAGTCGCTGTTCGGCCGGGACGAATGGCTGAAGCCGTACACCGACAGCGTGCTCCAGGATCTCGCCAAGGCGGGGAAGCGTCGCGTCTTCGTCGCGCTGCCGGGCTTCACGGCGGACTGTCTGGAGACGATCGACGAGATTGGCCATGAGTCGCTAGAGGTTTTCCGGCACGCCGGCGGCGAGGAGTTGGTGGCATGTCCGTGCCTGAACGACCATCCACGCTGGATCGAGGCGATGGCCGCGATCCTGCGCGAAGAGGGCCAGGGCTGGCTTTATACTGCACGCGGTCAAGAATGATGCAAGCCCAACGGGTGAGGTACTCCGAACCCTTGGGATAAAACCTTCGCGTCGGCCGGAGCCCAAGGGTTCGGAGTACCTCACCCATTGGGCTTCTCGACATTTCACCCGTTAATTCGTGAACCGGAAGTCGATCGACGCGAAGAGCGTCTGCATCACGCGCGCCCACGTCTCCTCCCGGCTCTTCGAGTTCCCCGCGCCGATGTAGGCGCCGATCAGCCCGCGCTCCGCATCCGTGGGATCTCGACCCAGTGCCAATTGATACGCCCTGCCGATGCGTTCCTCGTCGGTCATCTCCAACTTCAAGAGCCGTTTGGCGGCAGCCTGCGATTGCTGGATCACCATCGGATTGTTCATCATGAACAGGGCCTGCGGAGCGACCGTGCTGACGTTGCGCTTGCCGGTCGAGACGCTCGGGTCCGCAAAGTCGAACGCCTCGAAAATCTCCGGCAACGCGTTGCGGAAGATCGGGGCGTAAACGCTGCGACGTAGGTCATTGTGCTTGAACGTGTAGTCCGAGGCGATCGGCTTGAAGTTCATGCCGCCTCGGGTCGTGTCGAGCTGGCCGGAGACGGCGAGGATGGCGTCGCGGATGCACTCGGCGTCGAGACGCTTGCGATTGGCGCGGGCGTACAGCCGATTTTCCGGGTCGTCCTTGAGACCGGGGCCCGACGCTTGCCGATACGTGCGCGACAGGACGAGCAGGCGAATCAGCTTCTTCTGCGACCAGCCCTCTTCGACGAAGCGGGTGGC
The DNA here is from genome assembly GCA_038217425.1 of Gemmatales bacterium. Classification (GTDB taxonomy): domain Bacteria; phylum Planctomycetota; class Planctomycetia; order Gemmatales; family Gemmataceae; genus JAIEPT01. The sequence goes on from JBBQPM010000104.1 coordinate 16,236, forward strand.
CAGGTAGTCGAGCAACTCGGGATGGCTGGGCGTTTCACCGGTCTTGCCGAAGTTGTCGACGGTGCGAACGATGCCGTCGCCCAGTAGCCAGCCCCAGGTGCGATTGACGGCGACCCGGGCCGTGAGCGGATTGTCGGGATGGGCGATCCAGTCGGCGAGTTCGACGCGGCCGCTCTGCGTCTTGCCAATTACTGGCGCCTTGCCGACTGCCGCGACTTGCAGGAACCCGCGCGGAACCTCGGCGCCCTGATTCGCCACACTGCCACGGATGTGAATGCGGGCGTTCTCGATCTTTTTCTCCTCCTGCACCGTCATCACCATGTCCCGGCCCGAACCCTTCTCCACCAGCTTGGCCATCTGCTCTTCGAGCTTCTTGAGCTGCGCGGCGGCCGCCGGATCGATCTTCCCCGCGGGCGCTTTCGGAGCGGCGATCGGCTTCACCTCCACGAGCTTCTCCACCGGAATGAAGACGACGGCATCCGCGGTCACGTGCCCCTTCGCGTCTTTGTTCTCCACCATCACGAAACATTGGCCCGTCTTCTCGAACTGATACTGCCCCAGCGACACGAACAGCCCGTCGATGGCGGGGCGCTCGGTCTGATTGATCATGATCGTCTTCTCGCCTTCTTCGCTATGCACCGTCACCGGGACTTCCTTGGCGCGGTTCGTGCCCGGCGAATACGCGAAACGGACTTCATACTTCCCCGTGTGCGGCAACATCGCCTGGAAGGTGAGCGTCTTTTCCCCTTGACCCGCGGCGCCGTCGTGGAGGTAGCCGGCGCCGACGAAGTAGCCGTTATGCGTCGACTCGGTCCAGGTCCCGACCTTCATCGCCTGCGTATCGTCAATGGCGATGCCAGGGAGATCCTTGAGCGCGATCGGCACCGGCTTCGTCGCCTTGGGTGCGGTTGTCGCCGTGCCGACGATCGCTTTCAACTCGCTGATCTCCTTCTGAAGCTTGGCGACCGCGGCGTCGTAAGCCCTCGTGTCCGTCTCCTTGCCCGGCAACGCGGGGAGCGGCATCTCAAGCCATTTTCCTACGTTCGTGCTCGTATCCACCGTCTTTGTGCTGCGCAAGATCCCCGCGAGAGCGTAGTAATCCAGCGTCGGGATCGGGTCGAACTTGTGATCGTGGCAGCGGGCGCAGCCGATGGTCTGACCCAGAAACGCCCGGCCCAGCGTATCGAGCTGCTCATCGACGACGTCCATCCGCAGAAGTTTCTTGTCCTGCTCTTCGAGGTTCGTGTTCCCCATGGTGAGGAAGGTGGTGCCGAGCATTTGCCGACGCTTCTGCGCCGCATCCGCGGCAGGGAGTAGGTCGCCGGCGAGCTGTTCGCGGATGAAGCGGTCGAAGGGCACGTCGTCGTTGAAGCTGTCGATGACGTAATCGCGATAACGCCAGGCTTCCTTGGTGACGAAACCGCGCAGGGTGAAGGACTCGGCGAAGCGAGCGACGTCGAGCCAGTGCCGGCCCCAGCGCTCGCCGAAATGGGGCGACTGGAGCAGACGATCGACGGTCGCTTCGAGGGCGGCGTCGAAGTCCTTCTGGGCGGCGCTTTCAAACGCCGCCAACTCTTCCGCCGTCGGCGGCAGCCCGATCAGATCGAACGTCAGCCGCCGCAGCAGCACGCGCGGCGCAGCGTCGTCGGCGGGCTTGTGCCCCCGGGCCTCGATGGCCGAGAGGATGAAGCGATCGACGTCGGACTTGGGCCAGGCGGCGTTCTTGACGGCAGGGACCGCGGGTTTGACCACGGGTTTGTAAGCCCAGAAATTCTTGCCCTCTTCCACCGTAGGGGATTTGAGTTTGGTCGTCGGCGACGCCGCGGCGCGCGGGTCGGGGGCGCCGAGCTTGATCCACAATTCGAAGTCGGCGACCACGCTATCGGGGAGCTTGAGCTTGGGGGGCATCTTGACGTCCCCCTGGTAGCGCAGCACGGTGAGGAGCAGGCTTTTCGCGGGTTGCCCGGGGACGACGGCGGGTCCGGTGTCGCCGCCCGTGAGCATCGAGGCGCGATTGTCCACGAGCAAGCCGCCGCGATCCTTCTTGGCTTCGGTCGAATGGCACTTGTAACAATGTTCGACGAGGACAGGGCGGATCTTCTTCTCGAAGAGTTCGACGCCCTTGGGATCGAAATCGTTGGCGTGGAGCGCGGAGGCGAGGCACAGCGCGGCAAGTGCGAGGAGTCGATTCATGGCAAAAACCCAACTCGGGAGGCGTGAGGAAGCGGATGTCGTTAGTATATCGCGAGGCGGGCGGGGGAAACGAAAAAAACTTCCGAAGCTCAGGGGAGCTTCGGAAGTTCGCACAAAGGAAACCCCGTGAGGGTTACGGACGTTCAATCATGTCGATGGAATTGGCGCGGTAGAGCGCGGTTTGGCCGGACTGGTTCACCAGCCCGCCGCGAACGGAGACGAGGTCGCCGTCCTGAATATTGCTGAGGTTCAGGCCGTCGACGATGAGGGGCAGTCGGCCGGAGAAGCGCTCGACGGCGCCGTTGCCCGCGTAGTGGATGACGTAGGAGTTGGGACCTACGACCTGGATTTGGCCGGTGATCCAGGAATAATCGGCTTCCCAGCCGACTTTGCTCGCGAGTTTGGGGTTGAGGGCGCTGGTTGCGGTCGCGGTGTAGGAGATGGGAGCGACCTTGCTGGTGGGGGCGTTGGGCAGATTCGTCGCGGGGACGACCTGTTGTGGGGGAAGCATGGCAGGTTCGATGCCGTTGGGCATGCGTTTGAGGTAGCCGCCGGTGGAGGTGGAGTAGACGGCGCCATCGTTTTGGTTGTAGGTTTCGGTGGGCGTCGGCATCACGTCTTGCCGGGCCCGGGAGCTGCTGCTGGCGGAGGGGCTAAAGATTTTGCGGAGGCCGTTAAGGATGGGGCGATCGCTGGTCGCGCCGCCGGTCTGCTGGATTTCCGGGGGCGCGGTTTCGATGACCTCGGTCCTCTTGGCGGAGTTGCCGAAGAGGCGGAAGCCACTGGCCTTGGCCGGGGGCGGCGACGACTGCATGACGACGCCGCCTTTGTTTTGACAGGGGCACGCGCCACCGGGGGCGGGGGGCAGCGATTGGCCGGCCGGGATCACTTGGGCTTGCTGCAATGGCGCCGGCATGAACTGCTGCACTTGCGGGCTCGGTTCCGGCGTCGTCGCACCGGGCGCGATCACCATCTGAGTTTGCGACGACAAAAAAGCGGCAGCCAAGAAATTGAGCGTAGGACCCACGTTCGTCTCCCTTGTTCGAAAAGTGGGACAGTAAAAGACCCGGGCTGGAAGCGCAACCGTAGCGAACCCAGACTCCGGTATGGTTCCCCGACATCCAGATCGGGTTTCATCCTTGTGTCCGAGACTTCTATTCGGCTTACCGTTACTGCCGGCTTTATGAGATTTGCCCGAAATCCGAAGACTGCCCCGCAATCCTACCTTATCGATACTCTCGGCACGATCGATAACGTTGGTACACTCGATACAGATTAACCACCCAGGCGGTCTTAAAAAGAGACGAGCGACGGGTTCGGGCCCGCCGCTCGCTCAGACTGCGTAGACTCTTTGAGATGTTTGGTTTCCGAGCCGGAAGCGTCAGCGACGACATGCCGCTAATCGTCGCTGACGCTTCCGGCTCGGCACTGCGATGCCCGCCGGAAATATATTTCCTCACGCAGTAGCGAACCCGTTACGGAAACGGCAAGATCGGCTGATCGGACTTCACCGGCGGCAGCGCGTGCTGCGTCGCCACCATGAAGCGCTGCCCCGACGTTGGGTTTACTTGGTACACGCCGTAGAGCGTGATCGTCTTGCCCACCAACGTATCCAGCGACAGGCTCGGCCCTGCGATCACGTATTCCGTCTTCTTCTCGGCTTGATTGACCAATACGAACACCGGCCGATTCTCGTAATGGAAGGTGGTGCGTTCGAGGATGCCCCAGAAGGGAACCCATTGCGACGCCGGTTGCGCCGGCGCCTGGTTGAAACCGGTGAAGGTCCCTTGCCCGTACGGATCGGGCTGCGCATACTGCGGCTGAGCCGGACTCCAGGGGCTTGGTTGCACTTGCTGCCATTGTCCGGAGGTCGCTGTCCAGGGCGATTGCGGCTGCGAGACTTGTTGCAGACGGCGCTGGACGTAACCGCGGACCATCGAGTCGTTGTAAAAGACGGCTGCGTCGTTGAACTTGCGATAGGCGGTCGGATAGTCCCCGGCCTGTAAGTAATTCTCCGCTTCGCGGAGGAGCGGGTAGCGGAGCAGAAGTTGCTGGCTGACCATCTGCGTCGAGCCGCCGTAGGAGCTGGTCGCTTCTTGCGGGATCCAGCGCATTTCGTCGGCAACGGGGGCGATCGGCAAAAACAAGCCGGCGTTGGTTTTGATGACGGAGCCGAGCACGATGACCTGGTAACCCGCTTTGACGCGTTTCATTTCGCGCGCCGGCTCGGCGCTGGTGTTGCTGCCGGCGAAGACCGAGACTTCCTTGCGCGGGTCGATGTCGACGAAGCCGATGCGGTCGACGATTTTAACGGCCGACGATTCGATGAGGCTGAAGGCGTCGGCCGGCGGCTTGATCGCAACCCAGCCGGGATACTCTTTGCTCTCGTGCAAGACGGTGACCGCCATGCCGCTGACGAGTCGGCCGGTGGCGCCGTAGCGATCGGTGGGGCCGCTGCGGACTTCGACCTCGGACGACGTGATCGTGGCGATGTAAGCGGACGACGCCGTTTGGCCGTGGCCGGCGGCAGCGACGATCAAACTGGCGAGCAGCGTCGGGGCATAACGCAGGTTCATAACGACTCTCCTTCGGAATGACTTACTTCTTCTCCGGCGGCAACGGCATGGGGACGGGCCCCGCGGAACCTGGCGGCAGCGCCGACGCGGGGAGCCAGCGGACTTCCTCTGCGAGCGGTTGAATCGGATACCAGGTATTCCCGTCGGACGTCCGTAGCGGACGGTCCATCAAGTAGACTTTCGTTCCGGCCCGGGCACGCACGCTCTCGACCGCTGGCGCCTGTTGGCTGAGCTGGCTGCCGGGCAGGATCGGGATGTCGGTCTTGCCGTCGCTCTTGAGGGTGCCGGAGCGTTCGTTGATCTGAATGTGTTTGCCGCTAACCCAGCTGAACGAGCCGGGCGGGGGTTTGATTGCGAGCCATTGCGGGTTGACGCCGGGACGCAGCACGGCGACGCGATCGCCGAGCTTCAGTCGCGTGGTGGGCTGATAGTTGTCGCCGGGGCCGCTACGGACGTCGACGCTCGCGGCGATGACGGCGACCTCGCCGGGCCCCGGCGGCGCCAGCGCCGGCGCACTCGCCGCTGGCGTTTCGAGCGCCACGACTCCCTTGGCTGGGATCCAGCGGACCTCGTTCGGCATCACCGCGATCGGCACCATGGTGCGCGCCGACGTCGTCATCGGCGGGCCAGTCAGGTTGACGAGAAATCCAGGCCGAATGTTGGCGCTGGGGACGCTGGGCTCCTGCGCGGTCAGCGAACTGCCGGCGAAGATGGTGACGTCCTTCAGCGGATCGCCTTCGACCAGGGCGACCTTGTCGAGAACTTTCAGATGCTTGACGTCGATCCAGCTGAAGGAGCCCAGCGGCGGGCGAATCGCCAGCCAACCGGGCGTCTCGGCGGCGCTGCGCAGGACGAGCACCGTCTCGCCGAGACGAAGTTTACCGACCGCGTAAGCGCTCTCCGAAGGACCGCTGCGGACCACCACCTCGGCCTGTTGAACGCGAAAATAGCCCGGCGGCTGGGCGCCGAGGGCGCCCGCGGAGGCGGTCAGAAAGATTAGTGTGATTAGCCGATCCATGGCCCTTCCTCGAAATCCGGTTTCGCTCGGCACTTTGACAAAAAACGGGAAATCAAGCAAGACGCGTTTGCCGCCACGGGGCCCGGCGAACAAAATAGCCTCGCGTCACTGCGCCAAACTTGACAAGCTCGGCAACCCTCGAAAGTTAGGATGACCTCATGTCTGAACCGACGTTTCGCGATCTCGCCAAAATGATCGATCATTCGCTTCTGCAGCAAGTCCTCACCGATGCTGAGCTAGAGGCCGGCTGCCAGCTCGCGGTCGAGTATCAGGTCGCCTCCGTCTGCATCAAGCCTTACTACGTCGCCCGGTGTGCCGAGATTCTCAAAGGGTCCGGCGTGCTCACCAGCACGACCATCGGCTTCCCGCACGGCGGTCACGTCCCCGCGATCAAGGTGGCCGAATCGATCCAGGCGCTGCGCGACGGGGCCGTCGAACTCGACATGGTCGTCAACATCGGCAAGGTGCTGAGCAAGGACTGGAAATACGTCGCAGACGACATCAAAGGCGTCGTCGACGTCACGCATCAAGGCGGCGGGATCGTGAAGGTGATCTTCGAGAATTGCTTCCTGCAAGACGAACATAAAGAGATGTTGTGCAAAATCTGCGGCGACATGAACGCCGACTTCGTCAAGACCTCGACGGGGTACGGTAGCACCGGCGCGACCGATCCCGATTTGATCTTGATGCGCAAGTTCAGCCCGCCGCACGTTCAGGTGAAGGCGGCGGGGGGCGTGCGTTCGTACGATCGAATGCTGGAGGTCCGCAAGATTGGCGTGACGCGCGTCGGCGCCACGGCGACCAAGGCGATTCTCGATGAATGCAAACAGCGAACTGCCGGGGCATGACGTCGACGCGCCGTTCGTTGACGACCTGAACCTCGGCGATTATGATGCGGGAATGGAAACAAACCTCATCACCGTAGAGCCGGGCAAGCGCAGCGGACAGCCATGCATTCGCGGCATGCGGATTACGGTTCGCGACGTGCTTCAGTATCTCGCAGGGGGCATGAGCGTGTCTGAGCTGCTCGCGGATTTCCCGGAATTGACGATGGACGATATTCGGGCCTGCTTCGCCTACGCTGCCAGTCATTTACCCCGGCCGGCCGAGTTGCTGGAGTTGCCGTAGCGTGAAAGCCCAGGGACGGCTATCCCTGGTGTTTTCCCAGGGAAAGCCATCCCTGGGCTTTCTTTACTTATCCATAATCTTCCCCAGTGCATCCGCGGCCGCCCGGCGAACGGACTCGTCGTCGTCTTGCCGGGCCTGCGCCAGCGCCGTCTGCGCCACCTCGCGGGCGTCGGCGCCGACCGTGCCCAGGAAGCGCGCCGCTTCTTGACGCACCTTCGGATTCTGGTCCTTGAGCGCGCCGACCATCACCGTCGCCGCCTCGCGGTTGGCGTGCGCGGTCGTGATCTTCGCGTACGCCCAGGCAGCCGCGTTGCGTACGCTGGGGTCGACGTCCTTGACCATGCTCGCGAGCACCGGCAGCGCCGGCGTGCCCGAGGCGCCGAATGCCGCCAGCGCGTTGGCGGCGTCGCGGCGAATCTCTAGCTGCGCGTTTTTGGCCAACTCCATCAGCGCCTTGAGCGGCGCCTCGTCGTCTGGTCCCACAATCAGACGCAGCGCCGTCGCTGACTCCAGCACCACTTCCGCTTCGGCGTCCTTTAGACATTTTCGAAGCCCCCCGACCGCTTCCTTCACGCGCGGCTCTGCCTTGGCGAGCGCGATGGCCGCCGCTTTACGCACCACCCGGTCGTCGTGCTCAAGGCATTCGACCAGCGCCTTGGTGGCCGCGGCGGATTTGCACGCGAGCAGGCCGAGCGTTTTGACGACGAGATGGCGATTGGGCGCTTCGGGCTTTTTGAGGATCGCGAGCAAATCGGGGAGCCCAGCCG
>JBBQPM010000105.1:0-23619 GCA_038217425.1 Gemmatales bacterium
CAGGACGTGGCCAAGCGTATTCAGAAAGATCCGACGTCGTTCTGGGATCTGGCAGGCGGGTTGTGGAAAGTCGTCGACTACGTCTGCGACATGGGCGAGAAAGCTCTCGAATCCGACTCGGTGGAGGACGGATTCAAGAAGTGCGTCGAGGTTCTGAAAGACAAGTTAGAAGAAGAGATGGACGAAGCGGAGTTGCAGGAGAAGACCAAGTTGTAGCGGCTTGCAATACGGAGGAGTCCAGCAGCTGGCGTGCCCAGATGCGACCTGAGCCTCCAGGGCGTGCAACTCCCGGACGCTGAAATCACGCCGCCGCCTTCATTGGAAGCGTTTCCCGGAGCGGCTTGAATCCCTTGAAGACCAGGACGCGTCCCACGAGGCGTGCGAGAAAGCCGGTGGGGATCCAGCGCCACAGCCCGGGCACCTCCGAACGCCGAAGGTGGCGTTTGTAGATGCGTTGTTCGCCGAAGCTTTGAAAGAGGCTGCGCAGGGAGGCGCCGGTGTAGCATTCTTCGGCCTCGGCGGGTTTCTTTTGCCAGAAGCAGAGGGCGCGCGTCCAGTAGTGGATGTCGAACTTGGCGGGGGTGACGGCGAGGACTTTGCCGCCGGGCTTGAGGACGCGAAAGACCTCGTCGATGACTTGCTGCGGCGCGTCGATGCCGCGGTGCAGGCTGCTGATACAGGCGACGTCGATGCTAGCGGAATCGAGCGGCAGCCGGGCGGGGTGGGCGTTGAGGAAACGTCCCTTGAGGCCGCGAACTTCGAAGTTTCGGCGAACGAGGCTGAGCTGAGGCGCCGAGGTGCTGCAGACGACGACGTGGGCGCCGTGCTGGGCGTACTGCACCCAGTCCGTGCCAAGACCGTCGCCGAGGCCGAGCAAGGTTTCGTGGTTGTGTTTGGTGAACTCGAGGATCTGCGGAATCCAGCGGGCCTGTTTGCCATGGCGATGGCGCTCGATGCTGAGAAACCAGGGGAGCGAGTAGGGCTCGGTAGTTTCTTGAGCTTGCAGCGGCGGTTGCAGCGCTTCGAGGGTGTAAAGGCGTCGCGCCAGGTCGCCCGTGGGGGGGCTGCCTTGCCAGAGGGCTTGCGGCAAGCCCCAGGCGGCGTGCAACATTCCCGTCCCGAGTGCAGCTTCCGAATAGGGTTTAAACATTGAAATCCCCTTCAATCCTGGAGCGGATACCTGGAAAAACCGCCGCGGTCAACCCTAGTACCGGAGTTCGAAACCGAAGTTGACGGCATGCAAGTAAACGTCGGCGTTGCCCAGGAGCAGATTGGGGCTGCCGGGCCCGATGTTGCGCGTGGGGGCGGTCAAGTTGGAGTTGACCGTGGTGTCGATGTTCTCGCCGGGACGGTAGAAGTTGGGCAAATAGAGGAAGGTGTAGCCGGCGCGGAGGCGGATTGATTCGGTGACGTCGTACGCCAGGTTCACGCCGATTTCGGGAACGAGGATGCCGGTCGACTTGGTGTGGTTGCCGATGTTGGTTTGCAGGGCGAGCAGGTTCCCCTCGAAGGCGGCGACATTGGCGCCGACGGTGTTGATGGTGACGCCATTGATGTCGGCGCTGGGGTTGAGTTTGCCGAAGGCGGTCTTGACCAGGACGTTCGCGGTCCACTTGCCGCAACGATATTCGCCGGTGAAGCCGAGGTCGAGGCCGTAAAAATCGTTGGCGGTGTTGAACTGATCGACGCCGAAAGTGGTGGCGCCGGGGACGAGTCCGAGCGTGTTGCCCGCCTGGGCGACGCTGGCGGAGGTGATCGAGAGTTTTTCGGAGAAGCGGAGGCGTCGGTAGCCGAACAGGGCGTCGACGCGCCAGTTGGAATCGCCGAAGGCCAGGCCGCGAAAGGCGAAGTCCCAGCCGTTGAACATTTGGCTTTCGGAGACGAGAATGCTGCCGCGCAGTTGGCCCGGGAAGGAAACGAGGACGCGGTCGCCGTTGTTGCCGGTGGTGGTGTTGATGAAGGGCCGAGCGAGGATGGCGTTTGTATCGGTGCTGGCGAAGAAATTGGTGGCGAGCGTGGCTTGTTGCAGGTAGCCGAACTGCATGCCGAAGGTTTGTCGGCGATCGAACCAGCCGCCGGCTTGTAGCCGGGCGCCGTGTGCGAGGTCGCCGTTGACTTCGCCGGCGGGGAACAGGATCTGCGTCGGCGTGCCGGGGAGGCCGAGAATGCCCGCCTGGGCGAGGGGCGTCCCGACGTTGTTCGTCGTCACGAGCGGCGGCAGAACGTCGCCGTTGCGAAACCACATGAGGTAGTCGGCCGAGAACCAGAAACGTCCGACCGGGCCGCAGATGTCGGCGGCGTCGCCTCCCTGACTCGTAAAGCTCTCCAGCCAGGGACGACAGCTCTGCCCGCACGGCATCGGCTCGAGCGGTTCCGGCTCCTGCCCGGGCGCGAAACCCGCGAGCAGCAAGCCCATCAGCAAAGCAAATCCCGATCGCACCATGGCTCTCGTCCATTCCCATACGAGGAATCGTTCCCTTTGGCTCTATCGGCATTTAAGCCTGGGAAACTTTGACGATTGTGCCGAAGTTGCGGGTAAAGCGACCTCCAAGGCCCGGGAATGGCTATCCCTGGAGCGCGCCATCGCTTACAGTGATGGCTGATTCCCTTTTTTTGGAGACCGCTCGTGAAACTCGCATCCTTGGTTTTTGTCGGCATGCTTGGGGTCGCGCCGACGTTTGCTCAAACGAAACTGCCCCCCGCTCCCGACGGCGTGAAGATCGAACAGGACATCGCGTATCTGGCGCCCGAGCGAAAAGAAACCGCGGATCTGTATCTCCCGGTCAAGCGAGCCGCAGGCGTCAAATCCCCCGCGGTCGTCATCATTCATGGCGGCGGTTGGACCGGCGGCGATAAGGCGGCGGCCCGCGAATTCAATATCGGGACCACGCTCGCCCTGAACGGCTACGTCGGCCTCAGCATCAATTACGTCCTGGCCGGCGAAGGCAAACCGACCTGGCCTCAGAATCTGCACGATTGCTTCACTGCCGTCCGCTGGTTGCGGAAGAATGCCGACCGTCTGCAAATCGATGCCGAGCATATCGGCGTGATCGGCGGATCCGCCGGAGGCCATCTCGCCGCCATGCTCGGCGTCCTTCAGGCGAAGGACGGGCTCGATCCGAAAGGTCCGTACGGAGAATTCTCGTGCCGCGTGCAATGCGCCGTAGACCTTTACGGCCCCAGCGACTTGAACCGGACACGGACGCTGGCGATGCTCGGCAAGACGCTCGAAGAGGCGCCCGATCTCTATCGCTCCGCCTCGCCGATCACCTACGTCGACAAGACCGACGTGCCGATCCTGATCTTGCACGGTACCGCGGACAAGACCGTCCCGGTGCTCCAATCGGAAATCTTTGCGGACGCCCTCAAGAAGGCCGGCGTCGAACATCAACTCGTGATCGTCAAGGACGCGCCGCACACGTTTCACCTGCAGCCCAAACAGCAAGATCTGCGCCCCATCGTCCTCGCATTCTTCGACAGGCATTTGAAGCCGGGCAAGAAGTAAGACGGAATTATTCGAAGTCCTCTGTTTCTTCGAGCCCTTTACCGGGCTAAAATTCATACCGTCAGCGTCGAAATTTTGCAGGAAAATCGAGACCGTCGAACGTGTCTGTTCCCATGCAGCAGCAGCTTGGCGACATCCCCTGGACGGCTCGGACCGTCGGCATGAACGGAAACATTCTTGACCGAATGGAGCGAGCCGTGGCGAAGGTGCGCGAACGCTTGTTGCGGGCCACCTCGGCGCTAGACGCGGCCGGCGTCGCATATGCCGTGGTCGGCGGCAATGCGGTCGCTTCATGGGTTGCGACCATCGACGAAGGGGCGGTGCGAAACACGCGCGACGTCGATCTGCTGGTGCGCCGCGAGGATCTGTCCGTGATCGCCGCTGCACTGGAGTTGGCGGGCTTCGTCCGTGAAGAATTGCTCGGCGTCGTCATGTTTCGCGACGGACCGGACGGCAAACCCAGCGAAGCCGTTCATCTCCGGTTCGCCGGCGAAAAGACCCGTCCCGATCATCCCTTGCCGACGCCGCAGATTCAAACCGCTTCCCCTTCCGCGGACTACCGGGTGGTCGATCTCGAAACGCTCGTGGTCATGAAGCTGCTTTCGAATCGCGACAAGGATCGCACGCATCTTCGCGACCTCATCGGCGTCGGCTTGATCGATGCGTCTTGGCTGACGAGAGTACCGACGCAATTGGCGGATCGCCTCAAGGCAATCCTCGATTCGCCCGAATCGTGAACGTGCCGATCTCGGAATGGCAACCGTCGTCCAGAGTCGAGGTTTCATGAAAGTCGTGCTCGCTGAGAAGCCATCGGTTGCCCGCGAACTCGCCTCGTTCCTCGGAGCAACTTCCCGCCACGAGGGATACCTGGAAGGCAATGGATACCAGGTGACATGGGCGCTGGGGCATTTGGCGACGCTCAAGGAACCCCAGGATTACGACCCGGCACTGAAGCGCTGGTCGCTGGCGACGTTGCCTTTCGTGCCGGACCGTTTTGAACTCAAGATCCTCGACGAGAGGGGGGCTCGTCAGCAGTTCGCCGTCATCAAGCGACTCTTTCGCGCCGCGGATGGGTTGATTTGCGCGACGGACGCCGGGCGTGAAGGCGAACTTATCTTCCGTTACATCCTGGAGCTGACCGGTTCGGCGCGAACGCCCGCCCAACGGCTGTGGCTGAATTCGCTCACCGAAGCCGCCATCCGCGACGCCTTTCGCCGACTGCGACCGTTGGCCGAGTACGACGCGCTGTATGCGGCCGCTCGCTGCCGAAGTCAGGCCGACTGGATCGTGGGCCTGAACGCAACTCGCTACTTTACCGTGCGCCATCGCAGCGCCGGGGGACTTCTCTGGAGCGTCGGCCGCGTGCAGACGCCCGTCCTGGCGATGATCGTCCGCCGGGACGACGAGATCCGGGTTTTCAAGCCGGAGCCGTTTTGGGAACTCCTGACGCACTACCGCAAGGTTCTTTTCAAGTTCGCCGGCAACCGCTTCCCGAAGGAAGACGAAGCAACCGCACTCCTCGCCCGGGTGCAGGGGCGCCCCTTCGTTGTTCGGAGCGTCGATCGCAAAGAGGAACGCGATCTTCCCCCGCAGTTGTACGATCTGACGGAACTCCAGCGGGACATGAATCGCCGGTACGGCATGTCGGCCGACGCCACGCTCAAGGCGGCACAGTCCCTCTACGAAGCCAAGGTCATCACCTACCCGCGAACGGACTCGCGTTATCTGACCAGCGACATGAAGGCGCAGATCCCCGATATCCTGACGAATCTTCGTTCCCTCAAGCCAGACGAGATCGGCCGATTGGATTTGAAGAAGCTCGCCTTCACCGGACGCATCGTCAACGACGCCAAAGTGAAGGATCACCATGCGATCATCCCCACGGGCAAGCTTCCGCGAGATTCCGCGGCGTCGCTGGCGAAAGTTTACGACGCCATCGCCACGCGCCTGATCGCGGTCTTTTATCCCGCTTGCATCAAAGAAATCACGAGCGTCGCCGGCGAGTCCAGCGGAGTGGCGTTCCGGGCGCGAGGCGTACGCATTGTGGATCCGGGCTGGACCGTGCTTTATCCCGTGAGAGACAGCGACAAGAAGGGGGACGAACAAGAGCTTCCGGAGTTCCGCCCGGACGAAACGGGCCCGCATGAGCCGTTTGTCAAGAAGGGGGAGACGACGCCTCCGAAGCCCTACACCGAAGCCGGCCTGCTCGGCGCCATGGAGACGGCCGGCAAGCTGGTCGACGACGAGTTGCTCAAAGAGGCGCTCAAGGAGAAAGGCCTCGGCACGCCGGCGACGCGCGCCTCGATCATCGAGACGCTCCTGGGACGGGGCTACATCGTTCGCGAGAAGAAATCGCTAACCGCGACGGACGCCGGCCGATTTCTGATCGCTCTGATTCCAGATCGAGGGCTGAAGAGCCCGGAGTTGACGGGCGAATGGGAAGCGAAACTCCGCGAGATCGAACGAGGCCATCTGGATGCCGAACAGTTCATGGCCGAGATCATTCGTTACGCCGGCGAGATCATTCGAACCGCGGCGGAAACCGGCGTCGACGAGACTCGGCTCGGCGAATGCCCGCGTTGCGGCCGACCGATCATCGAGGGCAACCGCGGGTACGGCTGCTCCGGCTGGCGCGACGGCTGCCCGTTCGTGCTGTGGAAAGAGTACAAGGGGAGCACGCTCAGCCTCGGTCAGATCCGCGAGTTACTGCAGCGACGAGTCTTGCTCCATCCTCCCGCGTTCGAAGGTTCGAGCGGCATCCTCCTTCATCTGTCGGACAGCGGCGCGTTACTGGAAATCCAGATACCGCAGGGTTCCCCGCGGCCGCAGCCCGACAAGTCCGGAACGAAACGGTCCAACCGGCGCGCAGATGCCGAGCCGCGCAAAGAGGCCGACGCTACGCCGCGAAAACCCCGCAAGCCGGCCGCCGCCAAGGCTGGGAAAGATGTCGGCACGTGCCCCGTTTGCAGAGCCAAGGTCGTCGAGCAAGAAGGATCCTTCAGTTGCAGCGGCTGGCGCGAGGGCTGCAAGTTCGTGATCTGGAAGTCCATCGCGGGCAAAACGATCAGCCTGCGCACCGCACAGGCGATCCTGCGTCAAGGCAAGAGTCCGCTCCTCAAAGGTTTCAAGTCCAAGGCCGGCAAGCCATTTGAGGCGAAGTTGAAACTGGAGGACGGGGCGATTCGTTTCGAGTTCGAGCGTTGAAGGGGAGCCCGCAGCGCCAGCAAGGACGAAATTCGATCTTTGCGGGCGCTGCGGGCTCTAACCATCGCCTAATTTGCGTACGCTTGCCAGTACGAGCTGGCCGATGCGGTTTCCACGAGTTCCTCGGGATCGCAGGCGCGCAGCGTCGAGCTGCCGCAGTGGGGACATGGCTTCGATTCCAGGTTCTGCCGTTCGTAAAATGATAGATTCCTCGAAGCGTTCCACGTTCGATCGCATCCTTCGCACAAAATCGCCAGCCGTTGCACGTTTGCCTCCTCCACCGCACTTGCCCAATTCGTACATTAAGTCGCATCGCTACGAAGCGACACAACCCTCAATATCGGCGTTTCCGGAAGGACGACTTGAATGGCGGAGAAGAAAGCGAAGTACCGATTTACTTTCGGTCCCTGGAATATCAGCATGGGCGCCGACCCCTTCGGACCGCCGGTCCGCAAGGAAGTCGCGTTCGCGGCCAAGATTCGCGAGTACAAGAAGCTCGGCTTCGACGGCGTGCAGTGCCACGATGACGACGTCGTTGAGGCGGACCTCGATCACGCCGCCACCATGAAGGGCGCCGCCAAGGTCAAGAAGATCTTCGACGGCGAAGGCCTGTTCTGCGAGTTCGTGGCGCCGCGTCTGTGGGAGCATCCCAAGACCATCGACGGCGGCTACACGTCCAATTCCGCCAGCGACCGCAAGTACGCCATCGAGCGCTCCAAGCGGGCCATCGACATCGCCAATGCCATGGGCTGCAGCGACATCGTGCTGTGGCTGGCGCGCGAGGGGAGCTACATCCGCGAAGCCAAGGATCCCGTCGTCGCGGTCGGCCGAATCGCCGACGCCGTCGATGCCATGCTCCAGTACGATCCCGGCATCCGCATCCTGGGCGAAATGAAGCCGAACGAACCGATGGATCAGGCCTATCTGCCGACGGTCGGCCATTTCATGGGGCTCGTCTACCGCACCTGCGATTCGGCGCGCGTCGGCGTGCTTATCGAGTCGGCCCATTCGATCCTCGCGGGGCTCGATCCGGCCGACGACATGGCCTACGCCCTCTGGCACGGCAAGCTCTGGTCGGTCCATCTCAACGATCAAAACGGGCTCAAGTACGATCAGGACAAGACCTTCGGCTCCGTCGATCTTCGTAGGGCGTTCAACACTGTCTGGGTGCTGGAGCGCATGGGCTACAGCGGTTGCATCGGACTCGACGTCAAGGCGATGCGCACGACAAAGTCGGCCGACCAGACGAAGCATCTGGTCAACAGCAAGAAAATGTTCGAACGGCTGGTGGAAGTCGCCCGCAGCGTCAACGCCGAGAAAGTCGAGGCGTTCCGCGCCGAGCGGGATTACGAGGGGCTGGAGATGTATATTCTCGATGCGCTCATGGGGCAGTGACGTCGGCGGTCTCGGCGATCTGAAAGGGGCGATTGTGCGGTTGCGGGCCGTCGGCGGTGAAGGGGCCGCCGGGGTAGAAGTAGACCTGCGTCGCCCAGGTCTGAAAGCGGTCGGCATTGTGCGTCAAACGATTCTCGGCGAGCCAGGTTTCGTACAGATCTAGCACCTCATGCTGAACCCGGGCCCGGCCAAAGAAGACGTGGCCGAAGCGGAAACTGAGTTGTTTTCGCGCCTGCTCGGGCGAGTCGTTCGTGTTCAGCAGTCGAAACGCAGCCGCGCCGACGCCGCTGCGGTCAGCGCCCCCCTGGCAGTGGATCAGGATCGGTTTCTCCGCTGAACGCAAGGTCTCGGCAAGCTGGGCGAATTCTTTGCCCGCGGTCGGCGCCGCTGCCGCCATCGAGATGTGGACCATCGCGACGCCTCGCTTCTTCATCGCTGCCGTCTCTTCGCGAAACCACTCCGCTTCCGGATGTTCCCCGCGGAGATTGACGACCGTGCGAATGCCGTGCGCCTGGACGAAGCTTTCCAGCGCCGTCGAGGAAAGCTGAGCGCAGCGATAGCATTCGCCCGGGACGACGACGTGGAAGTTGGAACCGAGATAAAGGTAGTAAAAGTGGTAGGCGGCGAGCGCCAGGCAAACCAGAGTCGCGCTCTTGAACGCCCAAGTCCAGGGCCGCCAGGTCGGCGGAGCGGCGGCGGTCGTTTTCGGTTCGGCGATCGCCATTTCGGTCGACACTCCCTGGTTATCGAAAGCTATCGACTCGCATCTTGCCAATCTTTAATCTTTCTCCCCGATTTTCCTTTCTGGTATTCTAAAGGTTCGGGTAAGAGTAAGTCTGTCAAAAGAGATCAAGCCAAAGAGGGCACAGAGAAAGGCAGTCCTTGCGAAGCATTTCGCCGCCGATTCGTTCGTAGGGCAAGCGGCCTCGCTTGCTCACTTCGCAAAGGCAAGCGAGGCCGCTTGCCCTACGGTTGCGGCAATTTCTTCTCGACAGCTTGCGGAGAAGTTCCGAGGTAAGCAGCGACCTATCTGAGAATATCCCGTCCTTTTGCGTCTGGAAGCCATGGCCAGCCCCGAAAAATATCTTAAGCCGAACGTCATCCAGCAGGTCAGCCGGCTCGATCTGCGTGCGAAGTTCATCGTTGAAGGTTTCCTCCAGGGTTTGCACGCCAGTCCGTTTCAGGGCTTTTCGGTCGAGTTCAGCGAGCATCGCAAATACGTCGCCGGGGACGATCTCAAAGATCTCGACTGGAACGTCTACGCCAAGACCGACAAATACTACCTCAAAAAGTTCCAGGCCGAGACCAACGTCACCGGCTACCTCGCGCTCGATCTCAGCGGCTCGATGGGTTACACCTATCGACAAGAGCTTACGAAATTCGAGTACGGCATCTGCCTGGCGGCCGCGCTGGGGTACATGATGGTGCATCAGCAAGATCCGGTTGGGCTGGCGGCGTTCGATACCAAGATCCAGCATTGCCTGCCCCCCAGGAGCAAACGCTCGCATCTGGGGGCGATGCTGGCGATGCTCGCCAATCTGAAACCAGGCGGGCCTACCGACATCCCGGCGAGCCTCAACCAGTTCGGCGCCATGATCCGCACCAAGAGCCTCGTCATGCTCTTCAGCGACCTGCTCGGCGACCCCGAGCCGATCCTCGAAAGTCTCAATCGCCTGCGCCACCGCGGGCACGAAATCATCGTCTTCCACATCCTCGACGAGGCGGAAGTCCATTTTCCGTTCGAGGGCAACGTCGAGTTCAAGGACGTCGAGGCCAACCAACGCATGACCGTCGACGCCGAGAATATGCGTGCGGATTATCTCGAGGCTCTTGGAGCCTATCGGACCCGCTATCAGGAGCATTGCGTTCGCGTCGGCATCGACTACGTGCCGATCGACACCAGCATCAACTTCGACAAGGCGCTCATGGAATACTTGATCCAACGGCAACGACGTTTTTAACATGTCCTTCGCGTTTCCATTACTCCTGGGCGGCCTGGCGGCGCTGGCTATCCCCGTCGTCCTGCACTTCCTCTTTCGCGAACGCCCCAAAACCGTCCTCTTCCCCGCGTTCCAGTTTCTGCTGCAAAAGAAGCGTGCCAACCAGCGCAGTCTGAAACTTCGCCACCTGCTCCTGCTGCTCCTGCGTATCGGGTTGATTCTCGGCATCGTCTTCGCGCTCGCACGCACCCGGTTCCACCGGGACGACCGCGATCTCACCAGTGACAACCCGGTGTCACTCATCCTCGTCGTCGACGTCAGCCCGAGCATGGAGTACCGCGCGGGCGAGACCCTGCTTGACCTTGCCAAGCAAAAGGCCCAGGCACTACTCGACAAGCTCCCGGCCGGCAGCCGAATCTGCGTTGCCGGGCACGGCAAGAAGCCGACCTGGCTCGACGACTCACTTGAAGCCAAGCGGATCGTGCAGAATCTCGCCATCGACGCCAGCCAACTTTCCCTGGCCAAGACGCTGCAAGCCGCGCTGCCGGCATGGAGCGAAGCGCCGCTCGGGCACGCCCGGCTTCTGTGCATCTTCTCCGACCGGGCGCAGAACACGCTTCCCGAAACTTCCGAACTGCTCGAGAAGATCGACGCCGTCCCGCCCAGCGCCGACGATCTGAAGCGATTGCAGGCACGCCTTCCGAAAACGCTCGAACTCATCGAAAACATACACGGGGAGACGCGTGCTTCCCTCATCGAGGCGCTCAAGCAGCTGCAGTCGCGGGCCGACCAGCTGGACGCGCGGCCGCTGCCGACGTCGATCGTCGAATCGGTACGGCACGCCCGGCGCGCGACGCGCGGGTTGCTTGAGGGGCTTAGCGAAGGCGACCCGAACCGGAAAGTGCTCGCCGAGATCGCCGACGATGTGCGCGGGTTTCGCACCTGGTGGTTCGACGTGCGCGTGCCAGCCCCGCGCGATCTGGTCGTGGGGCCGATCGAGTTTCCTGGCGGAGTTCGGCTCAGCGGGTTGGAGGACGTGGAACTCTCGACGACCGTGCGCGCCCTCGGCGAAAAGTGCGACACCATGGTGTCACGGCTCGGCCTGGGCGAGCGAAAGGACATGCCGCTGTCGTTGGCGGAAGGTGAAACGCGGAAGGCGTCGATCGTGCTGGACCTGGCCCGGCAGAAGCTCAAGGACGGCGTGCATTCGCTGGAGTTGCGCGCCGAGCACGACGATCCGCTGCCCGCCTCCCACCGGACCTACGCCAGCTTTTGGATCCCGCCCACGGCGCGGGTGTTGTTGATCGCGGAGAGCGCCGAAAGTGCGGCTCCGATGGACGCGGCGCTACGCAAGCTGCAGTACGACGTTTCGCTGCACCTCCCGGTGGCAGGCAAGAAACTTGACCTCACGGGAATCGCCGCGGTCGTGCTGTTGGGCGCGGCCCGTCCCGATCCGGCGTGGTGGCCGGCCCTCGAGGCGTTTGTGCGGAGCGGCCGAAACTTGCTGGCGATTCCCGGCGGCGAGGAGATGGACCTCGCCCGTTACGCGGGGGGCGTCTCGTGGTTGCCAGGCGTGTGGACGAAGACTGTAGATGCCGCGGGAGCGAAGGAGCCACGGGTCATCTGGGCATTACGGCCCGAGGACGTGGAAGGGGACACGCCGCTCGCGCCGATGCGGGGCTGGATGCAGGCTGGGAACATCGGCTTCTTGCGATTGCCAGAGCAAAGCCGGGGGGCGCTGAAGTACTGGGAAGTGCAGCCGGCCAAGGAGAGCCGGGTGCTGGTCCGGTACAAGGACGACAGCAATCGGCCGGCGTTGCTGCAGCGCAGCGTCGGTCTGGGGCGCGTGATCCAGTGGACGACGCCGATGGACGCCCGCGAACCCGCCTGGCACAACTATCGCAGCTCGCCGTTCTATCTCTCGGCCCTGTACCTGATGATGCGTTACTTGGTCGCGGAGGCGAAGTCGCAGACGCCCACGCTGAATTTCTCGACGGCCGAGGCGAGCCCGAGCATTTGGCTTCCCCCCGACGCGCCAGCGGGCGACTTCACGTTGCTGCGCGACAGTGAAAAGGTTCAGCCGCGCATCAAGGCGACCTTCGAGAACGGCGCGCTGACGGTCGGGCGTCCGCTGCCTGCGGGTAACTACAGCGTGCGCGATGCGCGCGACGTCGAGACGGCGCGGTTCAGCGTCAACGTGCCGATTGAGGAGTTCGACCTCACGCCGATCCCGGAGGCGAAACTCGAGTCGCTCTTCGGCTCGGGGTGCGTGATGCCGATCGATCGGCAGACGAGTTTCGGGGATCTCCTCGCGCAGCGCCTGCGCGAGCCGACGGATTTGACGCCGTACCTGCTGTTGTTTTTGATCGTGCTGCTCGCGGGGGAGAATTGGCTGTCGAACCGGTTTTATCGGCGTGAGCCCGCGGGGGGAGCGCCATGAAGTGGGGCGAGTTGAAATTCGACGTCGATTGGCCGGCGGAGTTGCCGCGGGTTGGGCCGTGGGGCGTGGCCGTGCTTGGCTTGATGCTGGCGGCGTTCTCGGTTTGGTCCTACCGCGGGGCGCGCGGGCTCACAGGCCGACGACTCGCCGCGCTGCTGCTGTGCCGCGCGGGCGCTGTCCTGGCACTGCTGTTCGCCCTGGCCCGGCCCTATCTGGAATCGCAACTCGCGACTTCGGCAAGCTCGGCCAAGGCGCTGGTGCTCGTGGACGTTTCCCCAAGCATGGGCATCGACGATGAAGTCCATCAAACGCCTCGCCTGGAAATGGCGCGCCGACTCCTCAAATCGAACGCCACCGCCGCTGCCCTCCGCGAATTGGCGTCGCTCGACGGCGTCGAGATCTTGTACTATCAGGGAGCCGAGACCCTCACGGCCTACGATCCGCAAACGCCCGTGCAGGGCAAACGATCCAATCACGCGGGCTGGCTTCGGCAACTTCTCAAGGACCACGAAGAACACAACCTTCTCGGCCTGGTGCTCCTCAGCGACGGCCGGGAGACGTCGGTTCGTAGCGATGAAACCGCGGATCTCGCACGCACGTTCGGGCAGCGCCGCTGGCCCATCCATGCGCTGACGCTCGGTTCGATCATGCCGCAACGGCCTGACCTCATCGTCGAAAAACTCGAGGTTCCCCCGCTCGTACACGCCAAGGCGAAAATGAACGTCGTCGTCCATTTCAAAGCGCTCGGCATTCCCACGGCGAAAGTTCGGCTCAAGGTTTTCGTCGAAGATCTCGGTTCCAAGGAGATGGTTCCCGTCACCAAGTTCTTCAGCGGCAATCCCGAAGTGCTGCTCGACGGCGCCATCCCGCAGACCGTGCGTCTGGAATTCGCCGCTCCAGAAACGCGCGGCGAATCCAGGCTGCGCGTTGAGGCTGAACCCCTCGAGGGCGAATCGAGTCGCGCTAACAACGAACAGACCGCGTACTTCGACGTCACCGAGGAAAGCATCAACATCCTCTGGGTCGAGGGACGCAAACGCGCGTTCGAACCGATCTTCGCGATTCGCCATGCGCTGGCGCGCGAGAAACGATTCCAGGTCTACTACGTCGAAGGGAGCGACCTGGGCCTCGATTTGCGACATTACCATGTCATCGTCATCGGCGATCTCACCGCACAGCGCTTCACCGGCGGCGACCCGGCGGTGCTCGGACGTATCAAAAAGATGGTCCAGGAACGCGGGACCGGGCTCATCATGCTCGGCGGCACGGAGACTTTCGGCAACTCCGACTGGCACAAGTCGACGTTCGCTGATTTCTTCCCGGTGCGTTTCAATAAGCCCGGCCGACTCGAGGTCGAGATCCCCGTGGAACCGACTTTGGACGGACTCGATTACCTGTTGCGTCTGGACGACGACCTCGCCGCCAACAAGCTCTTGTGGCAAAAGTATCTCGAACCGCTCGAGGGGATGGCGACCCCCGGCGACGTCGATCCGCTGGCGACGGTCTACGCGCGCAAGCGCGATACCGGCGAACCGGTGCTCGCCGGCTGGACGCGCGGCAAGGGACGCGTGATGACCTTTGCCGGCGATACCACCTGGCAGACCTGGCGCCGATCGCGCGAAGCCGTGGCCGGGTACGAACGCTTCTGGCGCAAACTCGTCTACTGGCTCGCGCGTCAAGAAAAGTCCGATGGGCATCTCGATCTGACGCTGACCGCGCGTCAGCTCGAGGTCGGCGGCAAGCTCGACTTCGGGCTTTCGTTTCGCAGTCCCGGCGGTGCGGACTTGAAGCCGACCAAGCTCGAAGGCCAGGTAATCGGGCCGAGCGGAATGAAGAAGGTCGACTTCGCAGGCGACCGCAAAGGCGCGACCGAAAAACTTACCGAGCCCGGCGAATATCTCCTCGAGGTGAAGGCGACGGGCCAGGATGCCAAGGGCGCCAGTGTCGTCGGCGTCGGCAAGGCGCGCTTTCTGGTCGCCGAGACCGACCTGGAACTCGCCAATCCGCTGGTGAACGAAAGTCTGATGAAAGCCTTGGCCGAAAACTCCGGCGGCAAAGCCGAACATGCCGACCAGGAAAAGCTGCTGCAGGCTCTCAGCGATCTCGCGCAGTTGCGGCGACTGGCGCCGGCCAAGACGCACGTTTGGCCGAACTGGCGCGTGGCCGCACTCGACCGCTCCCTCGCCGGGCAGGCCGAGGGACTGTGGCGCTCGGGGCGGTTGTTTTGTTACGTTCTCTTCGTGGGATGCCTGGGCGCCGAGTGGTACTTACGCCGTCGCTACGGATTGGTGTGAGTCACTTGCTGCCGAAACCGATCAACTCGACCGAAGCCTTGACCGTGAAGTCGTCGAGTTTGGCGACCGACTCCATGCGGACCAGACCGTAGAACGGGGCGTCTTCGGAGATCCAGATCTTGACGTCGCTAACGCTTTCGCGGTTTTTGCGTTTATTGGTGACTTTGAACTCTTTCCAGGTACACTTGTATGACTTCCCGCCGCTCTGGAGCGTGGCGGCGCCGCTTCGGCCGTTCTCGATCTTGACGGTATTGGGCCCCTTGGGGAGGATGTCAGTGTCGGCCAAATCGAGGCTCTTGGTCAAATCGATCTTGCGTACCTTGGCCGGCTTGGCCTTGCCGTCCTTGTCGGTGGCGACTGTCCGGAGCGTCACTTCGTTGTCGCCCTTGTCGGCGACCGTGATCTTGATCTTGCCGGAGTCGTCGACCAACATCGACTTGTACTCGACCCAGTCGCCGACTTTGACTTTCTTGAAACGATTCGGCTCGCCGGCCACGATGGCCGTGGAGGCGCACAAAACCAGAGCAGCCGCGAGCGAAAATTTCATGTCCAACTCCAAACCCGAAACCGTTCACAAGCGTGACAATCCTCGCAAGCATCCCAGGCCGCCCGGCACGAGCCAAACCAGCGCACCCACAATTCCCATCCAGGCATACGCTCGGCCCGGCGTCCCTGCTCTCAGGGCAATGACGCCGAGAACCAAACCCAGGAGCGACGTCGCGACGCCCACGGCACAATTGAACAAAAGAATAACGGGCGCCCAGGCGTTCGTCGCCTCTCTTAGCGGCTTGCCCTGCTCTTGCCGTATCAAGTTGCCGACTTTTTCGTCGACATACTGTTCGATCACGCCCCAAAACAACGCCATCAGCAGGATGGACAGTGCCGCATGGAGACCGAATAAGGCCGCGAGTTTCGCTTTCATTTACTTGACAGCTCGCCGGAGCACGGCGCCGATGCAGACGCAGTTGTCGGCGGAATCGAACAAACGCAGATAGATGGTGTAATCCTGTTGCCGCGTCGGCCGAAAGGAGATCTCGGCATCGCGGAGCACGGTGGCGTCTTGCGCGACGGTGAGGCCGCCGGGATCGAGAACTTTCAGGTCGAGATCTCTCGTATCGTTATCTCCCGAGACGATGATCCGGTACTGTTTCGTGGGATCCAGATTTCTGAGGACGAGCATGGGGATCCAGGTTTCGGTTCCCTGCCCCTTGCCGCGCGGCAACCAGCCGCCGAACATCGTCGTGGTGCGCGCCTCCATCGAGTAGCCTTCCTTGCCGGCCTTTCGCAAAAGACCCACGAGATCGTCCATGGCCTCCTTGCTGTAGGTGGCGACGTCCCCCTGAGCGAAGACGGGGCCGCCCGAGGCGAGAAATCCGCCGACGAGCGTTGCCAGGATGAGCGATGTGATCTTCATACTTCCGCCTCGCACTCCGCCAAGCAGTATTGCCGGCTGCCGGAGTGATGCAGCCGGCGACTCTACAAGTAAAAATCTCCGTTACTTCGTGAACTCGGAAAACCGCGGCAACGTCCCGGCGTATTCCCGAATCCAGCCGCGAATGATCTTCTTGTTGGTCCCGTCCAGCATGTCCAGCGTCGACGTCAACACGCCGGTGCCGTTGGCTTCCACGTGGCTCTTGCAGAAGCTGTTCTTCTTGTTCCACTCGTTGATCCGCTCGAGAGAAATGTCTTCCTTGTTCAGGGTCTTGAAGCCGTAACTCCACAGCGAAACCATGTTGCCGCTGTTAAGAAGCGTGGCTTTCATGCCGTTGGCGACCGTCACGTGGTAGGTCACCACCTTCTTGTTATTGAACGTCTCTTCCCGGCGTTCGAACGGCATGCGGAATTCGGTCAAGATTTTCTCAATGGTCGTGTCCGAAAGTCGGGAGAAGAGCTGCTCATCGTCAGGAACCTGAGCCTGAACGAAGGCAACGGGGAAGAGCAGCGTAACCAGAACCAGCGACCAACGCAGCGCACTCATGGGAGCACCTCCTCGGATTTTGCCCGTCGTTTTGTTTCTCCGGGCGTAAGCAAGACGAGACTTTGTAGTGTCCAGCGGGAACGTCCCGCCGAACGCAGACGATTACTTCAGATGATTCTCCATGCCCGCCTTGGCTGGCGCGATAAAGGGCGTATCCCTCAACACGGAGCGGGGCCGAAGCTCGAACCCGCTGAACATCACCGAGGCGCAGCCCTGATCGCGCTCGCCCTTTAAATTCGCCAGGCCGCGGAAATCTTCGTCTCGGGGCGTGTGCAGATTCGAGCTGATGTGCCAGATCACGGGGCGATCGAGCAGCGGCTTCCTGGCGAACGTGTACTTGGGGAGTTCGCGATAGTCCGTGTAGGCGGGATCGTCGTTGGTCACCCAGAAGTCGGCATGCGTGAAGTCGTCGCCGGGGACCATGTGATTGGCCGCGTTCTTGGGTTGTCCCAACCGTGCCGGAGCGAAGTGCCGGGCGCTGCCGTAGCGAAGCGGCACGAAGTCGTAGACGGCGGCATTGCCGAGCCGATTCTTGGCGCCTGAACTCTCGATCCGCAGGGCGGTAAACTCCTCGGCCTTCCAGAGCCAGGAACCTTCTTGTAGAAGCGGTTCCGTCACGGAATTCGCCCGGCCCAGGCCGCCCTTGGATTCTTGCAGCGAAACGAGCGACACCGAATTCTTCCGGGCGAACTGGACCGGTTCGTCGGGCCCGCTGCCTCCCAGGTCCAGCTGCACGCGCCAGAGCGTGTTGTGCATGTGACCGGTTCCGACCCGGTTGTGTTTGTGGTAATTCTTCCCGGTGGAACCGAGTCGGCCAATGATCGAACCGTCGTTCTGGAACGAATACTGCATCACGTAGAAGTAATTCGTGCCCTGGAAGACGCCCCACAGCTGCATCTCCTGCCGGCGCATGGCGAACGTCTTCCCCGTGCGCGGCGGATCTTCCGGCCGTTGGCCGCTCATGGTATAAATCTGATCGCTGTAAAGCCAAAGCAAGCCCGCATCGCGATCCTCACGCACGGTGTAGCCGTCGTCCACGAACTTCGCGTGGGGGCCGAGCAGATTCTCGCTGCCCAGCGGCAGCTGATTCAGCTTCCAGGGGCCATGCTTGGGGAGCAGGCGCATGTCCATGTCGAAAAAGCGATTGACGTTGTCCTGGTACGGAACGTAGAGATCGCTGACGTGCAAATCGTCGACGACTTTGAGCCATTCCGGATTCTCGCCCGGCCGTCGGAACCACGCTCCCTTGATGCGCAGGCCGTGGACGCGGTCGACGACGTAGCGAACTTTCCAGGAAGACTGGGCCTCGGCGGCCGACGCTCCCAGCGGGAAGTGGACGGTCTCCTCGTTCTTCGCGAATGCGACGGGATCGTTCTTGCCGCCGGGGAATGGCCTGACTCCGGCGCCGATAAAGCGTTCGAAATCGAGCCGTTCGTTGTCGAGCCGATCGAAAAAGCTGAGCGCTTGCTGCCGCGTAACTCCGGCCGCGAAGGGGAGCGTCCCCTCGAAGACGAGGCGCCGGGGCGCGTCGTTCAGCAGATACGCGCGCGAATAGAACGCCTTGACGTTCCAGTCGTTGATTTTCTCGAGCGAAATGCGTTCGGCAACCGGGTACGTGGCATAGAAGAGCACGAGTTGTTTATTCGCGTGAAAGCTCGCGGTGTACGTGTTCTCGGGCTTGATGCGGTAGGAGGCGCCGAAGTTTCGCAGCTGTTTGTCGAATTCTTTCCGCAAATCTTGCGTGAGAAAGCGTTCGAAGTCGGCCGAGCCGAAGTTGCGAAAACCTTCGTCCTGGGCCGCGAGCGCCATCGGTAAAAGCAGTGCCAGGCAACTGGAGGCGAGCAACGTACGCCCCGCCCGATATTTACAGGACAGATGGGCCATGGGGAGCGCACCTCCCGCGACGGCGGCGAGTGACTGGGCCATACGGACGTCTCCGTGAGTCGCCGATCGGAAGGGACGTTCGGGCGACGTGGCCGATTATTCTGCATGTTGCGCGCGATGTCAAGCAAAAATGAGGCGTTTTACCTGACCGATTTTGCAGACGATCGAACGCTCGGGACAATTCTGAATTCGCGAATTTATCGCTTGCCAACCTATTTTGATTGATGTAGATTGCGTTCCTGAGCGGTGTTTTGCTGAGCCCTGGTTTGTGGGTTATGGCTTATCTTCCCGACCGTTCGTTGCGTGTTTATTGATTGGAGAAATTCATCATGCGAAATCCGTGGTCGATCCTCGTTAGTCTGGTCCTGGGCCTTGCCGCGGCGTCGAGCGCGTCGGCCGGCCAGTACGAGGTGCACGTCTTCCAGAAGAACGGCACCACGCTCATCAGCACGACCAAGCTCACGCTGACGCTCACCTACAGCGACTCGACCAATTGCACCTCCGCGACTTTTACGACGACCACCGGCAAATTCGCATTCAAGGACACGCCCTGCGGCGGGACCAACAGCGATTTCACCATCTCGTTCAGCATCTCGGGCGCCGGCCTCACCCCGGTGACCGTGCCCGGCGTCAACGGCAAAGGCGGAACGTTGGCGGCGCCGCAAATCATCTCCGTCATCATGAAGTGATTTCGGTTCCCTGACCCCAATGGCGACGAAACCCCCTTACGAACGCTCACCCCCCAAGGATCCATCTATGAATATCATTCGCGGCCGCAATGCATTCTTCTGCCTGCTCGCGCTCGTCGCCTGCACGAATTCGCTCGAGGCGGGCAACTTCAAGGTCAAGATTTACGGCAAGGACGGAACGACCGAACTGACTCCCGGCATGGGAACCATCGCGTTCACGTTCACCGATTCGGCCGGGACTGCCATCTCGGGCGTCACCGTTACCTACTCGTCCCCCACGCACTCGTTCACTATTACCGGCTCCAGCTTACCGATCGAAAAGACGATCAAGATGGTCGTCACCTTCACCAAGTGCGGGGGCTCTGCGATCTCCGCGACGGTCGATTGCCTCAATGGGCATTTCGGCAGCAATCTGAAGATCGAACTCATCCCCAAGTAGCCCGTCACGGAATCACGAATGTCCCGTGCGCCGCGTCGTCTTGAAAGCCGACAAGTTCCGGAAACCGCATCCCCGGCAACGCCTCGACGGCGAAAATCTCCTCCACCCCGGCCTGAAACTGCATGAATTGCACAATCTGACCGGTGGGGAGGTCGATCACCCAGATCCCGCATTTGAGTTCCGCCGACTGAGCGGCGATCGGCAAGTCGCCGAAAGTGCTCGTTTCCCGAATCCGCGACAACCCGATGAACGCATATCGGCCGACGAACGCCAGTCCGCGAGCGAACCCGGGGACGCGCACGACGGCGGTCTTTTGGCCGGTTTCCGGATCGACCGTGACCAATTCGCCGGTGCCCGATTCGAGCAGCCAAAGTCGATCCAGGTACCAGCGCGGCGAATGCGGCATCGACAGCCCGCGACAGAGGACGGCGTTTTTCTCGACGCTCATGAGGATGCCGCCCGCCGCCTTACCTGCCCGCCAGCCTTCGTTGCTGGTAGTTTCCCCGAGCGCGGTGACGAAGGCGGGCTTGCCGTCCTTGATCGCTAGGCCGTTGAGGTGGCACTGATCGCCGGGCGCGGGTTTGGGCAGAAAGTAAGGGCTCCAGCGCGGCACGAAGCTGAAGTGGGCATCGGGGACGCAGAGCGTGGAAAAGAAGGTGTTGACGATCCAGAGATCGTCGCCCGCCCAGGCCAGTTCATGTCCGCGAATGTCGCCTGTGACGTGTGAACGGCGCGGCAGAAAGCAGGCGTCGTGCTGCCCTGCAGGCGGCATCTGCCGGGCGATGTCGGGGGCGTTGCGAAAGTACCAGACTTGATTGCGCGTCCCCAGCGCCAGCTCCCCGCTTTCTTTAATCGCCAAACCCATGGGCCGTTCGAACGTTCGCAGCAGCGTCGAGACGCGCGCGTCGCGGCTGCGCACGAGCATCAGCTTGCCCGCCTGATACGTGGTGACCGCCAAGGAGACTCCCAGGCGTTCCAGAAGTTCCCCGAAGCCGGGAGTGTTGGCGGATTGAAACGGGCTCGCCGCGACCTTGGCGCGGGGAGACGCTTTCGCTTTCTTGCGCGGTTTTGCCACGAGTTTTGCTCCACTCGTAGGGCAAGCGGCTCGCTTGCCTTGCAAACCAGGCAAGCGGGCCGCTTGCCCTACGGAATCGATATTACACCCAAGGTTGCCAATCGCCCCAGTTCGCGAGATACTTCGCCAGGCCGGCGAACTCGACGACCTGCTGCGTGAGCCAGGTTTTCGCCCGGCTCACCAGCGCCTGCTCCTGTTCCAGCGTGAGGGCGCCGGCCATGACGCGCGTGCGCAGAAACACGAAGTAGGTGTCGAGCGTGTCGGCCAGGCAGTAGTCGTTGATGTCGCCGATGCGGCCCTGCTGGTACAGACCGAGGATTTTGTCGCCGGTGACTTCCATTTTGCCCGGTTTGCCGAGGATTTTGCTGAGAAGATTGAGCCCGCCGACGAGGCGGAAGGCGCCTCGATTGGTGAGCCAATCCATGAGGTCGAGGTGGCCGGGCGACTTGGGGCAGACCAGGCCGAAGCGGAAGGCGGCGAGTTCCAGCAAAGGCAGATCGAACCCGCGGCCATTAAACGTCACGAGTTCCGCGCGCCCGGCGCTCTGCCAGAAAAGCCGCGCGATCTCCGCGGGGCGATTGTGCGGCGCGTCGAGTAGCCGAATCGATTCGAGTGCGTAATCTTCCGAGACGCCGACCAGGCAGGCGGCGATCGGCACGTGGAACGTCACCGGCAGGAAATCGGAGCCCGACGTCGACTGACGCCGAGCCTCGGCCTGGGCGCGGTCGATCGCCTCGTCGGGCGTCAGTTCTTCGCGCGGGTATTTGACCTGCGCGAGCAGTCGGCCGTCGGGGATGCTTTCGGTATCGAGGATGAAGTAGGGCATACGAAGGCATCATCTTACGGCGAAAGTGCCCGGGCGTCTCTCGCCTTGTCCGCAGTGGGCCGATATGGTAAACCGGTTGAGTGTTCCCCCTGCCCGGAAAGATCCTTCATGAACGAATCGGCCCCCGCTGCTCCTACCCCCGAAATGGCCAAGGCGAATCGCTCGGCCCTCTTCATCGTTTTCCTCGTCGTCTTCATCGACCTCCTGGGCTTCGGCATCGTGCTGCCGATGCTGCCGATCATCGCCGACACCTATGTCGCCGAGGTGCTGCAACTTCCCAAAAACGACGGCAAAGTCCGCGATCATCCCACGGCGGGTCTCATTGTCGGTTTGCTGATGGCGTCGTTCTCGCTGATGCAGTTCCTGTTCGCGCCGACGTGGGGCCGTATCTCCGACCGCATAGGACGTCGGCCGATCTTACTGTTGGGCCTTGCGGGCTCGGTCTTGTTTTACGCGCTCTTCGGCATCGCTGCATCGATTCCCGCGGCCTCGAATGCGATGCTCGCTCTCGTGCTATTCTTTCTGGCACGCATCGGCGCCGGTGTGGCGGGCGCGACCATCGCCACCGCCCAGGCCGTCATCGCCGACTGTACGCCGCCCGAGAAACGCAAGCACGGCATGGCCCTCATCGGCGCCGCGTTCGGCATCGGTTTCACCTTCGGACCGCTCATCGGCTATCTCGCCCTCTCGTGGTTCGAGGATTATCCGGGCGCCATCGGCTACGCCGCTTCCGCTTTGTCGCTGGTGGCGCTGTTGCTCGGTTTGCGGATGCTTCCGGAGACGCGGCAGTTCGGCGCCGAGCCGCCGATCCAGCGCAAGGTCTTCGACTTCGCCGCGTGGAAGTTGGTCTTCAGCTCGCCCGCCTTGTTCTATCCGATCCTCGCCTTTTTCCTGGCGACGTTCGGTTTCGCCGGCTTCGAGGTCACGCTCGCCATGTTTCTCAAGGAAGTCGCGAGAATTCCGGATGACTCGATCTTCCTCTACTTCGCCTACGTCGGCTTCGTCCTCATGCTCACGCAAGGATTCTTCTACCGCCGAGCCGCGAAGAAGATGTCCGAAACGGCGCTGATGACCGTCGGCATTCTCTTCATGGGCATGGGGGTCTGGATCCTCGGCCTGGTGACGTGGGAAGTGATGGGACAAGAGGGCGCCAAGCAGGTCACGATGTGGCTCGTCTACCTCGGCCTGACGTTCGCGGTGGTGGGCTTCGCGTTTCTGACGCCGTCGGCTCAGGCGCTGGTTTCCCGGCGTGCCGATTCGGAGCGGCAGGGGGAGATCATGGGGGTCAACCAGTCGGCGTCGTCGCTGGCGCGGATCCTGGCGCCGCCGATCTTCCTGATGATGTACAAGGCGACGCCGGACCACCTGGCGCCGTACGTGGTGGGCGGCGCGATCGTGCTGCTCATGCTGCCCTTGATGCCCAAGGTGAAGCGAGGCTGACCCCGTTTAGCCGCCGCCTCCTGGCGGCGCGGACGCGTTTTCGAATGCAAGGCGAAAGGATTCGCACATGACGCTTCGACGGATCGTGCTCATCAAGCCCAGCGCCCTGGGCGACATCATGCACAGCCTTCCCGTGCTGCGGGCGCTGCGCACGCGTTTCGCCGACGCCCATCTCGCCTGGGTCGTCAATCGTATCTACGAGCCGTTACTTAAGAATCATGCCGATCTCGACCAGGTCATCCCCTTCGACCGCGGAGCCGGGAAGCGCAGCGTCCTTGACGGCGTGCTAGGCTTTGGCAAGTTCCTTCGGGAACTACGGCGCGAGCGATTCGACCTTGCCATCGATCTACAAGGCCTCCTGCGGACCGGCGTGATGACGTACGCCACCGGGGCCAAGGTACGGTTGGGCTTGGCGTCGGCGCGCGAAGGGGCGCGGTACTTCTACACCGAGCGCATCGAAGATCGCGACGAGGGGCTGCATGCCGTCGAACGCTACTGGCGCGTCGCGGA
>JBBQPM010000106.1:0-23362 GCA_038217425.1 Gemmatales bacterium
GGCGCCCACATCAATCCCGCGATGACCCTCGCCTTCGCCGTCTGGGGCCGATTCCCGCGCTCCCTGGCATGTCTCTACATTGTCAGCCAACTCCTCGGAGCGATGGCCGCCGCGGGCGTGCTCTACCTTCTGTTTCAACCCTATTACATGGAGCGCGAAAGCCGTTACGGGGTCACGCGCGGACAGCCCGGCAGCGAGATCACTGCCATGTGTTTTGGCGAATATTACCCCAACCCCGGCGGACTCGCCAACCCCTGGACCGACAAAACGTCTCCGGAAGATCGAACCAAGGATCGCGACGCCCATTACGCCAAATTCCCCGAAGCGTCCGCCCTCGTCGCGGAAGTCCTCGGGACGGCAATCCTCGCGTTCGTCGTCTTCGCCCTCACGACGCCCGGGAATAGTTCCGGCGCGCTCGCGCCCGTCTTCATCGGTCTGACCGTGTCAATCCTGATTTCAGTGCTGGCGCCGCTCACGCAGGCGTGCTTCAATCCCGCGCGCGACTTCGGTCCCCGGCTCATGGCTTACTTCCTCGGCTGGGGCGAAGTCGCCATCCCGGGCCCGAATGGCCGCGGGTTTTTCACCGTCTACGTCCTGGCGCCGATCGTCGGCGCGATTGCCGGCGCCGGGCTCTTCGAGCTGGTTTTTCGCAAACCGGCCGCTCAGGCGGGTTGATTCACGGATCGAAACCTTCGTCCGAACCGCTTGAAATTTGCGGTTTTAGGGTATTCTCCAGGCTCCCGCGCCTCTTGACTTTGACGGGTCCAAACCCTAAGTTATGCCGGTTCGACTCTTCCGCCAGGGGAGGAGCGGACGTTCCTTTTCCCCCGTCTCCATGGGGTTGGATAAACAATGCAGCCGATCTCCCCGCACGAATGCTCGCGTATCGCTCAAGACTTGCAAATCCGCAAGGTGCAAGTCGAGGCTGTGGTGCAGTTATTCGATGATGGCAATACCGTTCCCTTCATCACTCGCTACCGCAAAGAGCGAACCGGGGGGCTCAACGAAGAAGTCATCCGCCAAATTCAAATCCGCGTGCAGCTCCTCAGGCAACTGCACGACCGCAAGCAGACCATCCTGCGCACCATCGAGAACCAGGGGAAGCTGACGGCCGAGCTTCGGCAAGCGATTCAGTCCGCGGACACGACCAAACGGCTCGAAGATCTGTACCTGCCGTACAAGCCGAAAAAGAAGTCGCTCGCCGCAGCCGCCCGCGAAAAGGGGCTCGATCCCGTCGCTCAGGCGATCTGGTACAGCGACCCGACCGTTGCCGCGTTCGACGAGCTATTGCCGACGCTGGTCAATCCCGAGAAGGCGCTCAACACGACCGACGACGTCAAGCTGGGCGTGCAGCATATCCTGGCCGAGATGATGGCGGAGTCGGCGGAGATTCGTCATCCCGTCCGCACCACGCTCTGGGCGACCGGCAAGGTCGGCTCCGTAAAGAGCGAAAAACTCCCCGAGGGGAAGGGGCTCGAGTACAAGGACTACTTCGAATTCAGCGAGCCGGCGCGCGACATTCCTTCGCATCGCGTGCTGGCCATCAATCGCGCGGAAAAAGAAGGCGCCGTCAAGACCCGCTTCGAGTGGGACAAGGACCGCGTCGCCGCCGTCGCACTGGAGAACCTGTCGGCCGTGCTGCTGCAGCGCGTCGGCAAGACGCCCCCCGTTCCGCAACCTCCCGCGCCGCTGGCGCCGCCGGTGAGCGAAACGCCCGCCGAAGCCCCCGCATCCGAGGAAGCGCCGGCTCCGGTCGCCGAACACGTCCCGCAGACCGAGGAAGTTAAGCCGCTCGTCGAATCGATTCCGGTCGAGCCGCAGATCGAGATGACCGGCGAAGTGTTGGCGCCGGGCGGCGAGTTCCGCTCGCCACACGTCGCGCTTCTCAAGACCTCGCTCGAAGACGCCCTCAATCGGCTCTTACTCCCCAGCCTCGAACGCGAAATCCGCGGCGAACTGACCGACGAGGCCGAACAGCACGCCATTCACGTCTTCGCCCGCAACCTGCGCAGCCTGCTGCTGCAACCGCCGCTGCGCGGTAAACGCATCGTGGCGATTGACCCGGCGTTTCGCACCGGCTGTAAACTCGCCGCCCTCGACGAGTTCGGCAACTTGCTGGAACACAGCGTGATCTACCCGTTCACGCCGCCGCCGCGCAAGGGGAAGAAGGACAAACCCGAGGCTGCCAAGCCGGCCGCGGAGAATGCGACGGTTTCCGTAGGCGAAGCGCCTCCCCCCGCCGCGGATCAATCGCCTGCGTCCGAAGGGGTGACCGATTCGCCGCCGCCGCTGGAAAACGCGCAACCCAAGCAGCTTCCCGAAGGCAGCGACGCCCCGGTTTCCGGCGAGGCCATCGCCGACGCCCCGGCTGCGACGGCGTCGGCCGCCGAAACCGTGGCCGTCACGCAACCGACCGTTGAAATCCCCGTCGACAAGAAGGCGGAGGCGCGTTCCAAGTTTCTGGAGTTCATCCTCAAGAATCAGGCCCAAATCATCGCCCTGGGCAACGGCACCGGCTGCCGGGAGACCGAGGAGTTGGTCGCCGAGGTGATCGGCGCCGGCGCCACCGACGTCTCGTACGTCATCGTCAACGAAGCCGGCGCCAGCCATTATTCCGTCAGCCCCGTGGGCCGCGAGGAGTTCCCAAGCCTCGATCAAACCATCCGCAGCACGATCTCGATCGGTCGGCGACTGCAGGATCCGCTCAGCGAACTGGTCAAGGTCGATCCGCAGAACATCGGCGTCGGCCTTTATCAGCACGACATGGGCCAAAAGGATCTCAAGGAATCGCTCGACGCGGTCGTCGAATCGTGCGTGAATCAGGTCGGCGTCGACGTCAACACCGCCAGCGTACCCCTTCTGCGTCACGTCTCGGGGCTCAACCAGCTGGTGGCCCGTGAGATCGTCGAGTACCGTCAAAAGAACGGTCCCTTTACGGGCCGGGATCAACTGCGTCAGGTACCGAACCTGGGTGACAAGCGCTACGAGCAGGCGGCCGGGTTCCTCAAGATCCCGGACGCCGCCAACCCGTTCGACAAAACTTGGATCCACCCGGAAAGTTACGAGACGACGGAAAAGATCCTGACCGAGGTCGGCGCCTCCCCGAGCGTCATTGAGGACAAGTCGGCACAGGAAGATCTGCACGCCAAGCTCAAGGCCCTGAACGTCGAAGAGTTGTCACGCAAGCTCAACGTCGGGCCGATGACGGTGCAGGACATCGTGCAGGCGCTCTTGCGGCCGGGCCGCGATCCGCGCGAGGAGCTGCCGCCGCCGATCTTCAAGAAGGGGATTCTCAAGCTCGAAGACCTGAGCGCCGGGCTGGAGCTCAAGGGGACGGTGCTCAATGTCGTCGATTTCGGCGTCTTCGTCGACATCGGCCTCAAGGAAAGCGGCCTGGTGCACATCAGCCGAATCGCGAATCGCTACATCAAGAATCCCTCGGACGTGGTCGCGGTGAACGACGTCGTCCGCGTCTGGGTCGAGAAGATCGATCAAGAGCGTGGCCGAGTGTCGCTGACGATGATCGAACCGGGGACGGAGCGTAAGCCGCAAGAGCGCCGTCCCGCGCCGCCGCGAAACCAGGGCGCCCCGCGCGAGGGGGGCAACCGCCCGCCGCGCGGCCGACGTCCGGACGGTCCCGGCGGTCCGCCGCAAGGCCAGGGACAGGGTTCGCCGCAGGGCCAGGAGAATCGGGGCCCGGATCCGCGTGGTCCGCGTCCCGAGGGGCGGGGCCGAGGTCCGGATCCGCGTGGTCCGCGTCCGCCTCGATCGGGAGGCCGGCCAGATCAACGTTCTGGCGCAGAGAGTCGTCCGCAATCGCCGCCGCCGCCCCCTCCTCCGCCGCGCAAGCCGCGCCGGGAGGCGCCCAAGCCGAAGCTTTCGACCGCCGCCCTGCAAGGCAAGGAACCGCTGCGAACTTTCGGCGAACTGAGCGTGTTCTTTACCAAGCCCGTCGATAAACCCGCGGTAGAACAGGTAAAACCGCCGGAACCGCCGCCGACTCCTGCCGCGGCAGAAACGCCTCCTCCTCCGGAGCAAACTTAATCGCAAGGCGAGCGGGGGCGTGAGCCCCCGGATTCTCGCACGGTTTCGAATCAGGTCGATTACGTCGCCGCTTCCGTCACGATTTCTCAGGACACATAAAACCCTACATGGAGCTGACCGGCGACCTCTGGAAAGACCACCTGGCGCATACGCTCAGCGGGTACGAGGAAAAACTGCTCCGCCTGGTCTCGCAAAAGCTCTCCCGGCCCCGCAACCAATGGCCCCCGGAAGAACTCGTCGAACGCAATCTCGTCGCTCTCGAAAACCCCGCTGTCATCGATCGCCGAATCAAGGAGATGCCCCCCGGCGGCCGACAAATCCTCGCCCTCGTCGGACATAGCAAACAGCCCTGTTGGCCGGTCGGCGCCCTCCTGCCGCTCGCGCACGTCCTGGGCTCCGTGGACGGCCTCGAAGACTTACGCGAGTTGTTCGTGGCAGGGTTCGCATATCCGCTCCTCTTCGCGCCGGGAGTCGCGGGCAAAGTTCGCTTCAAGGATTTCGACGCCTGGCTTGCGACCACTCCCGCTGCACAAGTCTTCTTCTACCCCCCTGTCACTCAGCGGGCGCTCACCGAACCGCTGACGCCGCCCGAAGGGGCGTGGTACGTCGAAAACGCGGGGACGGGCTTCGAATCCGACGGCCTGGAGTGGCTCTTGCGCTTGACGGCGATGTGGCAACGCATCGCCCCCGCGCCGCTGCGCCGCACGCAGCAACGCGATTTTTTCAAACGCGACCTCGACCGTTTGCGCGAAGACTCGCTCCTGGCCGCACAGCCCTCGGACGGCCTCGGGCAAATCCCCGACCCTGGTCTGTGGGCCGTCGCGCTCGGCTTGGCCGCGGGACTGCTCCGCGAAATCGAAGGCGAAATCCAGGCCGAGCCGCTGGC
Source organism: Gemmatales bacterium (assembly GCA_038217425.1). Classification (GTDB taxonomy): domain Bacteria; phylum Planctomycetota; class Planctomycetia; order Gemmatales; family Gemmataceae; genus JAIEPT01. The sequence goes on from JBBQPM010000106.1 coordinate 4,931, forward strand.
GAGCGAATGGTCCCAGGATCTCGAATCCGTGCTGACGAAGTTTTGGTCGTCCCTGCTGGGCGTGCAAAGCTGGAATGCCAAGGTCGGCTGGGACGTGACGCTGGAAAATGCCCAGCCGCACTTCCCGTGTTACATCCTGGCGCTCACGCTGCTCGGCTTGCTCCCGGAGAACGCCTGGGCGCAGCCGGAAGCTCTCGAAAGCTCCCTCGTCCGCAAGCACCCTTATTGGCAGGGACAAACCCCCGCGCAGCCGCTCGCGCTCGAAGCCTTCTTCCTGGGCGTCGCCTATCCGCTCAAACTCGTGCAGGCGATCAAACTCGCGGGAGGCGGCTTCGGCGTTCGGCTCTCGCCGATGGGCCAGCGCATCCTCGGCTACCGCGACGCGCCCGTGCCAGCGCCCCAGTTTCCGCAGACCATTCTCGTTCAGCCCAATCTCGAGATTCTTGCGTATCGTCAAGGGCTTACGCCAGAACTCGTAGTAAAATTAACGCGCCTGGCGACCTGGAAGGGTCTGGGGGGCGCCTGCACGCTCCAGCTGGAGCCCTCGAGCGTCTACCGCGCGCTCGAAATGGGCGAATCGTTCTCGTCGATCGTGCAGACGCTGGACCGCTACGGCATGAAGCCGACGCCGGCGCCGGTGCTGGACGCGCTCAAGACCTGGTCCAACAAGCGCGAACGGATCACCGTCTATCCCTCCGCTGCCCTGCTCGAATTTCCCGGCCCCGCGGAACTGAGCGACGCCCTGGCGCGTGGCCTCCCCGCCATCAAGCTGACCGATCGCCTCGCCGTCGTCGCCAATGAAAGCCAGATCGACTACCGCCATTTCCGCATGACCGGCACCCGCGATTACGTCCTGCCGCCGGAAAAATGCGTCTCGGTCGAACCCGACGGCGTGACGCTGAGCGTCGATCTTTCGCGTTCGGATCTGTTGCTCGACACGGAGCTCAGTCGTTTCGCGGAGCCGCTCGGCGGCTCGAGCATTCCGGGCCGACGTCAATTCCGCATCACGCCGGCGTCGATGGCTCAAGCCCGGCTCAAGGGGATGCCGCTCGCCACGCTGGAGCAGTGGTTCCACAACCGCACCGGCATGCCGCTCGCCCCCGCCGCCCGCTTGTTCCTGGTCGGCGCCGAAGCGCCGCCGATGCAAGTTCGTCGGCAGATCGTTCTGCACATCCCCAGCGAAGCGCTCGCCGAGGGCCTCTGGCAATGGCCCGAGACTCGCGCGCTGCTCCACGCCCGCCTAGGCCCCGTCGCCCTCGCCGTGCTTGAAACCCAGATCGAACCGCTGACCCGTCGGCTCGCAGAACTCGGCATCACGCTGCATTTCGAAGAATCGTAACGACGTTTGTTGGGGCGAGACTTTCATGACGCGACCCATCTACCTGGACTACAATGCGACCACGCCGATCGATCCCGCCGTCTGCGAGGCGATGCTCCCGTTTTTGCAACAACATTTCGGCAACCCTTCCAGCACCCACGCCTTCGGTCGAGCCGCGCATGACGCCCTCGATCGCGCCCGTGAGCAGGTGGCCGCGTTCCTGGGCGCTCATCCCGACGAGATCGTCTTCACCAGCGGCGGCACCGAGGCGAGCAATCACGCGATCAAGGGCGTCGTGTTTCCGAAACTGCCCGGGGCGCACGTCGTTTGCAGCGTCATCGAACATCCCGCGACGCTCGCGCCGTGCGAATTTCTTCGTAAGCTCGGCTGCAGCGTGACGCAGGTTTCCGTCGACGCCGTGGGGCGCGTCGAAGTCGGCGCGGTCGCAGCCGCACTTCGGCCCGAGACCGTGCTCGTCAGCATCATGCACGCGAACAACGAAGTCGGCACGATTCAGCCGATCCGCGCAATCGCCGACCTGGCGCGAGCGAATGGCATCCTGTTGCACACCGACGCCGCCCAGTCGGTCGGCAAGATTCCCGTCCGCGTGGACGACCTGGGCGTCGATCTGCTCAGCGTCGCCGGGCACAAAGTGTACGCCCCCAAAGGCGTCGGCTGTTTGTACGTTCGCCGGGGGGTGAAGCTCGAGACGTTCCTGCATGGGGCGGGTCACGAAGGGGGTCGGCGTGCGGGGACGGAGAACGTTCCGTACATCGTCGGCCTGGGCAAGGCGTGCGAACTGGCGCAGGCGCCGCACGATCTAAGGGCCCTGCGCGATCGGTTGTGGCAGCGCTTGCACGAGGGACTCGGGGAGCGGATCGTTTTGAACGGCGCCGAGGCGGAGCGATTGCCCAACACGCTCAACGTCAATTTCGTGGGCCACGTCGGCGCCGAGCTTTTGGCGCGAACGCCGGAGGTCGCGGCATCGACGGGCTCCGCGTGCCATGAAGGTCACGTCGCACTTTCGCCGGTGCTACGCGCGATGGGCGTGGCGCCGGAACTGGGAAAAGGCGCGGTTCGCCTGAGCGTGGGCCGATTCACGACCGCGGACGAGATCGAACGGGCGGCGGATGCCTTGCTACGGGAAGCGGTGCGCTGAAGACGCGAGGGGATCGCCTACGCTATTCTGGCATCTCACTACCCGCGCAACACCCAGCGGCCTGCTTTCATCACCGCCTTGACGTTGCTCATACATGCCAGGTCGCGGAGCGGGTCGCCTTCGACGACAATCAGATCGGCACGTTTACCTGCCGTGAGCACGCCGCGGTCGGGGCAGCCGATCGCCTCGGCGGCGACGCGCGTCACTGCTTGCAACACTTCGTGCGGGGTCAACTTCAACTCGAGATTCGCGGCTTGCAGGCCCAGGCTGAAATGTTCGATCGGCGTGAGTCGCACCCCGGCGTCGGAGTGGAGCGTGTAACGGATGCCCGCGTCCAGCAGTCGACGTTCGCAGGCAAAGCGCATGTCGAGCCGACGCACCGGGCCCGAGTTGGAGTCGCGGATCGCCGGCAAGAACGCGCGGCGCGTCGTCCCCGACATCGTCAAGCCGACGTACTGCTCTTCCCCTGCAATGCGGCGAGCGAGATCCGCATCGAAGTCGTAACGATTCTCTTCGACGCGCATGTCGCAATGTTCGATGGTCCGATACCCGGCGGCAACGACGTCGGGAAGCGCTGCCCGGCTCAGCACGTGGGCGGCGGAATGTTTGCCGGCGGCCCGCCCGATCTCCACGATGCGACGCAGCGGCTCGGGGCCATACTGCGCCTTCATCGGATCCGAGGTCGACGTCATGTTGCCCCCCGTCGCCATCACTTTCAAAAAGTCGGCGCCTTCCTCGAGCATTCGGCGTGCGGCCGCGTCGACCTCCTCCAGCGTGTTCGCAACCAGGCCGAGCCAATGGCAATGCCCCAGCGTCGTCGTGATCGGCATGCCGCACGCGAGGACGTCCGGACCTTCGACCTCGCGGGCGCGGATCCGGTCACGCAGTATCTGAATCAAGTTCCCCTTGCCGCCGCAATCGCGCAGCGTGGTGAGCCCCGCACGCAACGCCCGTTGCGCGTTGAGCGCCGCCCGCGCGAGCAACTCGGGCCCCGACTCGCGGCCGACCTGTTCGATAATCGCCTCGTTCGTCTCCTGGGCCGACATCACCAGATGCACGTGCGTGTCGATGAGTCCCGGCAGAATGGTGCAGCCGGGAAAATCGACTCGCTCGCCTGTGCACGTCGACGGCGCCAGCAGACTGGTCTGCACGCTTTCGACCTTGCCGTCAGCAACGCGCACGCTGGGACGAACGAGAGTCGCTTGACCGGTGCCGTCCCACAAACGGTCGGCAGTGACGAGAATCGGATTCATCGCGTGGTGTCCTTGCCGCCGGTGAGCCATTCGAGATTGAAACGCGCGACCGTGAGGAACCGCGTGCGGTACATGCCGTCGTCGGCGCCTCGCTCGTAGAAGCAGTAGATCGTGCCGTCGGGGCCCACGGCGAGATCGCTGTAGCCGCTCGCGCCGGGTTCGAGCGATTTCGTCGCCGCCCAAGTCTTACCGTCGTCGTAGCTGAGCCGAACCGAGACGTTCTTGCGCTGCCGGCCCATCGGATTATCGGGATTCGCGAACAAGATTCGGCTCTTGTCCTTGGCGGTGTGACGCACGATGCTCCCCATGCAGATCGGCTCGACGAGCTTCTGATCGAATACGGGACGAGACCAGTTTGACACGCCATCGTCACTGATCGAGACGAGCCGGCGCTGCTCTTTGCTCTCGCTGCGGATGTTGAGCATGACCTTGCCGTCCGAGAGCTCGACGACGACGGTTTCGCTGGGATTGACGACCTCGGGATGTTTGCAGACGAACGCGCCGGCGACCCAGTTGGCGCCCTGATCGTCGCTATAGATGACGGCAACCGCGGACGGGCGATGAGCGTGGCCGCCGTCGCCGGTCGAAAGCCAAACGGGGACGACGAGCCGGCCTGACTTGAGTTCGATGCCGTGCCCCGGACCGACGGCGATCACTTTCCACGGATAGACTTTGCGGAACGCTTCGAAGGTCTTGGTCATCTCGACCGGTTTGGCGAAGGCGGCGCCGTCATCCGTCGACTTCGTGTAAAAACATTGGCCGTACTCGACGTTGAAGAGGAAATGGACGGCTCCGGATTTGGCGGCGATGGCGACGGGATTGTTGAACGTCGTCTGCCCGTCCTTGCCCAGTTTTTGGGCGACGGCGGCGGGGTTGCGGGCGAACGGGCCGGGCAGGATCTCCGGATTCGCGAGGAACTGACGCGGCAGCCAGGTTTTGCCGCCGTCGGTGGAACGTCTCAGCACGAGATCGATATGCCCCCAGTCGCCGCCGGCATTCTTGCGGGCTTCGCAGTACGCGATCAGCGTCCCCTTCGCTGAGACGACGATGCCGGGGATTCGGTAAAGGCCGTAGCTGTCCTTGCCCGCCTCGAAGAGATCGGTCTTTTCCAGGAAAGGTTCCGCCGCGGCCACTGGCACGGCCCAAAGAATCCAACAGGCGAGCAGAGTGCGCATGACAAACTCGGGGGGAGGCGGAGGTGGAGTTCACTCCCCCGATTTTACCGACGAAACGCGGCCCGGGCCACCCGGAAAGCACGCCTAACCCAGATCCCACGGCTTTCTCGGCCGCAGCGCCAATTGCCGTTGGTGTTCGACCATGCCGTAGGCAAGTTTTCCGATGCCGCCCAGCACGGCCAGCCCGCACGCAGCGACGACGCCGTAGACGAGCATTTGTTGGCGGGCGGTTTCTTCCTTCGTGAGTTTGCGTTCCGGACGAACCGCCCGGGCAGGCCGTGGGTTTCAACCGCCGGTATCGCAGTCGTCGCCGTAAAGATACGGCGAGGTGAGCGCGGAACCGAGCGAGAGAAGTACGCCGACGATGAGCATGCGCATGGTTTGGCCTCCGAAGTTACGCAAGTGTAGGCCATAACTGACGTGAGTGCAAACGGTCGGCCGCGTCGCCCAGCGGCGTGCCGCACTCGACGCTCGTGCGGACCGCCGCCAGGTCCGCGACCGTCAGAGCCGCGATGAGGCGGTCCAGTCCGTCCATCGGCGTTTCGATGCGCATGGCCGATGCCCTTGAGGCGATGGTCAACCCATGAATGGTGCGAGGCTCAAGCGTCCGAATGGCAGAGGGAGGCATCGCATTTTCATCGGGAATGTGCTGGCAAGAGCCGCAAGAAATCGACTATGATGCTGTGAACAAGGGTTGCCGAAGATTCAACGCCCATAGCCGGGCCTTCGCAGTCAGTCCAACGGATCTCGCTGGCGGGTTCCGCCTGCCCGCGTCGTAGAATAGAGAAAAACACATGAAGCAAACCCTCCATGCGCTGGCGTACCTTCTAACACTCGCAACCGCGGCCGCCGCCCAGCAAGCGGATTGGGCTCCGGAGAAGCAAAAAGAATCGGAGTTTACCGGGCGAAAACTGGAAGTCTTCCAGCACGCCAGCAAGAAAGAATGGGGCTATGCGGAGCCTCAGCGAGATACCTTCTTGGTGCTCCATCCCAAGCAGGCGAAACCTCACGCTCCGCTCTACGTGGTCTTGCATTCCGCAGGGCATGACGTTCATTCGTGCCTGGCCTGCACCGCCAAGGTCGGCAACCACGACATCTACCATGCGCCGGAGGACTTCTTTGCCCTCTACCTCGATTGCCGGGCCAACAAGGGGGACTGGTGGTGGGGCATCAACAAGTATCCCGGCCCCGACGTCAGTCCCACGGAAAAGCGGGTCATCGATACGGTGAAGTGGGCGATCGCGCACTACGGCATCGACGCGAACCGCGTCTATCTGTGCGGCAACTCCATGGGGGGTAGCGGCGCCCTGGGGATTGGCATGCGCCACGGCGATGTCTTCGCCGCCGTCAAGGCGAACGTCCCCGCCGAGGTCAAACACGTTTCGAGCCGAATGTATTTCCCGCCGCAAACGCTGCCGGCGGACGTCGTGCTCCCCGACCCGCCGATTGTCGTCGACTATTCCGCACAGAACGACGGTTGGTCCCGAGGCCATGACGGCTTCGTCAAGGCGATGAACGAGCGAAAGTATGCCCTCTTCCTGTACTGGGGGCCGTTCGGCCATGCGAATAATCACGGCAACATCCGAAAAGTGAACGATCTGTTCGATTCGTTCGATTGGCTCAGCGTCAAGAAGAGCGCCCCCTATCCCGCGTTCACCGATGCCTCGACCAATGACCCGTTGCCCTGGCCGAATCAGTTGACCGATAAGAAGGCGGGCCAAATCAACGCGTTCTTCCGGTGGAAAGACGTACGGGAAACGCCGGACGCAATCGAGGCGGCCCTGTATCTTGTCACGCCCTCGGAACTGAAGACGACGTTCGCGATTCCGGGGGAGGCAAGCGCGGACGTCAGCCTGCGCCGACTGCAGATGCTTCGGGTCGCCCCAGGCGAAAAAGTACGCTGGACATTCGGCACGACCGAAGGAGAGGCCCGCGCCGACGCCACGGGGTGCGTTACGATCCCCCGGTTGAAGATCACCGCGGAACCGACCAGTTTGCGGATCAGCAAAGCGAAGTAGCTCGCATCGCGTTCACGGAGCGGTCGGTCTCGTTCGACTATTCATGAACGGACTTCGCGGACGAGGCGAAGGTAAACATCGTCCTCGACTGTCTGGACCGCGGCCAGCGAAAAGCGCAGCGATTCGTCGAGCGCCGCGAATCCCAGACCGCCGATCGGCGAGGGCGCCGACGCGCCGCCGATCAGGATCGGCGCCACGAAGACGTGCGCCTCGTCGATGGCGCCGGCGTCCGCGAAACTCCCGAGCACGGCGCCGCCTCCCTCGACCAGTAGATTCGTCCAGCGCCGCCGGCCCAACTCCGCGAGCAACTCCGGCAGCCCAGCGACCGTGAGCACCTCACAGCCCGCCTGTTCCAGCGCCGCCGTCTGCGTTGCGCTCGCATCGTTGCCGACGGCGACCAACACCGGGATTTCGCGCGCGGAACGCACGAGTTGACTCTCCAGGGGCAAGCGTCCGCGTCGATCGAGCACGACGCGCGTCGCCAATCTCGGCCCCGCGGGCCGGGCTGTCAAACGCGGGTCGTCTGCCAAGGCCGTGGCGATGCCGACGAGGATGCCGTCCATTCGGCCGCGCAGCGAATGCACGATTTCACGCGAACGGGGGTTGCTGATCCACTGCGAGGCGCCGGTGCGAGTCGCGATCTTGCCGTCGAGCGACATCGCCCACTTGGCGTGGATGTAGGGCGAACCGCTGGAAAGAAGTTTCAGGTACGGCGCATTCTGCCGCCGCGCTGCCGATTCCTCCAGACCGAACTCCACGGTCACGCCGGCCGTGCGAAGTAGACGCGCGCCATGTCCTGCGACTTTCGGAAACGGATCCTCGAGAGCTGCGAAAACCCGAGCGATGCCGGCGCCGATCACCGCGTCGGTGCACGGGGGCGTCTTGCCGTGGTGGCAGCACGGCTCGAGCGTGACATAAAGATCGGCCCCGCGCGCCGCCGCGCCCGCCTCGGCGAGCGCGTGGACTTCCGCGTGCGGCCCGCCGAACTTTTGGTGCCAGCCGCGGCCCACGATCTGCCCCGCGCGCACGACCACGGCGCCGACGAGCGGGTTGGGCTCGACGGCGCCGCGGCCCTGTTCCGCCAGGGCGAGCGCTTCACGCATCCACAGTTCACGCGTCTCGTTCACTTCGCTATTGTCGGCGCCGAGGGGCCCATCGGCAGCCTTCGGCCCTTCCCCAGGGCCGGAGCGTGCGGCGACGTCCCCAGCAAAAAGACGAACGACATTTCGTTGAACGTCTGCTCGCCGAACGTGATGCGTCGGGGCGGGTCGAACGGGTTCAGCGGGTTGTTAGGGCTGTTGTCGTAGATCGCCTCGAGATGGAACTTTGTGCCCGCCTTGATCGCGAGCGGTTCCTTGAGAAAGTACGTCTCCTGCCAGTTGTAGTCCCACTGCGGGATGTCGATGAGTAGCCGTTCGGATCCGCCCGGAGGCGTCATGGTCACCTTGATCGACTTGCCGATCATGTGCATGTGCGGCATCACGGAGTAAAGGGTGAAGTCTTTGTGCGCCCACGAATTGCCCTGAAGCTTGAAATCGGGGACGCCGGCGGGGATGGAGAAGAAGGTGCCGAAGATGCCGTCGCCAGAACGTCCGACGATGACGCCGCCGGCGACTTTCTTTTCGACCGGCTTCTTGGCGAGGTACAGCCCGACTTGCGTCTTGTCGGTTTCGAGTCGACCGTCGCGGTGGTAGTGGATCTGCATGACGACGTCGGTCTTCCTGGGCAGCAGCATGCCGGCGCCCTCGGGGAAATGCGATCCCTGATTGCCGGGCGCCCAGCCGGTGAGTCCGCCTTGCGGCAAGAAACCGACGCCCATGATCATGCTGTAGCCGGGCCCGCGGTCCAGATTCGCCGGGTCCGCCTCGGCCTTTTCCTTCGCCTGGCCTTTCGCCTCGAGCTTGCGGGCGGCGCCCGACTGGTCGAGCACGAGGAGGACGTGATGGACGATGCGCGGGTTGCCGGGCCGAATTTCGACGGCGGTGACGTAGACGTCGTCGGGCAGATCGGTGGGCATCACGAAGCAGCGAAAGACGTCCTTGCCGCTGGGCCCGAGCGTGTATTCTTCCTTGGGCGACAAGAGAAGATCGGGCTGCCCGAGCTGCCAACCTTCGGGAAATTGCCGGGCGGCGGGGGCGTCCTTGGGATGGCCCGCGGGGGTGCCACCGTCGACCCAGGAGGCGAGCGTGGCGATCTCCAGTTCGCTCATCTTGCGTTCGCTCTGAAAAGCCAGGCCGGCGCTCGGCTTCCACGGCGGCATAAGCCGTTTCTGCGTGTAGGTCTTGATGTCGTCCGCCCAGTTCACCGCCTGTTTGTACGTCAAGAGCGAGAAGGGCCCGACCTCGCCCGGCCGATGGCACGCCTGGCAATGCTTCTGCAAGATCGGCAACACGTCGTGATAGTAGGTGATCGGCCCATCCTCCGCGGACCGACGTTCGTCGCGTGCCAGATGGCAGCCGAACGCCACGGTCGCCGGCTCGGAGACCGGCTTGCCGTCCAGGACTTCCTGCAGCGCGATCTTGAGATCGAAGCGCGTCGCCTGGCTGTGTTTCTTAAGTCGTTCAACGTAAGTGTTGTCGATGCGGCCGCGGTACCGTAACTTGCCAGCGCCGTCGAGGACGAAACACTCGGGCGTCACGCGGGCGTCGACCGCCTCGGCGACGAGCAATTTTTCATCGCGGCGGACGGGGAAGCCAGGCTTATATTCCTGCAGATGTTTGGCGAGATCCTCGGGCGCTTCGTCGACGAAACCGAGCACGCGGACGTCTTTCGACTCCCTGGCGAGGTCGCTCAAAAGCTGCACGTAGCCGTTGGACATGGGGCAATCGAATGAGAGAAAGACGAGTACGGTCGCCTTGCTCTTGGGGTCGAGGATTTTCTGGTCGGCGAAGTCGATCTTGGCGCCGAGCTTGTTGGCGTTGGGGAGTTTGCCCGCCTGGGCATGGGCAGCGAACACCGCGAGGAGTACGAGGGAACCGAAGAATCTCATAAGGACCTCGAAGGAAAGTTTGTCAGGATGTCGACGAAGCGTTCCCATCAGACAGCATTACATACCGACGGCGTGGTTGTCCAAGTTTCATTCTCATGTTGTTTTCATGAACGGGGGAGGGGAAGCCGGATTGACAAAAAAAAAGAGTCTAAGTAGGGTGGGAAAGCCCAGGGATGGCGATCCCTGGGGACGCTTCAGGGATCGCTATTTTTCCGCGGACGGATACGAAGCGTCGCATTTCCGAGCCGGAAGCGTGAGCGACGATTTTGCGAAGATCGTCGCTCACGCTTCCGGTTCGGAAAGAAATGCGTTTGCGGCGCGTCCGCAGGGATAGCCATCCCTGGGCTTTCAGTTTTGGAAAGGAATCCCGTGCGAGCCGAGGCTTCGAATCCGCGAGTGGAATTGGCGGTTACTGCCAGCGTGGTCGGTTGGGGCGTCGTGCAGGTCACGGCCGAACAGATCCCCGCGCTGCGGAAAGCGCCCGGCGTCTGGCATGAGAAAATCGCACCGACGGCGCTCAAGCAGGCGGATGAGCAGACCGTCGTCGCCGTCGCCGCGGTTTTGCAAGCGGCCCAGCGCGGGGAACTCGTCGACTTCGCCTCGTGGGGCATCCTGGCCGCCCCGCTTTATTTTGGCCGCAGCGTCACCCTCGCCTCACTGCTGGCCTTCGAGAAGGAAGGCGCCTGGGGCGTGTCGCCGCACCTCATTCCGCATCATTCCCTGCACGCCATCTCCGGCACGTTGAGTCAACTCCTGCACATTCACGGGCCGAATCTCGGCGTCGGCAACGGGCCCGGCGCGACGTACGAGGCGTTCCTGCTCGCGGGCGCCATGATGTCCGATCTGAATCTGCCGGGCCTGTGGATCGTGCTCACCGAACACGACGCCGAACCGATTCCGGGGCAGCCCATGCCCGGATGTCTCGGCGTCGCGCTGGCGCTGCGTCTGCAGGGCAACGGCGCCGAATCGATGCAACTGCGCGTCTGTCCCGGCGAAGAGGAACACGTCGAGTTTCTCGCCTCGCTGCCGGAATTTTCGCTGACGAGCTTCGCCCAGGAACTCGAGCGCACCGACGGCGACCCCGCAGGCATGTGGCGGCTCGGCCCGCGCGGCTGGCTCGAAATCGAATCCGGAGAATCGCGATGAAGCGTCACCCCGTCTGGATCACCGGCGTCGGCGCTGCCTCTCCGCTTGGCTGCAACGTGGCTGACATCGCCCGCAATCTCCTCGCAGGGGTTTCCGGCATTCGCAAGGTCGACGCGTTTTCGGTCGCGGACCATCCCGCGCAGATCGCCGGCGTCGTCGATGCCATCCCCTGTCCCGCCGACTTCGATCCACAATTTTTTGACGCCCTGGACCGCAGCGAACGCGCCGCGACCTGGAGCGCCTGGTCGGCATTGCAAGACGCGGGCCTGAATCGCCGGAACGATCTGCGTATCGGCCTTATTCTGGGGACCGCGGCCGAGTGGAATTGCCTATGGGAGAACGATTATTGGCAAGGCGGTAGACGCATCTTCGAATCCAACGATCAGGTCGGCCTGGTGCATCGCGTCAAGGAGACGCTCGACCTCGCCGGGCCCTGCGCGAGTCTGTCCGCGGCGTGCGCCAGCAGCAACTACGCGCTGCACCTGGCGCGGCGCTGGCTGGAACTCGGCTGGGTCGACGTCTGCCTGGCAGGGGGCTGCGACCTGGCGCTGTCGCCGCTCACGCTCGCCTGCTTCGGGAATTTGCGCGCATTGTCGCGGCGCAACGACGAGCCGACCAAGGCGTCGCGCCCTTTCGACCTCGAGCGCGACGGGTTCGTGATGGGCGACGGTTGCACGATCTTCGCCCTGGAACGTGCCGAGCATGTCCGCGAGCGCGGCGGCAAGGCGTACGCCGAGGTCGCCGGGTTCGGCGCCGTCAGCGATGCGTATCACATGGTGATCCCCAGCCCCGATCCCGGCCCGGCAATTCGTGCCATGAATCAGGCGCTGACCGACGCCCGCATCGATCCCGCCGACGTCGACTACGTCAACGCGCACGCCACCGGCACGTCCGTCGGCGACTCGGCCGAGGCCAGGGTGCTCGCGGCGGTCTTTGGTTCGCATCTGGAAAAAATGCCGGTGAGTTCCACGAAAAGCATGACGGGCCATCTGCTCACCGCGGCGGCGGCGTTCGAGGCGCTCGCCTGCATTGTGGCGATGCGCGAAGGCGCGGTTCCGCCGACGATCAATCTCGATCATCCCGATCCTGAGTGCCCGCTCTGCCATGTGCCGAATCAGGCGCAGCAGCGCCGCGTGAAGGTCGCCGTGTCGAACTCGTTTGGCTTCGGCGGCAGCAACACGACGTTGGTCCTGCGAGCGGTCTGAGGCATATTCGGAGCTTTTCTTCACGTCGGCGTCACCAGCGCGCGCAAGGCGGGGCGGATCAACCCCTCTCCGACCAGGAACCAATCGTCGCCGCGAAAGCGGACGCGTTTCGCCAATTCCGGCGCCAGCTGAATGGTCAACTCGATGCCCCGCAGCGTGAGCTCCGCGCTCTCCGCCTCGGCGGGCGTCAATTTGTGCCCCTCGGCCAACGTCAACCAGGCCGTCTTGCACTGCTCGAGCGTCGCGGCCGGCGCCAGGTCCGGCAACTCTGCGACCGCCTCGTTGGGGAGTCGAAACAGGATTCTGGACTCGAGCATCCATCCTTCCATGCGTGCCAGGTACGCCTCGAGTCGGCGATCTTTCTCGACCAGAACCGCGACCATCCGCTCCGAGCGCACGATGGGGATCCGCGTCCAACTTTCCGAGTCTGCCGAGAGCAAGCCGCTCACGTCCTCGGGAAACCCGAAGCGCTGCTTCCATTCGGGGCTCTGAGCAAAGGCGGCGAGGAGTTGCGGCATCGGCGCATCGAGGGTGCCGGTTCGCTGCCAGGTTTGGCCACGTTCGTCGGTCATGGGGAGATAGTGGGGCGACGCCGAGCGTTTGCCGTCGGCGCCGAGTCGCTCCCAGAAGGTGAAGAGGGCGCGTCGAACTTCGGGGGCCAGGTACGAGGAACACGCCAGCGCCTGGATACCGGCAGCACTGAGTTTCCAGGTTTCGTCGGCGACGCCGGGCGCCGTCAGTCCGTGCGCGTGCAGGCGGCGCAGCATTTCGCGCAAGAGCGGAACGGGGATGCCCAGGCGTTGATGAAGTTGCTCGAGGCGGACTTCGTCGCCGCGTGCGGACTCGAGTTTGAGGGCGCGGAGTAAAAATTGATGCGTGGGATCGAGGGGGCGAGTTGCCAGGCCCTGCACCTGAGCTTCGATGCGCTGGCAAAACAGATGGGCGATCCAGAGTCGATCCGGGGCGTGCGTTTGCAGTTGCTTCCACCAGCCGGACAAGACTCTGCTACTGGGGAATGCCAAGTGGAGCGGACCGGTCATGAACCGTTACCTGGTTTTAGCATGGGCAATTCACTTTATCCGGAAAAGGGAGGGGGTGACAAGGGCTTTCGTCATTTTAACCCGGCGGACGCGTAAAGGTTCCGCTTTTGCCCCCGGTCTTTTCTTCCAGGCGGATGCCGTCGATGGTCATGCCTTTGTCGACCGCCTTGCACATATCGTACACGGTGAGAGCGGCGACGCTGACCGCCGTCAGCGCTTCCATCTCGACGCCGGTGCGTCCGAACACGCGTACCGTGGCTTCGATCAGCAGCACCTCGGCGCCCTCGAACTGGAAGTCAACGCTGGCCCCGGTGATCGGCAACGGATGACAGAGCGGAATGAGGTCGCCCGTCTTCTTGGCCGCCATGATGCCCGCAAGCCGAGCGACTTCCAGCACGTCCCCCTTGGCATGGCCCCGATCGCGAATCCGCGTCAGCGTTGCCGGCAACATGCGCACGCGCCCCGTCGCCCGCGCCGCGCGCAGCGTCTCGGGCTTCAGGCTGGTGTCGACCATCCGACTGGCGCCTTGGTCGTCGAAATGCGTCAGTTCCGCCATCCAAGTCAACCTTTTAAACAGGTAACGCATGTCGCCTCTGCCGCGCATTTTATCACCTCTGGACACGTTCGGCTCAACCCGGTAGAAGAGCGCTGGAGACGGACCGCGTTCGCCACAAGGAAGTAGGCTCTCATGAAGCATCTTGGTTCTTGCACCTGGCTCTTGCTCGTCGCCGGCGCCGCCTGGAGTCAAACCGATCCCGCGCAGCCCGGCGTCGAAGTCCAGGCGCGCGGCCCCGTCCACGAAGCGTTCGCCACCCCCTCTCAAGATCTCAAAGCGACCGTCCCCGTCGCCAAGAAACCCCCGGCGCCCCTCGACGAACTCCCCCCCGAAGACCGGCCCGAAGGCGAAGTCGCCTGGATCGGCGGCTACTGGGCCTTCGACGACGATCGCCAGGACTTCCTCTGGGTCTCCGGTTGCTGGCGCGCCAAGCCGCAAGACAAAGACTGGGTGCCGGGCTACTGGCGCGAATCGAGCGGGAGCTATCAGTGGATCTCAGGTTTCTGGACGAACACCGCCGAGGGACAGCCGGCCGCACAAGTCACGTATCTCCCCGAGCCCCCTGCGCCGCCGAACCTGGCGCCTCCCGGCGAGGCTCCCGCAGCCGACCAATTTTACGTCCCAGGCTACTGGCTCTACGTCGGCGATCGCTACGCCTGGCGCGCGGGTTACTGGACCCGCTCCAGGCCCGGCCACGTCTATGTCTCCTCGCACTACCGCTGGTCCCCCTACGGACACGTCTTCGTCGCCGGCTACTGGGATTACCACGTTGCGGGCCGAGGCGTCCTCTACGCGCCCGTCCACATCAACTATGTCGCGGTCGGTCCTCGCTTCGTCTACACTCCCTACTACGCCGTCCATAACTCCGTCGTCGTCGACTTCCTCTTCGTCCGCGCCGGCCACGGCCATTACTACTTCGGCGACTACTACGGCCCACGGTACGCCACCCTTGGCTTCGAGTGCGGCTACGCCTACGGCCGACGTCACTACGATCCGATCGTGGCCTACCGACGTTGGGAACACCGCGATCAGCCGCGCTGGATTGACGCCCGGGTGTCGCTGACGATCGAGCGTTCCGCCGGCCGAGCCCCGTTGCCGCCGCGAACGTTGGTGCAGCAGAACACCGTCGTGAACAACGTGACAAACGTCAAGAACGTGACGATCAACAACACGCAAATCATCGCGCCGACGCGAACCGTGGCCAAGGGCAACGGCGGCAAAGCGGTGGCGGTCGATGCGGGAACGCGGGCGCAGGCGCTGTCGACGACGAAGTCGCTCAACCGGACGTCGGAGCAACGGCAGAGCGCCGAGGTCGCGCCTCCCAAAACGGGCTTCGGCGGCCCGTCGCAGGGTAAGCCGAAGGTCGCCCAGTTCAACCTGCCGGCGACCACGCCGGGGCCGAAGGGCGTCAAGCCGCAGCCGATGAATCCTATGGGGCAGCCGACGATCAACTCGGTGGGGACGAAGCCGCAACCAATGGGGCCGTCAGCCGTCAAGACTCAGCCGCAGCCGATGGGGCCGTCAGCCGTCAAGACTCAGCCGCAGCCGATGGGGCCGCCGGCCGTCAAGACTCAGCCCGCCGGACCGCCGAAAGTCAGACCGCAGCCGCAGCCGATGAATCCGGGCGTGGGCAATCCGCCGAACCGTCCCAACGTGAATTCGGGAATGCTGAAACGCCCGCCGACGCCAATGGGCAGACCCGGGGATAAGAAGCGTCCGTGATTGTTCGCGTAAGCCCAGTGGGTGAGGTACTCCGAACCCCTGGGATCCTGCGTTTGCAAAACTTATCCCCGGCGTTCGGAGTACCTCACCCACTGGGCTTGGTTCTCTCACGACTTCCGCGGGCGGCCCAATCGCGGCCGCCGCGGCGGCGGATGCAGGCCCTTCGCCAAATTCACCAGCACTTCCAAACGCTGGCCGATCGTCGCGAATGTCAGCGACTGCGCCAGCTCGCCCTGAATCGCCTGTCCGCCGAGCACCAATAACGCTCCCTCCGCCTTGGCGCGCTCGCTCAGCACCCGCACTTCGCGCACGAAGCGGGGCTCATCCTCCAAATGCGACGCGGACAGCCAGACGAGCTTCGGTCTTTCGTCGGCAATGGCACGCGCCAGCGAATCGAGCGGCACATTGGGGCCGAAGTTGACAACGCGCCACCCTGCCTCCAGCAGCACGATCTCGATCATCAGACTCGGAATCAAATACGGATCGCCTTCCGGCGCCCCGCCCAGTGCGAGAGGCCTGCCAGGCCGAACTTGCACTTCGAGCAACCGCTTGAGGTGAAATAAGGCGCTGATGCACAGCTGAGTGCGCTGGTGTTCGTCGCAGACGTCGATACGTCCGGTCTGCCAGTCCTTGCCGACCCGCGCCATCACCGGAGCGATGACGTCGTCGGCCAACGCCAACAACGAGGCCCCGCTGCGGTACGTATTTTGCATGAGAGCTTGTGCGGCAGCGGAGCTTTCCTCGCGCAGCGCCGCTTCGAACTCCTTACGCAGCGCTATCGGCTCCAAAGCCCCGACCGACGCCTGGGGCGCCAAGGTTCCCAGGGCGAAGTTTTCCTCTTTGGCGAGACGAAGCACGTCGTCCCACAGGAGCTTGCGATGCCCGCCAACCGTCTTGTGCGCCTTCAGCACGCCTTTCTCAACCCAGCGCTTGACCGTCGACACCCCCACGCTCAAGTAGTTGGCGACCTCGGCCGTGCTCAGATATCGCTCGGGTTCTTGCATGTTAAAAATTGAACGTTCCGGCGGTTTTCACGTTTCCCCGCTTTCATCATAGCGATCTGGGCGGAGAATTTTCCAGACGCGATCTTGAACGATGCCTCAGGTCGCTCTAGAATAACGTGGACGATTTGGACGATTTTACTCAGGAGCACCACAATGGCGAAGCTGGCTTCTCAACCTCCGGCAACCCACGCGGTCGACGCGGAGATTCGTTACGTCTTTCACCCCGACTTCAAGGACCGCGGACAGCAACAGGCCTGGAGTATCGATCCGCATCTTTGGTCGGACGCCAGCGTCGAGAAGGGCTACATGCCCGACGACATGACGCGCGCCCACGTCCGGCACATGCACTACGCCGCCCATCGGGTTCACAGCGCCCGCTCGCACGAGGATCGGGAGAAATGGCGTAGCCGATATTTTGCCTGGCGCGATCAAGTTGTGCTCGGCAACCGCAAACTCGTCTACGGCGCCGTGCGGAAAAAACTCTACCAGAACCAGGCGGCCGACGATCTCGTGGGCGAATGCTATATCGTCATGATCCGCGCCGTCGCTGCATACAACCCGTGGCTGGGCATTCGATTTTCAACCTATGCGTACACCTGCTTGATGCGGGCGCTTTCCCGGCTCAATCAGCGTTCGGTGGCCGACAAACTGGCGCAGCATCTTTCGCTGGATTTGGTCGAGAGCGATGCGCTGGGCGAGGTGTTTGAAATGGAGGGAGAGAACCTGGAGCGGCCCAAGCTCAAGGAGTATCTCGATGAACGCCATCCGTTGCTCACGCCGCGCGAGAAGACGGTGCTACGGCGCCGATTTCGAATCGGCGGAAAGCCGGAGAGCAACACGCTGGAAAAGGTCGGCGCCGACCTGGGTATCTCGAAGGAACGCGTCCGTCAGGTGCAGGCCGGCGCCATTGACAAGCTCCGCAGGGCCTTCAGCGAAGAATGATTACCATCCGAGACTCGCCCGTAAATCTTCGAGTCCGGCCTTGAGCGTGTCGTCCTTACTGGCGAATTTGCCCGCGCTGACGACCCGTTTGCCGCTCTGCGTCTGCCGAATGGAGCAGCCGAAATCGTTGCCGACCGGAACGACGTTGAGAGCAAACTGAGGCTTGTGCGCGAGCAGGACAAAGTAGGTTTCGCCGTCGCTGCTTTCTTTGAGCAGTCCGTCGCGTTGCGTGAGCCAGGCGGGTGCATTCATGATGTTTTCCTCGTTAATAAACCAGCTTACGAAATTGGCGCACGATATGGAAGGTGACGAGATTCCTGTTGTGGGCGTCGCCCGCCCGGACGTCGCCGCTGCGTGCCCTTTACCTCGCTCTGATCGTATTTTGAGGCGAATGTGGCCGAATTGTCATCTCATGTGAGGATATTGGTTACACCGAGAATTTGGCAAGGAGACCGCCCCGGTTGAGCTAACCGACGCGGCAGTTTACCCTATCCCTCGCTTCCTGGTTGGCGATTTTTCATCGTACCCCGCACTTCTCCGCGCTGGCAAAACCAGCGAATTTCCCATAGGCGTCGGCGCCCCCGGCTCCGGCAAGTCCGTCATCAAGCAGGCTCTCCAGCGCCTCCCCGAAAACCAGTATCTCATCGCCGCCGTCGCACGCACCCTACACACGTATACCAATACCGTCAAAATCCTCTGCGAAGCCTTCCGCATCGAGTTCGAAAGCTCCGCCTTCAAGTGCGAACGACGACTCATCGAGCAGGCCTTCAGCCTCAACCACGCCGGCAAATCCCTGACCACCATCCTCGACGACGCCCATCTCATGGACCTGGACAACCTCCGCAAACTTCGACTCCTCTTCGAGGACTTCCCTAAGAACCACAACCTCGTCCTCGTCGGCCAAC
>JBBQPM010000107.1:0-23168 GCA_038217425.1 Gemmatales bacterium
ATGAAACGTTAAATTTCCGAGCCGGAAGCGTGAGCGACGATCAGGCTGTCGTCGCTCACGCTTCCGGCTCGGATCCGTCACGGAAACCGAACCACCTTCCAGATCGTCGTGCGCGACGTCCAGTTGAAGTAATTGAACCGCGGCGCCCAGGTCGGCAGCGAGTCGTAATACAACTCGCCGCCCCAGCGCTGCATCGCTTCGTCCGGCTTCACCGACTTGTCGAATACCACGAACACCGGCCGACCCTCCGCAATCTTGTCTCCAAGTTTCTCGTACGCCACCGCAGACATCTCGACGTCGCGTCGGCGATAGAAGTGCATCTCGAGCAAATTCCCGGAATAGGGCGTGATCCCGACGACGAGCACCTTCGCCGAATCAGGCAGATGCTCGTAGAGGTGCTGCTGAATCAAGAGCTGGGTCCGCACGAGCATGATCGGCGCCAGCACCAGGGCGACGAGATTCGCGGCCACGACGATGCGGAACCCGCGGGCGTTCCGCAGCTGCCAAAGTCGGGCCAGGAAAGCGGGGGTTCGCCCCTCCGCCGGCGTGACTGCAAGGACCAGCGCCAGCCCCGCGAACACCGCCATCGGGAACATGAAACGCCATTCCTTGTGCCCCACCAGACAATGCCCCAGCACAAACGGCAACGTGAGCCAGGTCAGCACATGCCGCGGCCGACGGATCCACATCACGATCAGCGCCAGGGCCATCGCCAGCGTGAACGGCGCCCCGAAGTTCGTCGCGGCGAAGACGGCGTATTCCCAAAAAGGCGACGACCCGAACTGGCCTGCCGCCCGGCCCTGAATCAGGTTCTCATCAACGTACCGCACCGGCGCGACGACGAACTCCCCGTATCCCCAGGCGTCGATCAAAACGCCCAGCCCCAGCGATGCCAGCGATACGCCCGCCAGCAGCAGGAAGTCGAGCCAGCGTACCCGGCGCACGAAGAAGAGCCAGGCGAGCAGGCCGAGGATTGAGAAGGCGATCTGGTAGCGCGCCTGGAACGCGAGCCCCTGCGCCAGCCCGCCGGCCGCGAACCAGAGTCGGCCGCGCCAGCCCGTGGGATGTTCGAACGCCGCCAGGACGCAACCGAGGGAGAGCGTCATCCAGGCCGCCGACATCGATTCGGAAGACGTTCGTACGGCCAGGACCGGAATGAACCACGACAGGGTCAGCACCTTCGCCGCCGCCTGTTGGGCTTCGCCCGATTCGAACAGGTGCGGCAATCCGCGGAGCAGCAGCCAAAGGCTCGCGAAGAACAGGGTGCCCGAGGCGAGGCGAAACAGCATGGCGACGGCGAACGGATCTTCGAGCCCCGCCAGGCGAAACGGTTGCAGCAGGGCGTAGTAAATGGCCGGCTGCATCCAGGGGCGGATCTGGTCGCGGTACTCCCACATGAGGCTCGGCTCGGGCGTGATGCCAAGTTTGAAGCCGACGAACTCGAGGATCTGGAAATGTTCGTCGTAGTGGTAGAAGCCGTTGCTGACGCCGGCGGCGTAGACGATCGCCAGCGCGAGGATGACGAGCAATCGGCCATGGGTCATGGGCGGAATCCTGGGATCGAGATTTTCGTTGCTACTGGGGGAATCGCCGAGCTACTTCGGCCCCGCCTCGTCGGACGTCGGCACGTGCTTCAGCCAATGATCGAGCCAGCGGTACGACTGCTGGCGCGCTTCGAGCGGATACGTGTGCTTGCCGCGGTGGTTGATGAGACCGATGCGGTCCTCCGCCTTCAGCAACCGATACACCGGCAGGGCCGCGTGCACGAACGGCCAACTGGCGTCGCCGTCCGCGCTGTCCCCGCCCAGGATCAAGATCGGCCGCGGCGCACACAGCGCGAGCACCTGATGATGCTCCAGGGCCGGCACGTGCTCCTTCATCTTCTCCGTCAAATACCACGGCGCGAACCAGTTGCTCATGCGGATGCCGATGCCCCCTTCGTTGAACACGCCCACGGCATAACGCGGCTCGAAGGCGAGGGCGTAGAGCGCCTCCTTCGCCCCGAGCGAAAAGCCGATGCAGCCGATGCGCGTGGCATCGACATATTCCAGGCTCTCGAGAAAATCGACGCAACGCATGGCGTCGAAGACCATCTTGCCCATGCCGGTGAGCCCCGGCCATTGCTTGCCGACTTCGATGGCCTGGGCTTGAGGCCCGCCGGCCTTCATGATGTAGCACTGCGGCGACAGGACGACGTAGCCGCGCAGCACGAGATGCACGCCCAGCGCCAGTTGCGGCCGGGGCCCGAGCCCCACGGGGACGCGTAGCGTTTCCTTCGCGGTCTCATGGAAGACGACGACTGCGGGCCGTTTCTCGCCCGGCTTGATGCCGTCGGGGATGAGCAGATACGTCAGCAGCCGATCCCCCTCGGCACTCTGGAAGTTGAGCAGCTGACGGGTGTAGCCGGGGAGCTTTTCGGTCAATTCGATGCGGACGTCGAGCTGCGCCGGCTTCTTGGGAAAGACGCCGAGGCGCGCTTGCCAGGCGCCAGCGAGTTCCTTACGGCGTTCGGCCCAGTCGCCTTTGAGGAGCGGCGCGAGGCCGAGGTCGGGGATCTTGGCGTCGGCGTAGGGTTTCTGCGTGACCGCGGGCCAATCGGTCGGCGGCTGGGCCGATGAGAATGCCGCGATCATCAAGCCGGCGAGCGCACCGAGCAGCGTCGTTCGCATCCAACTGCCTCCGAGTTCCATCGATAAGCCCAACGGGTGAGGTACTCCGAACCCTTGGGATCCCGACGTGGCGTGCGTTTCACCCAGGGGTTCGGAGTACCTCACCCGCTGGGCTTGCATCAAAATGAACTACTTGCCGATGGCGTAGAGATGCGTGCGGGAACGAGAGTAGAATCGGCCGTCGGCGGGGACCAGGGCCGCGCGGAAGAGTTCGCTTTCCGGGGCGTCCAGCGAGTTGGCGGCGATTAGCTTCAACCGTGGGCCGGGCTCCACGACCATGGTCACGCCCCCCTCGGTCTGTGCGTACACCAGGCCGTTGGCCGCGATCGGCGACGACACGAATGTGCCGCTCAGGCGTTCCTTCCAGAGTTCCTTGCCGGACTCGTTGTCGTAGCACGTCGCCGTGCCTTTCATGTCGAAGGCGAGCAGATACTTGCCGACCAGGATCGGCGACGCTTGATCGCGGGCGCCCTTGCGCGGCGTGTGCCAGGCAAGGTGCGAGGCGGTCACGTCGCCTTTGCCGCCGGGCCGAATCGCGTAGATGTCGCCCGGCTGACCGTTGATGACGTAGATCAATCCCCGGTAGGGCGTGACCGTCGGCTCGCCGCGCTTCGCGAAACTTTTGCAGGTCCAGAGTTCCTTGCCGGTGGACGGATCGTAACTGCGGACCGACGTTTCGCCGTTAACGACGACCTCTTGACGGTCGCCGACGGTGACCAGCACCGGCGTGCTCCAGCCGCCGCGCTCGGGGACGGCGCGGGGCGTCTGCCAGATCGTTTTGCCGTCGTAGAGATTGAGGGCGACGATCGAGGGATTTTCGGTCGCGTCGCAATTTTGAATGACCATGTCGCCCACAATAATCGGCGACGCCGACGTCCCCCAGGGCCCGGCGAACTCGCCCAGGTCGCGCGACCAGAGCGGTTTGCCCTCGACGGTGTAGGCGTGCAAGCCCCCTTTGCCGAAGAAAGCGACGACGCGCTGGCCATCGGTGACGCAGGTGGAGGAAGCCCAGCCGTTCATGGCGTGGACGGGTTCGGGCGTGCCGGACCAGGCCTTGTGTTGCCAAAGGATCTTGCCGCTGCCACGGTCGACGCACAGGACGATGCGATCTTTGCCTTTTTCGAGGGCCGTGGTCAGAAAGATGCGATCGCCCCAAATGGTGGGCGAAGATTGTCCCTCGCCGGGGAGCGGGACCTTCCAGAGGACGGACTTGGCGTCCCACTTGACGGGGAGGTTGGTTTCCTTGGAATGGCCGTCGCCGGTGGGGCCGCGCCAGCTAGGCCAATTGTCGGCATGAGCGAACGAGGTGAAGGCGAGGAGACCGAGAATGCTGCGGAGCATGGCGTGATCCTGAAAGGAAGGAAGGAAGGCAGGGGTCGAAGGAAAAATTCGTACCACAGAGAATGGCCTGAAGCGGTTTGCGCAAAATGGACAACTGTTCGGACGAGCCGGATCGCGTCCGGAGTCCAGGCGGTTTGCCAGTGCACATTGCCCCGGGCGCTAACTCGACCGGGCGCGCCATGGGCATTGCAAACGTGAGCCGTTCCGGAGGCGTCGAGGACGCCTTGAAGCAGATAAAATCTCGCAAGCCGGTCTGTAAGCCGGGTTTTGTCCCAGGATTGCTCCTGGCGACGATCATTTCTCTGGGCCGACGATTGCTCGCCGGCTCGTGCGGCCTACCCGAGGGTGGTAGCGGACCGGACCAGTCCTCCCCTCCTATTTGGCCTTGCTCCCGGTGGGGTTTGCCGAGCCGGCCTGTCGCCAGACCGCTGGTGGGCTCTTACCCCGCCATTTCACCCTTACCTGTTGCCAGGCGGTATCTTTTCTGTGGCACTTTCCCTATCCTCGGCCAAGTTGCCCCGGCCTTGGGACGGTGGACGTTATCCATCACCGCGTCCTGTGGAGCCCGGACTTTCCTCCCGCCGGTTGCCCGACGCGCGATCGTCCGACCGACTCGCGAGAATTTCATTGTACAGCCCAGAGCCGCAACTGCGAAGGAGCGGCGAAACACTTTCACGATGTCCCATCGCTCCCCCTAGCGTTTTCGGCTCTTACGGACGCAACTTGACCCGCCCCACAGGTTTGCCTTATAATCCGCGAAAGTCACCCTGAAAGGACTTCCTCATGAGTTTCGCCGGTGAAGGCGCCGACAGCATCGATTACGCGACCGCGAACGGCCGGGATTGGCCCAGCATTCGCCAGTTCAACGTCTTTCTCGAAAACCGCCTGGGCGCCCTTCTGGACGTCGTGCGTCGCTTCGAAACTACCGACATCCGCATCATCTCGCTGACCGTCGTCGATTCCGCCGACTGCGCCATCATCCGCATCGTGCTCAGCGATCCCGAACGCGCCCTCGAAATCTTTCACCAGGCCCGGCTCCCGATCACCGAAAGCGACCTGCTCGTGGTGCAGCTGCCCGACAGCGATCAACCGCTCCTGGAGATCACCAAGGCGCTGCTCTGCGCCGAGATCGACATCGACTACGCGTATCCGCTGCTCGTGGGCCCCGACGGCAAGGCGGCCCTCGCGCTGCGCGTCGACGATAACGAGAACGGCGCCGCCACCCTCCAGCGGCAAGGGTTCACGCTCCTGTCAGAAGACGATCTGAAGTTTTGAACGCACGAACGAAAGCCCAGGGATGGCTATCCCTGGGGAACCCTCGCGAAATCTCAATTTCTCCCGCAAGAGGAAGAAAATCTCCCCCGTTGCACGGCTCCCCAGGGATAGCCATCCCTGGGCTTTCGAGGGTTCAATGATGCGCTCCGTGACTCTTCTCGCCATGCTTCTCGCGTCCCTTGCCTCGGCACAGGAAGCCAAGCTCGAAAAAGGCACGATCCGCTTTGTCCCCAAGGACGACCAGAAGAACGTCCCTGAACGCTACCGCCTCGCGGAACATGAGTTCGCCTGGGAAATGAACCACAAGACGACGTTGCCGGTCGCGGGGATCGAGATGCTCGAGGTCCGCTTTCCGTCGCCAGTTACGACAAAATACCCAGAGAATAACACCGTACATGCCGAGTACTATCGCCCGCTGAAGGCCGGGCCGTTCCCGTGCGTGATCGTGCTGGACATCACCGGCGGCGATCAGACGCTGTCGCGCGTCATCGCCAAGCACCTGGCGCAGAACGGCATTGCCGGGCTCTTCGTGCAGATGGCGTACTACGGCCCGCGCAAGCCGGCGCAGGGCAATGTTCGCCTGATGTCGACCAATCTGGGCCGAACCTTCGAGGGCGTGCGGCAAACCGTGCTCGATCTGCGCCGCGCCACCGCCTGGATGGAAGCCCGGCCCGAAGTCGACAAGACTCAGCTCGGCATCATGGGCACCAGCCTTGGCAGCTTCGTCGCCGCCCTCACCGCGGAGATGGAGCCCAAGCTCGGCAAGCTCGTCGTTCTCCTGGGGGGCGGCGGTTTCGTCGATGCCTACTACGAACATCCGCTGGCCAAGGAATACCGCGACCTCTACGAAAAGTTCGGCGGCACCAAGGAGATCCTCAAGGAACTCTTCGCCTGCATCGATCCGCTCACGTGTGCCGAGAATCTCAAGAGTCGGCAAGTGCTGATCGTCGCCGCCAAGAAGGACGAGATTGTGCCGCCCATCATGGCGGAAAATCTCTGGCACGCGACCGGGAAACAACGCATCATCTGGCTCGACGCCGGCCATTACACCGCGATCTTGTTCCTCTCCTCGGGACTCAAACACGTCGTCGAACATTTTGAGAAAAAATGACGCGAAACCGATGGGGTGCGGGTATACTGCACGCTTCCTCGTGAGGTTCTACCATGCCGGATCTGCATCTCGCCACCTTCTCGTGCGACGTCACGCCCCCCGTCGGCCATCCCTTGTGCGGCGGCTGGATCACCGAAGTTCGCGGCGTCGACGATCCGCAGAAAGCTCTCGGCGTCGTCCTCCTGGGCCAGGGCGATCCGATCGTCCTGGTCGCGGTCGACTGGTGCGGCCTGCGTAACGACGCCCACCTCGCCTTTCGCGAAGCGATCGCCAAAGCCGTGCATACTTCCGCGAATCGTGTGGCGGTCCACTGCGTGCATCAGCACAACGCGCCTTTCGCGGACGTCGAAGCGGAGAAGCTGATCCAGAAGTCGCCGATGCCCGCAACGTCGCTCGATCTGCGTTTCTTCGAGCGCGTCGTCGCTCGAGTCGCGGCCGAGGCGGGCCGAAGCGTGATGACGGGGACGCCGTGGACGCACGTCGGCATCGGTTCCGCAACGGTGCGCGAGGTGGCGTCCAATCGCCGAATTGTCGACGCCGCGGGCAAGGCGATCCATTCGCGCACCAGCGCCAGCCGCGATCCCAAGATCCGGGCGTTTCCCGAAGGTCTCATCGATCCGCAGCTGAAGACGCTCAGCTTCTGGAACGGCTCCACGCCGCTCGCGGCTCTGAATTTTTACGCGACGCATCCGATGAGTTACTACGGCGACGGTCGGGTCAGTGCCGACTTCTGCGGGCTGGCTCGGCAAAAACGCCAGGATGAGGAGCGCTCGGTTTTCCAGATGTACTTCACCGGCGCCGCGGGGAACGTGACGGCGGGGAAGTACAACGACGGCGCCCCCGCGAATCGCCCGGTGCTGCGCGACAAGATCTACGACGCGATGACCGCCGCCTGGAAGGCGACCCGGCGCCAGGAAGTCAAAACGGTCGGCTGGCGCAGCGAGCCGATCACGCTGCCACCCCGCACCGAGGCGAGTTTCGGCCAGGACGAAAGCGCCAAGACGCTCGCGGACGCCACGGCGACCCGGGCGCGGCGAAATAATGCTGCGTTCCAGCTCGCCTGGCTCGCGCGGCAAAAACGTCCCATCGACGTGACGTGTCTCGATCTCGGCGCCGCCCAGATGGTGCATCTGCCCGGCGAGCCGTTCATCCAGTACCAGCTCTTCGCCCAGGAACAGCGTAAGGATTCGTTCGTCTGCACCGCCGGCTACGGCGACGGCGGGCCCGGCTACATCCCCCACGCGGCGGCGTTCCTCGAAGGCGGCTACGAACCAACCGTCTCTCTCGCCGGCCCACGCTCCGAGGCGATTCTCAAGGAAGCGATCGCCAAGGTGCTCAATCCGCGACGTTGAACGACAGCTTTTTGCATCCCCCACTCTTCAGGAGTCGCATCATGCGCGCCAGTTTCTTGCTCGCTTTCGCCCTGGGTCTCGCGACCTTCGGCACCTCCGCCGCTCAAGAAAAAAAGGGCAACCCGCTCGAGGGCAAAAAAGGGACGGCGATCGGCAAGCTCGTCGCCAAGGGAGAGAGGTACATCGAGGTGAAAGCCGACGGCGAAGAAGCCCCCCGCAAGTATGTGCCGCAGTGGAAAGGGGGTTTGCCCGCTCAGGGAGGCGGGCCCGATAAGGCGATGCTCAAGACTTTCAGCGAATTGAAGGTCGGCAGCCGAGTGGAGGTGCAGTGGCACTTCAACGAACATCTGCGGGTCATCGGCGTGAAACTCCTCAAGGCGCCGGCCGAGTCCAAATAATGACGCGCCTGGCTCATGTCAGCGACGTCCATGTCGCCATTGCTCGGCCGGGATGGTCGATGCGGGATGTGTTCAGCAAACGCACGACCTCCTGGCTCAACCTGAAACTCGCGGGCCGAGGTCGGCGCTTCGCCCAGGCGGAACCGATCCTGAACGCCTTTCGCGCCGACGTCCAGGAGCGCGGCTCGCACGTCGTTTTTTCCGGCGACGCCACCGCGCTGGGCTTCCCCTCGGAAATTCGCCGGGCCGCGGAATTGTTCTACGTTGAGCATCTCCCGGGCCTCGCCGTGCCCGGCAATCACGATTACTGCACGCGCCGCGCCGAACAGTGCGGCGTCTTCGAACACGCGTTCGCTCCCTGGCTCAAGGGGGAGCGCGTCGACGACCATATCTATCCGTTCGCGCAGAATGCGGGAGGATATTGGCTCGTGGCCGTCAATAGCGCCCGCGGCAATCGCCTGTTCTGGGACGCGAGCGGCGGCGTCGACGCCGCGCAGTGCGCGCGTCTGCGTCGACTGTTTGAGCAACTCCCTGCCGGCCCGCGCATCCTGGTCACGCATTACCCGATCGCCCGACACGACGGCCGACCCGAACGCGGGGCGCACGGCTTGGTCAATTTGCCGCAGGTGCTCGAAATCGCCCGCGCGGGGGGCGTCGCCCTCTGGTTACACGGACATCGGCACGGGTTCTACGTCTTGCGCGAACCGGCCGGCGCGGGCTTCCCCGCCATCTGCGCCGGCAGCGCCACGGAGACGGGCTGCGTCTCGTACGGCGAATACACCTTGACCGGAACGCACTTATCCGGAGCGCGACGCGAGTACGATTCGCACGTGAAAGCATTTCGCGAGGCGGAGCAATTCGAGTTGCAACTCGGATGATTCGGGGCGCACAATTAATTCCCCCGCTTGATCGCCTCGATATTCGCGAGGAACGTGAGAATTCTGAGATGTCCGCGGAAGGAGAGTTCCAGCGCGTCGCCGCCGGCAAGGCGGAGCGAGACGCGGTCCGTGCCGCGCGGGTCGCCTTCCCAGGTCTGATGGGCGGCCTTGCGCTCGTTGTCGGGAAATAGCCGGGCGAGGTGCGCCAGCGAGACTTCCGCCTGAAAGACGGCGCCGGGCTTGGTCGCCTGGACGGCGAGCGTCTCTTTGAGGCGATTGCTGCCGTCGGGATCCCCGAGAATCCAGAGCGTGTCCTTTTGGACGGCGAGTTGCACTTCGATCTTTTCACCGAGCGCCTCGGCGAGGTACGCGGGCCGTCCAGCGGTGAGGCCACGGAACGATTTCTGGGCGCCGTCCTTTTTCGCTTCGATCTGGAAGAGCAACTTGGCCGGTAACGGCACGACCTTGTAGATCTCTTCAAACGACGCTTCGATGCCGGCGCCATCGGCGAGGTCCATGCCGGCGGCGACGCGGTACTGTCCCTGATTGTCGGGACCCACTAACACGACGCCAAGGTCAAGTCGGCCCTGTTTGATAGTCGGTTTCCAGGCGTCGAACGTTTGACCGATGAGCTCCTGCTCCGCAGCGGCGGTCTTTCCCTTGAGCGCTTGCGTTTTCGCTTCGTCAAACATTACCTGCAAGACCGGCTTCAACGTTTCAGGGACCGGGGCGTGCAGCACGACGCTGGCGGCCGACTTGTCCGCGAGCGCCGCGAAGCGGCTGGGCCGGGACTCCAGCGCCTTGATCTGCTTTGCAAACTCCGAACCGTCCGCGCCCTTCCACACGAGCTTGGCCGACACTTCCTCGGCTTTTTTGTCGAGATCGAGGTTCAGCGTGAAACTCGCCGCCCCCTTCGCGAATACGGCGAAATTCTGAGACGCGAAATCGAGCAGCGCGAAGCGTAATTTCCGTTGCAACTCCTGCTCGAACGGCATCTCCTTCTCGCGTTCCTTTGTCAATCCTTTCTCGATCGCGTCCATGGCGTACTGGCGCAGCGCGTCGGGCGCCGAGGTGAGATCGACGTTGACCGAGAGAACCGACGTCTCGGCGCCGGCGAGGATTTTGTCGGGCGCGAGGAGCTTCTTGGGGTTGAGATTGTCGCGGTTCTTGCCGGTGACGTAGAGGTGTTTATGAGCGACGCGGACGTAGAGGTCGAACTCAAGGTCCGAGTTGGGGATGCCCAGGAGGTACGATCCGTCGGGCTGACGATTGGGCTTGATGAAGAAATTGCCGAGCGTGTTGAAGAACGTGAGTTCGTCGGCGAGGGGGAGCATCAGGACAATGGGGCTATCCTCGGGGCGCTCGGCCGGGAGGATGTAGCCGCCGATCGGCTTTTTCAGATCCAGACCGGAACCTTCCAGGAAGGTGATGCCTTCGTCGAGTTTGTCGGCTTCTTCGAGTTTGTTGGCGTATTTGAGCACATACCGGAAGTCGGCGACGAGCCCTTCGATCGATTTGACGCGGGCCGTGACGAGCGGTTTGACATCCTGGGCGTAGAGCGTTTGGGGTAGAACCAGGGCCAGGGTCAGCAGGCAGCAGCGTCCCCACATGGGAATCTCCTCGCGGGTCGGGGAAAGGCGTCGATGGTACGAGAGATACCCGGGGAGGGGGCGAAAGTTTCAAACGTCGAATTGAGCCGCAGCGCAAGCAAGGTTAGGCGCCGCACCCTTGCTGGCGCTGCGGGCTCCTGGATTACTTCATCTCAACGGCGAACGGCAGCATCATCCAGACGCGGTCGTTGCGCATTTGCCACATGCCTTCGAGTTGCTGGAAGTGCCGGCGCAGCTCGGGAGTCAGCGCCAGTTTACGCATGTCAGGAGACATCATCGCGGAGACGCCGAACCCTTCGCCGTCGAGGAGCGCGTCAATGAAACTGCGCGGCTTGGGGAGAATCAAGTAATCGACGTCGGCATCGCGGTCCAGGCCGCCCTGGACCTTGGCCTCGGCGATGGCGTCGTCGAACCCGCCCAGTTCGTCGATCAGTCCCTTTTCCTTGGCCTGACGTCCGGTCCAGATGCGGCCGTCGGCGAGTTTGCGGAGCTGCTCCATGTTGAAGATCTTGCCGGCATTCTTGCGGCCCTCGATCGCCTTGGTCAGAAATTGATCGTACACCTCGACCATCAACTTCTTCATGGCGACTTTCTCGCTCGGCGCGAAGACGTCGCTGCTGTTGAGCAGGCCCGAGTTCTTGCCGAAGGCGATGGTGTCGGTGGTGATGCCGATCTTGTCGTAGAGTCCCTTGGTGGCGAGTTTGCCGCTGATGACGCCGATGGAACCGGTGAGGGTGCCGGGGTCGGCGAAGATCTTTTTCGCGGACATGCAGATGTAGTATCCGCCGCTGGCGGCGACATCGGACATGCTGGCGACGACGGGCTTTTTGCAGTTCTTGAGCTCGTTCCAGATGAGATCGCTGGCCAGCGCCGAGCCGCCGCCGCTATCGACGCGCAGCACGATTGCGCGCACTTTCGGGTCGGCGTCCGCCTGGCGAATCGCTTCGATCATGGTCGTGGAGCCGATGGTCGTGCCGCCGAAAATCGACGACGAGCTTTTGCCGGTATGGATGCTGCCGACGGCGTAGATGAGGGCGATGCGGTCCGACTTGCCGGTGAGCGACGTCTTCGTGGGAGCCAAGAGTTTGAGGAGGGCGAAGGGATTGGAGAAGTCGAGGTCGGCCGCCTTTTGCTTGCCGTAGTCCTTTTGGATCTTGAGTTCGTCGCCGCCGAGGTCTTTCAAGATCTGTTTCTCGAATTCCTTGACGTACGCGATGTTGTCGATGAGCCCCGCTTTCTTCGCTTGCTGCGCGGAGAACATGCCGTCGTCGATGAGCTTGCGGACGTCGTCGGTCGAAAGATCCTTGGCCTTCTTGCGCGAGGACTGAATCGAGCCAATGTAGTTGTGGAGGAAGAAATCTTCGAGGACCGTCTTGAGCTGCGACTTGGCCTCGGGGCTAGCTTTCTCGTTGGTGAACATTTCGCCCGCGGACTTGAAATCGCCCATGGTGATGAAGTCGGCGCGGATGCCGAGCTTTTCCAGGAGGTTCTTGAAGTAGAGCATTTCCGCGCGCATGCCGACGACGATCAGGAAGCCCGAGGGGGGCATGCAGACCTTGTCGGCTTCGATGGCGACGAGGTAGTCCTTGGCCGCCCCGTCTTCGACGTAAGCGTAGACCTTCTTGCCAGACTTGCGGAAGTCGGCGAGGGTCTTGCGGAGTTCGTCCATCTTGGCCCAACCGATTTGCAGACCGTCGACGTGGAGATAGAGCGCCTTGACGTTGGGATCTTTCTGGGCTTTCTGGATGCGTTCGAGTTTGGTCTTGAAGTTTTCGCCCATGGCGCCGAAGAGGGGATCGTTGGCGACGGGGGTTTCGTCGATGTCGCCGGAGAGGCGGATGTGGGCGATGGAGGTGATTTTCTTTTCGCCTGACTTCTCCCCCTTGGGCGCGTCGTCGGCGGCCAAGGAAACGGTGAGAACAAAACAGGCCGCGAAGGCCAGTTTAAAAACGACGCGAAGCATGAGAGATTCTCCGTTGGGTGAGATACGACTTCCATCCGAGTGTACGAGAGAAGGGTCGAGCGGGTCAAGCGGATTGCCCCCGTGGGCGAGCTAAAGCGCCGAGCCGATGATTTTACGCAGACGGGCGGAGCGGAGTCTGTTTATTTTCCGTGGCCGGAAAAGGCTTGACTTCCGCGGGGCCAAACCCGACGCTAAGGAGGAAATCGAATCGACGTCATACTCCGATGAGGCATCCATGATATCTCCGTTCCGCTGGCGCCTGCTGGGCCTGTGTCTTCTCCTTGCAACCTCGCCCGTTTCCGCTCAGGCGAAGAAGCTTCCGTATCCCTCTCCCGCGGAGTTCCAAAAAGTCAACGCGCTCTATCAGGAGATCTTTGCCGCGGATTTGGCCGCCGCCAAGGCCCCCGCCGACCGCGCCAAGCTCGCGCAATTCCTGTCCGGACAGCTCCGCGAGAATCGTGATGAACCTGTCCAGACCGCGTTCTTGCTCGAGCAGATCATCAATCTCGCCACGCAGGGAGGCGACGTTTTCCTGGCGCTCTCGGCGCTCGAGGATCTCGACAAGCTCTTCGCCATCGACGCGGCGCAGATGAAGGTCAAGCTGCTCACTTCCGCCGCCGCGAGCGCGCCAGGCCCCGAGTCCGCCAAGATCCTCGTCGATCTCGCGCTCGGCATGGTTCAGGAGACGCTCGACGCCGGGCAGTATCCGCAAGCGGCAGCGTTCGCCCGAATCGCGGAATTGGCGGCCGACCGCACCGGGCTCGACAACGTCGTCGTCCAGGTCAAGCAGCGTCGGCAATGGGTCGACGCGATTCATCAGGGACACCAAAGGCTCGGCGGAGCGATTGAGGCGCTCAAGAAGAATCCGCAGGACGGCCCCGCCAACGCCGTCGCCGGGCTCTTCTTCGGCCCCTTGCGCGGCCAATGGGACAAAGGCATCCCCCTGCTCGCCAATGCCACGCCCGGCCCGCTGCAAGAACTCGCCCGCAAGGACGACGCCAAGCCAACCGCGACCAAGGATCAACTCGCCCTCGGCAACGAATGGTGGAACCTGGCCCAGAACGAAAAAGATCCGGTCCTCGCCTGGGGTTTCCAGAGCCGGTCCGCCTACTGGTACGACCTGGCCGTCGCGCAGCTTTCCGGTTTGCATCGCGCCCTGGCCCTACGCCGCATTGACCTCGTGCAGCAGCGCTCGGTCGGTTTCCTGCGCACCCAGACGCTGCCGATCCAGGTCGGCGAAATCAAAAAATGGGACGCGGGGACGGAACAGATCAAGGCGGTCGCCTTCTCCGGCGACGGCCGATTCGTCATCTCCGCCGGCATGGATAAGGCAGTTCACGTGTGGGAGTTGCCCGGGCTGAAAGAAGAGAAAGTCCTGAACGGGCACACCAACCAGATTTATTCGATCGCCGTCCATCCGCTGCAGCGTCAGGTCTTCTCGGGGAGTTGGGATCGCTTCGTTATCGCCTGGGATTTGCGCACTGGCAAAGAGTTGCAGCGCTTCACGCACGAGAAAGACGTCAACGGCATCGCCCTATCGCGCGACGGCAGCAAGCTCCTCGCCGGCTGCGACGACAAGAACGCGTACCTCTGGAACACGACCACGGGTAAGCTGCTGAAGTCGTTCCCCGGGCACAGCGGCTTTGTCCTCGCCACCGCGTTTTCGCCGAACGACCGT
Organism: Gemmatales bacterium; assembly: GCA_038217425.1. Taxonomy (GTDB): domain Bacteria; phylum Planctomycetota; class Planctomycetia; order Gemmatales; family Gemmataceae; genus JAIEPT01. The sequence goes on from JBBQPM010000107.1 coordinate 14,276, forward strand.
TACCTCGCCACGGGGGGCAACGACCGTTTCGCCAAGGTCTGGAACGCCGACACCGGCGACCTGATCACGACCTTCTCGCAGCATCAAACGTCCGCGATCACCGGCCTGGTCTTCACGCCCGATAGCCGATACGTGGTCTCGTGCGGCGACGAAACGCCCCGGATGTGGGACGCCCTGAGCGGCAAGGAGATCCAGAAGTTCGTGGGACACGACCGCATCGTGACGGCGATCGCGCTGTCGCCCGACGGCAAACGGCTCCTCACCGGCAGCGACGACAACAGCATCCGCGTCTGGGAAGTCGCCACCGGTAAACAGATCCACCGCTTCGACGGCCACACCGATTACGTGACCAGCGTGAAATTCTCGCGCGACGGCTTGCTGGCGCTCTCCGGCAGCCGCGACCGCACGGTCCGCATCTGGGGCATTCCGTACCGGTAGACTTCGCGCTGCCGCGGGAGCCCGCAGCGCAAGCAAGGATCGAATTTCGTCCTTGCTTGCGCTGCGGGCTCTGTCAGATTACTGTCAATCGATTAATTATTGGTGCGCAGCGCCGCTAAACCAGACGAAAGCGTCCGGCCTACCGGAAAAATGGTAACGTCACGACTTGCGCCGATCGCCCCGCTACCGTGACGGCCGTCCCCGGTTCGCTGGAGCCTCGCTTGAGATACGCCAGGGCGATCACGCCATGCCGCGGCGAAACCACAGACGACGTCACGAGCCCAACCTCCACGCCCCCGGCCAGTGCCTTCGTGCCGGCCTCGAGCGCCTCGGGTCCGTCGATGCGCAACCCGCGCAGCAGGCGATTGACCTGGCCGCGGTCGCGGGCCATCACGATCGGTTCCTGCCCCAGGTAGCAGCCCTTCGCGTAACTGATCGCCTGCGGAATGCGGTCGACTTCGACGACGAAACGCTGCTCGTCCATGTCCTTGCCCACGAGCGGTAGCCCCGATTCGACCCGCAGAATCTCCCATGCGGGATCGTCCGCGAACGTCAAACCCAAAGCCCGCGCCGCGTCCGGTCGCAGCACGACCGCGACGCCCGGCATGATCCCCTCGCGCCGCACGAAGCCCTCCTGGCCCGGAATCGGCATATGCTGCCAGGGCGCCAGATCCGCCAGCGAAACGCCGAGCATCTGCTCAACCGCGGCATCTTCGCCCGTGCACCGCAGCAACGACCATTCCCGGGTGCGATCCGTCAACTCGACCTGTTCGCTGATGAGGTAGTGATTGAGATGTTGCAGAATGCGCGGGCCTTGTTCGGGCGTCGCCTCGAGCAACAAGAGGTCGGGCGTGAGACAATTCGCGATGCCGTGCGCGACGACACGGGCCTTGTTGGTCGTCAGGAAAAATTCGCAGCCCGCGCCGGGCGTGAGGTTCTTGACGTCGTTGGTTGCCAAGTTATGGAGGAACATGCGCGCCTCCGGCCCAGCCAACTCGATCTTGCTCCAGGGACTATGGTCGAACCACATGCGCTCATCTCAGGCTAAAAGTTGCGGCACGACTCGGCCCGCGACGTCCGTCAAACGGAAATCGCGGCCCTGGAAGCGGTACGTCAGACGCAGGTGATCCATACCGAAGAGGTGCAGGATCGTCGCGTGCAGGTCGTTGATGTGGACGGGATCTCGGGTGACGCCCCAGCCGAGATCGTCGGTGGCGCCGTGGATGTGGCCCGGCTTGATGCCGCCGCCAGCCGCCCAGACCGTGAAGGCGAACGGATGATGGTCTCGGCCGGTGACGTTGGTCGAGCCGCCGCGGTTCTCGCCCAGCGGCGTTCGGCCGAACTCCGTAAGCCAAAGCACCAGGGTCGTATCGAGGAGCCCGCGCCGCTTGAGATCCTTGAGCAACGCCGCGACCGGCTGGTCGGCCATCATGCAGTTGTGCGTGAGTTCATTGTTGAGGTTGCTGTGATGATCCCACGAGGCGTGGTAGAGGCTGACGAAACGCACGCCGCGCTCGATGAGCCGACGCGCCAGGAGACAGTTGGTGGAGAACTGCCGAAATTGTCCGTAGCCGCCGCCGCGACTCGCCGTGATTCGGGGTTCTTCGCGGTCGATGCCGTAATCGTCGAGGGTTTTACGGGTTTCGCCGGCGAGGTCGATGAGATCCGGGGCCGCCGATTGCATGCGGAAGGCGAGTTCGTACGCGGCGATTCGGCTGTTGATCTCGGGATCGCCGATCTGTTGCTGCCGCTGGGCGTTGAGGGTTCGCAGGGCTTCGATGGTGCGCTGCTGCATCTGCGTGTCGAGGCCCGCGGGATTGGTGAGATTGAGGACCGGCTCGCCTTGATTGCGGAACAAGACGCCGGCATACGTCGTCGGCAGGAACCCGCTCGACCAGTTCGACGTGCCGCCGCTCGTGCCCCGACCCGCGTTGAGCACGACGTAGCCTGGCAAGTTGCGCGATTCGCTCCCCAGCCCGTAATTGAGCCAGGCGCCCATCGACGGCCGGCCGAACATCGGCATGCCGGTGTGCATGAAGAGCTGGCCCGGATGGTGGTTGAACGACTCCGTGTGCATCGAGCGAATCCAGCAAATGTCGTCGGCACACGTCCCCAGGTGCGGCAGCAGATCCGAGAGGTCCATGCCGCATTGGCCATGCTTGCGAAAGCGGCGCGGGCTGCCGAGGAGTCGTGCGGTCGCCTTTTGCAGGAACGCGAAGCGGACGTTCTCGGTCATAGAGTCGGGAAGCTTTTGGCCGTGCAGTTGATTGAGCCGGGGCTTGGGATCGAAGAGATCGATCTGGCTCGGCGCCCCTTCGAGATAGATGAGGATGCACTGCTTCGCCTTGGGGGCGAAGTGAGGCGTTTTGGGCGCGAGCGGATCGGCGGGATCGTTCGCCAGGAGTCGATCGTCCTTGAGGAGCGAGGCGAGGGCGAGCGACCCGATGCCGCTGGCGCTGGTGCAGAGGAAATTGCGACGGGCTTGCTGAATGAAAGGGAGCATGACGATCTCCAGGTGGGATGCCGTCATTCTACACGAGTCACGACGCGTCCGCCATGGTCAAAGCGCCGCTCGGGCAGACGAGGACGCAGAGGGTGCAGCGAATGCAGTCCGCCGGGCGGATGAGCCAGGGCGCCGGACCGTCCATGGCCAGGCAATCGACGGGGCAGAGGCGCACGCAGCGCTGGCAGCTTGTGCACAGACGTTCGTCGAGTTGCGGCAGCAGGATCATGGCAGCAACCGGGGGAGCAAGTCAAAAAGCTCAGGGGCGCCCAGCGGCGGAAAAAGGACGGCCGTCGCTCCCAGGTGCCAGCCGAGGGCGGCGAGCTGCGTTTGACGGACGTCGCTGAGCAACACGACGCGGAGCCGGGGATGCTCGCGCGCCAGCTCGGCAAGGAGTCGGTATTCCGCTTCAACATCCCGGCCAACGCGAAGGACGAGTGCGCCGACGCTACCGCGTTTGGCGAGAGCGAGCGCTGCCGGAGGTTCGCCGAGTTCGCGCAGCCAGACGCCGTGATCGTGGCAATACTCGCGCAGACGTTCCAGGAGTTTGCCCGCGAGCCCCAGCGTGAGAAGTTCCTGGCTACGCATTCTTGTATTTCCGAGCCGGAAGCGTGAGCGACGATTTTGCGAAGATCGTCGCTCACCCTTCCGACTCGGAAACTCCTTACACGCCCATGGTGTTGTAACCGCAATCGACGTAGAGCACGTGCCCGGTGATGCCCGAGGCGAGCGGGCTGCACAGGAAAACCGTGGCGTTAGCGACTTCTTCCGGCGTGATGCCGCGCGGCAGGGGCGAACGCTGGGCGGCGTAGTCGATCATCGCGGGCATGTCGCCGATCGCCGACGCGGCGCGGGAAGCATACGGGCCGGCCGAAATGATGTTGACGCGGATGTTCTTGCCGCCCAAATTGTGGGCGATCTGCTTGGCGTCGATCTCGAGCGCGGCCTTGGCGGTCGACATGCCGCCGCCGTAATGGGGGACGACGCGGACGCCGCCGAGGTAACTTAAACCGAGAATCGAGCCGCCGCCTTTCTTTTCCATGAGCGGGCCGGCCGCGCGGGCGAGCGCCGACAGCGAGTAGCTGCTGATGCTGAGCGCCTGCAGGTACGCCGCCCGGCTCGTGTCGATCATCTTGTTCTTGATTTCCCGGCTAAACGCCACGCTGTGAATCACGATGTCGATGCCGTCCACGAGCGGCGTCAACTTGTCGATCATGCCGCCGATCGTGAAGTCGCCATGCTTGTTCCAGCGGCGGTCGTTGCGGATCGCCTCGGGGGTTTCTTCGAGCTTGTCGAACTCGACGTCGCAGGCCAGCACTTTCTCGACCTTGAGCGACCCGGCGCCGTAAGGGAGCACGCGCGACTCGGCGTCGGCCTCGCGCTCGAGGAAGTTTTCGACGATGCCGACCATGCGCGGATGGCTCGCGAAGTAGAGCTTGCAGCCCGCGGCTTGCAGCCCCTTGGCGATGTACCAGGCGAAGCTCTGGTTATCCCCAACGCCCGTCACCAGGGCCGTCTTGCCCGTGAGATCGATCGGAATCATGACGTCGCCATCCTGTAAGTTGGAACGAATTTGCAAAGACGTAATCTAGCCGGTCGAGCCGTCCGGGGCGAGGGGAGCCTCCTCCAAACCCACGCCCGTCGGTTCCGCCAGCCGTACCCAGATCTCGCCGAACAGCTCCGGTTGCTCGGCCCAGACTTGCTTCCCCTTGATGAGTTCCAGGATCGCCAGGAACATGCCGAGCAAGCGCCCGCGCGTGTGGGGGGCCGCGAACAGCGTCGAAAACGGGATCCGCGGCACGTGCCGGAGCTGTTGCAGAATTCGCTCCATGTGGACGTGGATCGGCGTCTCGTCCATGACGATCGGCGCCGCCTGCAACGCGAGCGTCTCGCGCACCAGTCGGCCGAACGCGCTCACCAGATCCCACAATTCGACCTTGCGCAACGGCTGCCGCGCCGGATCGATCGCCGTCGTCTCCTCGATCGGTTGTCGCGGCAAACGCGTGAGCTGCTTCTCCGCCTGCACCTCCAGAAGCGCCGCGGCATCCTTGTACTTCTTGTACTCGATGAGCTGCTTGACGAGTTCCAGCCGCGGGTCGTCCTCTTCCTTGCCCAGTTCTTCCTGCCGGGGCAGCAGCATTCGGCTCTTGATTTCCATGAGCGTGGCGGCCATTACCAGAAATTCGCCCGCGCTCTCGACGTCGATCGGCTGCAGGAGCCCAAGGTATTGCAAGTATTGTTCGGTGAGCCGGGCGATGGGGATGTCGAGGATGTCGATTTCCTCGCGTTTGACGAGGAACAACAGCAGATCGAGAGGCCCGCGGAAGGCTTCGAGTTCGACTTGATAGTAAGCCATGGCAATGCCTCGCAGATATTGTAGGATGCTCCCATGCGGTTGCCGATCCTGAAACTCCTCCTGTGTCTGCTCCTGGCGACGCCGATCGAGGCGGGCATCTACAACTTCGCCGAGCCCGACGAGTGGAACCTCCCCTCCGAATATAAGGACGCCGCCGGCGCCGGCGGCTTCAACAACGCCTACAAGGAAATCCTCTCCATCTACGGCGCCATCGAGATCGACACCGCGCAGGGCAAAGAAAAGATCGAACGGCCCCGCATGCATCGCTACCGCATGTACTCCCTGCTTTCGAACACGAAGAAATCGCTCACGCTCGACCAGCACCTGGCGATGACCGCGGCGATGATCCGCCTGAACGTCCCCGAAGTTCAGCCGTCGGCGCTGGAGGCGATGTCGCTGCTGCGCGGACTGACCCGCTCGCCGTATGCCGCGAACTTTGCGATGCACGCGCATCTGGCGGCCGCCCAGGCGAGCGTCGGCGAGTTCTCCAGCGCTCAAGAAAGTCAGCAGCAGGTGCTCGATCTTTGGCCCAAAAACATCGCCGAGTTCAAGGCGGAGCAGCCGGCGCTCTACAAGCTCTGGATGGACAACGGTCTCGAGGATCGCCTGGCGTTTTACCGGCAAGTCGAAGAACTACAGCTCATTCTCTACCGCGTCCGCATGCGCGAAGCGGTCGCGCGCGGGAAGGAAAAGTCCAACGAGGGCCTGACGCCCTACGATCTCTTCGGCAAACCGGCGGTCAAGTATGTCGGCGAAAGCGGCAACTTCGAAGTCGGAACCATCGCGGCTCAGGAGAAAGCCAAGCTCCCGGCCGACGCCCTGCGAATCGTGCAGCAGCTCGTAATCTGGAATCCGCACGACGACCGCCTCTACTGGCAGCTCGGCGAACTTTACAACGCGCAAGGGGGCAAGGCGAACATCGAAGCCGCCCGGGCGATCTTTTACGATCTCGTCAAAATCAAACGCGTCCGCTCGCCGGAAATCTTCAAACGTTGGGAGATTCTGAGCGAGCACGTTTTCCCGCCCGAGCGCAAAGATTCCAAACCGCCGTTCGAAGTGAAGACGCTGCTGATCGGTCTCGGCGTCGGCGCGCTCGCGGGAGTTTTTCTCTACTGGCAGATCCAGGCGCTACGCCGCCGAAAACGTCCCGAGGCTGCAGGATGAACCGCTACCAAATTGCCGTGCTCCCCGGCGACGGCATCGGCGTCGACGTCACGCGCGAAGCCGTCAACGTCCTGCGTCAGGCCGAGAAAACCTTCGGCTTCGCACTCGACATGACCGAGTATCCCTCGGGGGCGATTTGCTATCAAGAGACCGGCAGCGACCTCCCCGAAGCGACGATCGCCGCGTGCCGGTCTGCCGATGCGGTGCTCCTGGGCGCCATGGGGCATCCTGACATCCGCAAGCCCGACGGCACGGAACTCACGCCGCAGGTGACGCTGCGCGTCCTCTTCGATCTCTATGCCGGCGTTCGGCCCTGCAAGCTCTATCCGGGAGCGAAATCCCCGCTCAAAGACGCCAACATCGACTTCGTTATTTTACGCGAGCAGACCGAGGGGCTGTTTGCCTCGCAGACCGGCGGCATCGTGCTGCACGATGAAGTGACGACCGACACGCTGGTGATGACGCGGCGCGGCATCGAGCGGATCAGCCGATTCGCCTTCGAACTCGCCCGGAAGCGAAAACGCAAAGTGACCGGGGTCGATAAGGCAAATATCTTCAAGAGTTTCGCGTTCTTCCGCAAGGTCTTCGACGAAGTCGCACGCGGTTACCCCGACGTGGCGAAGCAGAATACCTACATCGACGCACAGGCGTTGTTCCTGGTGCAGAGGCCGGAGCAGTTCGACGTGGTGGTGACGGAGAATATGTTCGGCGACATCCTTTCGGACCTGTCGGCGGGCCTGATCGGCGGCATGGGCATGGCGCCCTCCGGCGATTTGGGCGATCGGCACGCCGTCTTTCAACCCGCGCATGGCACGGCGCCCGACATCGCGGGCCAGAGGATCGCCAACCCAATCGCGGCGATCTTGTCGGCGGGCATGATGCTCGACTGGCTGGGCGGACGCAAGGCGGACGCGAACCTCACGCGCGCCGGCGCCGCGATCGAGACTGCGGTGATGAAAGTGCTCGCGGAGGGCAAGACGTTGCCGCGCGACCAGGGCGGGAGCGCGACGACCGACGCCGTCGGCGCTGCGATCGCCCGCGCGATCTGACTTACCGCTGCCAACCGACCGGAGCCGAGCTTGTGGGATAGCAGATCTGCGCTTGCGGCTGTTGCACGGGCGCGGGACAGACGCAGGGGGCGGCCGGTTGTTGGTAGACGACAGCCTGGGGTTGTTGCTGATACATCACGGGCTGCGTCGAAGGTCGGCAGCCGCACCAATTTTCGCACCAGCGGGCGCAACCCGTACTCATGCCGAGCGTCAGCGCCACTGCAGTCAGCAAACCGATTTTCCGAAACATGGGTCGCTCTCCCTCAAGTTCTATCCGGGAAAGACCGGGGGATAACCGGCTCCTCCGCGCCAGTCAAGGGCAATTCGCGAATCCTCACTGGCGCCGGCCCCGTCAATTCGTTAAGTTGGGAGAAGAAAAAAGATACCTTCGTCGGCGCCTGCCATGGATTCGACTTCGCTCACCTTACTGCAACGCGTGCAATCTCAGGCCGACTCCGCCGCCTGGCAGTCGCTCTTTGGGATTTATCAGCCGCTCATCTCGCGCTGGCTAAGGCTGCGCAACACGGCGCCGCAAGATGCCGACGATCTCACGCAAGAAGTGCTGGTCGTGGTGCTGCGCGAGCTGCCGACCTTCTGCCACAACGGGCAGACGGGGGCATTCCGCGCCTGGCTCCGCGCCATCACCGCCAACCGCCTGCGCACCTTCTGGCGCAAATGCCAGGGCAAGCCGATGGCCATCGACATGCAAGAAATGGCCGACCAGCTCGAAGACTCCTCGAGCGAAATCAGCCAACAGTTCGACCGCCAGCACGATCAATACGTGCTGGACCAACTGCTGGAGTTGATGGCCCAGGAGTTTGAGCCGAAAACCCTGTCGGCATTTCGCCTGGTCGGGTTGGAAGGCAAGAAGGCGGAAGAGGCGGCCGGCGAACTCGACATGTCGGTCGTCGCGGTTTACATCGCCAAGTCGCGGGTATTAAGGCGCCTACGGGAAGTTGCTCACGGCATTCTCGACTGACGATTCCTGCAGCTGCAGAGCGCCCCGCGAAACCCGCGAAAAATCCACGCGAATCACGAGTCCCCCCTCAAGAATCGGCCGAAAACCCGGAAAAATCGGCATTCTTTGACCAAAACATCGAAATTTCGTTGTTTTTAATTGACTTTCGTTAACGACAGCTCTAACTTGCCCATTAAGTTTTCAATCCTACACCTCCCCTGGTCTTTCGAGGAACGCTGCTATGAGCAAGGCAAAGCCCGCCACCAAAACCGACATGTTCAAAAAGATTGCCGAAGACACGGAGCTCAACAAAACCGATGTCGCCAAAGTCTTCGACGCCCTGGGCGCTTTCATCAAGAGCCAAATCGGCAAGAAGGGCCCCGGCGTGGTGGCGATCCCCGGCCTGCTGAAGATCAAGCGCGTCG
>JBBQPM010000108.1:0-23101 GCA_038217425.1 Gemmatales bacterium
TCCTGCTTCTCGGGCCCCGTTTTCCCGCCGGCCCCCGCCCCCCCGCTCGCCAATAACATGACCCTTGTCCTCACGGAGGCTACTTCCCATGCAACGTGTCCTTTGGCTCGCACTGATTATCATGATCCCGACCCCAACCTACGCCGACGAAGGCCTTTGGCTCTTCAATAACCCGCCGCTCAAACTTCTCAAGGAGAAGTACAAGTTCGAGCCGACGCCCGAATGGTTCGCGCACCTGCAAAAGTCGTCCGTCCGCTTCAACTCCGGCGGCTCCGGCTCGTTCGTCTCCGCCGACGGGCTCGTGATGACCAACCACCACGTCGGCCTCGGCGCTTTGCAAAAGCTGAGCACCAAGGAGCGCGACTTCGTCAAGGAAGGCTTCTTCGCCAAGACGCTCGCGGACGAGTTCAAGGCGGTCGATGAAGAACTCTTCGTCCTCATGGAAATCAAGGACGTGACGACCGAGGTGAAGGGCGCCGTCAAGGACACCATGACGCCGACCGAGAAGTTCGAAGCGCGCCGCACCGCCATCGCCAAGATCGAAGCCGCGGCCAAGGAAACAACGAAGCTCGAAGCCAACGTCACCACGCTCTACCACGGTAACCAGTATCACCTCTACCTCTTCAAACGCTACGACGACGTTCGTCTCGTCTTCGCCCCCGAACAGGCAATCGCCTTCTTCGGCGGCGACCCCGACAATTTCGCCTTCCCGCGCTACGACCTCGACGTCTGCTTCTTCCGCGTCTACGAGGACGGCAAGCCGGCCAAGGTCGCCAACCATCTCAAGTGGAGCGAGAAGGCCGCCCAGAAGGACGACCTCGTCTTCGTCTCCGGCCATCCGGGCCACACCGATCGCCTCAACACCGTCGCCGAACTCGAGTACCTGCGCGACATCGGCTTCCCCTTCCTCAATCGCCGACTCAACCGCATGGAAGTCGCGCTGACGGTCTTCAGCCAGCAGGGTGAAGAAGAAGAACGCCAGGCCAAGGACATGCTCTTCGGCGTCGCCAACTCGCGCAAGGCGCGCTACGGCGGACTCCAGGGCCTGCAGGACCCGGCCGTCATGGCGAAGAAAATCGAGCAGGAAAAGAAGCTGCGGGCCGCGGTCGAAAGCAATCCCAACCTGAAAGACTCCGTTCAGGCGTGGGACAGCGTCGCCAAGCTGCAGAAGGTCCGCGGCAAGCTCATCAAGAGGTATCAGATGCTCGAGGGGGGCCAAGGTTTCGCGTCGTCGCTGTTCGGCGTGGCCCGCACGTTGGTCCGCGCCGGCGATGAGTTTTCGCAGCCGATCGAAAAACGCCTCCCCGAGTACAACGACGCTTCAAAAGAGTCGCTCAAACAGAAGCTCTTCTCGAAGCGCCCGCTCTACAAGAATTTCGAGCTGCACAAGCTGGCCGACTCGATGCACTTCATGGTCGAGGTGCTCGGGTACAACGATCCGATCGTGCAAAAGATCCTTGCCGGGAAATCGCCCAAGCAGCGGGCCGACGAGCTGATCGCGTCCTCGACGCTCTGGGACGTGGAAATTCGCAAGAAATTGTTCGAGGGGGGCAAGAAGGCGATCGACGAATCGAAGGATCCGTTCATCCTGCTCGCCAAGTTGATCGACGCCGACGCCCGCGCGGTGCGCAAGCAGTTCGAGGCCGAGTACGACGAGCCGAGCAAGCAGGCGTACGACAAGATCGCCGAGGCGAAGTTCGCGGTCGAGGGGACGAACAACTATCCCGATGCGACGTTCACGCTTCGGCTTTCGTTCGGCACGTGCCGAGGGTATGAAGAAGGCGGACAGCAAATCCCGTTCCAGACCGAGATCGGCGGAGCCTACACGAAGGCGCAGGCGAAGAACAACAAGCCGCCGTTCGACTTGCCCAAGAGCTGGCTCGACCGCAAAGACAAGCTCGACCTGTCGACGCCGTTCAACTTCGTATTCGCGGCCGACAGCATCGGCGGCAACTCCGGAAGCCCGGTCGTCAACCGCGCCGGCGCGATCGTCGGCATCTTGTTCGACGGCAACATCCAGTCGCTGGTATGGGACTTCGTATGGGACGACAAGCAAGCCCGCTCGGTCGCGGTCTGCACGCCGGCCATCACGGAGTCGCTGCGCAAGGTCTACGACGCCGGCTCGCTCGCCGATGAAATCGTGAGCGGTAAAAGGTAAAAGGAATAGCCACAGAGGGCACAGAGAACACAGAGGAAGAAATGCAGAGCGCGAGTCGCTTCCCTCTTTCTTCCTCTGTGTTCTCTGTGCCCTCTGTGGCTTGCTTGTATTCATTCATTTCGACCACACAAAGGATGCATCTCATGAAACGACTCCTCTCCGCATTGCTTCTCGTCGGCCTGTTCGTGCCGGCCGCGGCGGCGCAAACGAAAAACGTCTTGCTCATCACCGAGTCCAAAGGCTTCAAGCACGGCGTCGTCGCGCGGAAGACGACCCTCAAGGCCGACGTCGATCCCAAGAATCTTCCCAAGATCGACGGACTCGAATTCCAGGTCAGAAAAGACAAAGACGGCAAAGATACCGTCGGCGCCCACTACATCGGCCGGATTGGCGCCGAGCCGATCGAAATCAAGTCTGAAGGCAAAGTCATCGCCGTCTGCGAGCCGTGTCTCGTCGAGAAGACCTTCATCGAGATGGGCGAGAAGTCAAAGCTCTTCAATGTCGTCTGCTCGCAGAACTCGCGTGCGGAGATCGACGCTGAGAATCTCAAGAAGTTCGACGTCATCTGGTTCTACACGACTGGGCCGTTGCCCCTCTCCGACACGCAAAAGGGGGACATGCTCGCCTTCGTCCGTAATGGCAAAGGCTTCGGCGGCAGCCATTCCGCGACCGATACCCTCTACAACTGGAAAGAGTACGGCGAATTGATCGGCGGCTACTTCGACGGACATCCCTGGCACATGAAGGTGAAAGTGATCGTCGAGGACAAGAATCATCCCGCGACCAAACACCTGGGGGACGCGTTCGAGGTCACCGATGAAATCTACCAGTACAAGGCGCCCTACGACCGCAAGGCGAACAAGGTGCTGATGCGGCTCGACATGACGGGCCTGAAAGCGGGCAAGCGCGAGGACGGCGACAACGCCCTGGCCTGGACGCGCGAGTACGGCAAGGGTCGCGTCTTCTACACGGCCCTGGGCCATCGCGACGAGGTTTGGAAGGACGAACGCTACCAGCAGCACGTGATCGGCGGGCTCAAGTTCTTGTTCGGAATGCAGTAAGACTTGTGGCCTACTCCTCCGGGGATTCTCCCATGAAATTGTTTTGCATCGTTCTCGCCCTGATCGTCCCGGCCGCAATCTCAGGGCAAGAGAAGAAATCGCCGCCGACCGGCTCGCTCTTCAAGAACGGCGATTTCGAAGCCGATGCGGACAGGGACCAATGGCCCGATCACTGGTCGAAAGCCAAGGACGGAATTCGTTGGGCCGAGGAGAACGGCAATCACTTCCTGCGTCTGACGTCGGAGAAGCCGGGCGCGATGGTGCTTTACTACCATCGCGTCCAGATTCCCGCGAGCGTGAAGGCGCTCAAGCTCGATTGGCGCCAACGCATCAGCGATCTCAAGCCCGGCAAACAGGCTTGGTTCGACGCCCGCATCCTGCTCGACTTCAAGGACGCTCAGGGCAACAAACTCAAAGGCGGGCCCTCGGCCCCCGCCACCCGCAAAAACACGGACGGTTGGGTTGCCAGGAGCATCGAGTTCTTGACCCCCGCCGGGGCGACCACGCTGGACTTCATGCCGACGTTGTTTCAGGTCGAAAAGGGCGTCTTCGACCTGGACGACTTCGCACTCACGCCGATCGATTCGGCTCCGCTCGAGCAGGCGGCGATCGCGGCGGCGGCAATCAAACTCGCCAAGCAAACCAAGTCGGCCAACGAACGACGTGCCAAAGCCGCGGCTCTCCTCCAGGCGGAGGGGTCGCTCATTCCCAACGGAACGTTCGAAAGCGACGTCAAGAAAGTCGGCTGGCCCGACAAATGGGGACGTCCCAAAACCGGCGCGAGTTGGGAGAAAGAGAAAGACAACCGCTTCCTGCGCCTGGTCGTCGGCAAGCCGGGCGAGATGGTGATGCTCTACCAAACCGTCGATTTGCCGAAGGATGTGAATGCCCTCGAATTGACCTGGCGGCAGCGGATCACGGGTTTGAGGACCGGCAAGTTTCCCTGGTTCGACGCCCGCATCTTGTTGGAGTTCAAGGACGCCGGGGGACAGACGCTGGCGCACAAGCCGTCCGCGGCATATACGCAGCGAAACACCGAGAGCTGGGTCGAGCGGCGCACCAGGTTTCTCGTGCCGGCCGAGGCGCTCACGCTGGTGCTGATGCCGGCGCTGTTTCAGGTCGAGAAGGGGACGTTCGACCTCGACGATATCACGCTGAAGCCGATCGACGCGGAACCGCTCCTCGCGGCGGCGAAGTCGGCGGCGGAAGCCGACCGGCGCGCGCATGTGCCACGCGAAAAACCCGATCCGGCGAAATGGCCGTCGGAGTTGCGCGTCGACGGTCGGCGCGTGCTCGACAAGGCCGGCAAGGAAGTTTGGCTGCAGGGCGTGAACGCCGGCGGACTCGAAACGTTGCCGCACGACAAGCACGTCATCAAGTCGGCGCTGGTCGGCGTCGACGACTGGAAATCGAACATCATCCGCCTCCCCGTGAAGGAAGAGTTCTGGTTCGGACGCAGCCCGTATCAGAAGGACGAAGGCAAGGCGTACCGCGAGTATGTCGACGACATCATTACCCTCGTGGCCAATCGGCGTGCGTACGTGCTGCTCGATCTGCATCGCTTCCGGGCGCCGAAGCGCGAGCACGTCGAGTTCTGGAAGGACGCCGCCGCCCGTTACAAGGACCATCCCGCGGTGCTGTTCGATCTGTTCAACGAGCCGCACGGCATCTCGTGGGAAGTCTGGCGCGACGGCGGTTTCGTCTCGGAGCGAAAGTCGAAGGCCGACGAGGACGCCTTCTTGACACCTGAAGAAAAGGCGAAGGCGAAGCAGGGCTTCGAGTCGCCGGGAATGCAGGCGCTGGTGAATGCGGTACGCGAGACCGGTGCGCGCAACATCGTGGTGGCGGGGGGCCTGGCCTGGTCGGCGGATCTTTCGGGCATCGCCAAAGGGTTCGCGCTGGAAGACAAGAAGGGCAACGGCGTCATCTACAGCTGGCACATCTACAACTGGCACACGGATTGGGCCGGCAAAGTGCTCGCCGCGGCCGAGAAACATCCGATCCTGGTCGGCGAGTTGGGCGCCGACGCCAAGAAGCTCGATTTCATTCCTGCCGCCGCACAGGAGGATCCCTTTACGTGGGTGCCGGACATGCTGGGATTCATCCAGAAGCACAAGTTTCACTGGACCGGCTGGTGCCTGCACCCGGCCGCGTCGCCGGTCATGATCTCGGATTGGAATTACACGCCGACGCCGTTCTGGGGCGCCTTCGCCAAACGCGCTCTGGCGGGGGAACAGTTCGAAATGAAGAAGATGCGTTAGGCACCCTACGAGGAGATGCGATCATGAAATTAGCTTATATCCTGTCGGCAGCCGCGCTGTGCAGCGTCATGGTTTCCGCCGGCGAGCCCGACGCGCTCACGCCCTGGAAAACTGCCGCCAAGGTCTCGGCCGTCTCGGGGACGGGCCATCATTCGATCCATGCGTACTTCAACACGTCACCGGAAAGCCCCGACGGGCGCTGGGTGCTCTTCTACGCGTCGATGTCGGCCAACGGCCAGGAAGGGGAAATCCGGATTCGCGAACGAAGCACGGGGAAAGAGACCGTGCTCGCGCGCAACGTCGTTTGTGAGGATGCACACCGGGCAGCGTGTCAACAGTGGGTTTCGGGCGGCCGGCGCGTCGTGTACCACAATCTCCTGAAGAGCGGCGATTGGGCCGTGATGTGCGTCGACGTCAAGACCGGCGGCGAACGCCTGCTCGCCAAGGGCCGACAGCTGGGTTTCGGCCAACCCGCTCATGACCTCGTGCCGCTGTACGGTCCTCACTGGAATCCCGGCGCTCACCGCGGGCTCGAATTGCTGAACGTCGAAACGGGCAAAATCGATGAGACGGCGCTGACGACGGACCTCGTCAAAAAGGCGTATCCCGACTGGACCCAGCAACAGTTCGGCGTCAAGCCGACCTCGATCTTCTTCCCGATCTTGAGCCCCGATCTGAGCCGCGTCATGTTCAAACTGGCGACCCCGGCAGGCGGTGATTTCCGCAGCAAGACTGCCAGCATACGGCTCGGCCTGCTCTGCTACGATCTCAAGAAAGCGGCGCTCCTCTTCCCGCCTCAACCCTGGGGCCATCCCGCCTGGCATCCCAACTCCCGCGACATCCTCAACGTCGGTGGCCGGCTGATCGACAGCGACACGGGCGCGGTGCGAACCATTCCGCTCTATCGCGGCTTCCGGGGAGAGCATCCCTCCTGCAGCCCGGACGGAAACCTCTTCACGGCCGACGCGCTTGCCGACGGCGACCCCTTTGCCGGCGCCAAGGGCTTTTGGGCGGTGTTGGCCGGCGACCTGCGCACCGGCCAGACCGCGATCCTGCACCAGTTCGACAATTCCAAGGGAGCCCGTTCCTGGCGCGTGAGCCATCCGCATCCCGTCTTCAGCGCCGATGGCCGACGAATCTACTTCAACGTCAGCGACGGTGAATGGACCCGGCTGCATGTCGCGGAAGTCGCCCCGTAACGTATGCTCTACATGGCCGGCGACTCAATAGTCCGGATCGCCCTTCAACTTCTCATCGAGAATCGCTTGAAGTCCAACAATCGTGTTGACCTTGCTCTTCTCACGCGTGACGAATTGCTTACGTTGCATCCGGTAGGCCGTGATGAGCAGCAGGTAATGCTTGAGAGCAGCCTTGCTGTTGTCGTGTTTGCCGGCCTCGCAGTTGGCGATTGTCTTCTTGATCGCCGCTTCCGATTGATTGAGTCCCGGAGTCATTTGCCGCAGGCAATTGATGCGCGCTGTGATCTGCTGGTTATCGGTGGCGTCGCCGTTCGCATCCTTGTACATGGTGTAATGATCCCAAAAATAGTCCATCGTCACTTTCAGCTTGGGATCTTCCTTGAGATCCGCTGGCTTTCGCGCCCGCCACCAGCCGTAATTGAGGGTGGTCGGCTTCTCGCCTGGCTTGATTTTCTCTTTCGCCGGCGCCGGTTCTTCATCCTTCTTTTTCTTGCCCCCCACATCGACGCCCATCTCCTTCCACGCGTCGATCTTCTTCCCAGAATCCTGGGCCAGCAACTTCTTCAGGTCGCCCGCCTCGGAAATGCGTTCTTGCAGTTCGACGTTGTAAAAGTCCTTTTCGTCATCGACTTCCTTCTTGAAAGCCGTGATCGCCTTGAGGATCGTCGCCTTTTGGGTCGGCGGCGCATCCTTGATGGCATCGAGCCCTTTCTTGTCCATGAATTTATCGAGCGAATCGGCGAGTTCATCCAGGGCTTCGAGCACCTTGACGATATCGGCGGCCAAGGCCTTGTCGGGCTCTCCCGCCTTCTTGCGGACCTTCTGATACGCTTCCACCTTCTTGGAAACGGCGGCGTCCGCTTTCTTGTACCAGGGAGTCGAACTAATCCCCGCATCCTTCTTGAGCCCGTGCCACATCTTCGTGAAACCCGCGTCATTGATACCCGGCATGCTGGTTCCTTTCGAGAGAGACAGCGGCGCGAACGAAGCGCTAGCGCCCGCTGCTCCATTTTATAGAGGCGCGCCGCAATCCGAGTCTTTCTCAAGGCGATCGATCCAGTTTCCGCACACAAGCTGTAGAAACAGGGCCCCGTACGTCGTAAGATGCCGATATCCAAGGCAGCATTCGAAATTCGCGATTGCAGGCGCCGAAGGAAGATGATTCCGCCCCCGTAGCTCAGGGGATAGAGCATCGGTTTCCTAAACCGAGGGTCGCAGGTTCAAATCCTGCCGGGGGTACTTCCCATTTCGTGCCGCAACTACCCGACCCGCGGGTTTGAGGAATAGGGCTCCAAGCCCCGTCGGCAATCGCGTGAGTTATCGCGAGTTCCCAGAACGATTTACAGATTCTGTCCGCTTCAGAGCTTGTCTCTCGGCGACGCCGAGAGACACCTCGCGGCTCGCCTCAACGCCCACCATCGCCCTCTTGCTGGCCAAACTCTCGGTGTCTCTCCACGCGACCGATCGGCGGTTTATAGCCTTTTGCGACTCGGTTTAGAGGAAGGGCTATAAACCGTCCTGCGTGCCGCAAAGATGACTGGCGGTTTATTTCTTTTGAGACAACGGACAGCCCATTTCAGCACGGCATAGATAACCGACAGGTCCCCTTCTTTTGGAGCCTGTCGCCATGATCGATGCTTCCGATTCCGATCTGACTGCCGGACAACGGTTGCGGCAAGTCGCCGCCTTGCTTGCACTTGGAGTTCGCCGCCACAAACGTCGGCTCATCGCGGACGAATCCTCGCCGCCAAAAGAACTTCCCGAATCCTCGCAAAAAGGCCTTGAGGTTTCCTCTAAACCGAGGCTCAGTGTGTCTCAACGCCTCGGCGTTTAGAGACCACCACAACAAGAGGTTTTATCATGGAAACCGAGATCGAGAGACAAGTCCGATCGCTTGGCCGACTGGCCACTGGACGATTGGCGGAGCGCTACGCCGAACTGTTCGGCGAGACGACGCGAACGCGCAATCGCACCTACCTCATTCGGAAGATCGCCTGGAAGCTGCAAACGCGAACCGAAGGTGATCTGAGCCAGCGAGCCCGCCAACGCGCTGCGGAACTGGCGGTCGGGAGCGAACTACGAGTGATGGCGCCCCGAGCCAGGGAGGCGCCGCCAACAGCGTCCATCGAACCGCCCCCCTCGTCCGCAGATACGCGTCTGCCGATGCCCGGCACGGCGGTGGTTCGCAAATACAAGGGCCGCACGCTCCAGGTCCTGGTGCTTGTAGATGGATTCGAGTTCGAGGGCGAACGCTACAAGTCGCTGTCGGCGGTGGCGAAGCGAATCACCGGCTCGCACATCAACGGCTTCCGGTTCTTCGGCTTGGAGGGAAAGCGATGACACGTTCCAAGAAGACGATCGCGCCGACGACCCAGCGGGTCCGCTGCGCGATTTATACTCGCAAATCCACCGAGGAAGGATTGGAGCAGGAGTTCAACTCGCTCGACGCGCAGCGCGAGTCGGGCGAAGCGTTCGTCGCCAGCCAAGTGCATGAGGGTTGGTCGTGCCTGAAGGAACGCTACGCCGATGGCGGCTTTACCGGCGGCAACATGGAACGCCCGGCCCTGAGACGGTTGCTGACGGACATCGAAGCGGGAAAGATCGATTGCGTGGTGGTCTACAAGGTGGATCGGCTCAGCCGATCGCTGCTCGACTTCGCTCGCTTGGTGGAAGTCTTCGATAAGCACCGGGTATCGTTCGTATCCGTGACACAGCAGTTCAACACCGCCTCCTCAATGGGTCGGTTGGTGCTGAATGTGCTGCTCTCGTTCGCCCAGTTCGAGCGCGAAATCATCGG
Organism: Gemmatales bacterium; assembly: GCA_038217425.1. Classification (GTDB taxonomy): domain Bacteria; phylum Planctomycetota; class Planctomycetia; order Gemmatales; family Gemmataceae; genus JAIEPT01. The sequence goes on from JBBQPM010000108.1 coordinate 9,477, forward strand.
CGAACGGATCCGCGACAAGATCGCTGCCACGCGGCGGAAAGGGAAGTGGTCGGGTGGGTTGCCCGTACTGGGCTTCGACATCGACCGGACGCATGGCAGTCCGCGTCTGGTCGCCAGCGCCGGCGAAGCGGCTCGAGTTCGCGAAATTTTCCAACTCTACCTGTCGCTGGGATCGCTCCTACCGGTGGTTGACGAGTTGGAGAGACGGGGTTGGCGGAACAAGGCGTGGAAGACCAAGAAAGGAGAGGTGAAGGGAGGCCGGCCCTTCGACAAGGGGAACCTCTACGCGCTGCTCACCAATCCGCTCTACGTCGGCAAGATAAAGCACAAGACCGATCTGTACCAGGGACAGCACGAAGCCATCGTCGATGCCGAGGTGTTCCAACTGGTTCAACTCACGTTGGGACGCAACGGCAGAACGGGAGGAGTCCAGGTGCGGAATCGGCACGGGGCACTGCTCAAGGGATTGCTGATCTGTAAGAGCTGCGACCGGTCGATGACGCACAGCTTTACGTGTAAAGGGGAAAAACGGTATCGCTACTACGTCTGCACCAAGGCGCTTCATAACCATCGCTCTTCCTGTCCATCGGGTTCGCTTCCGGCGGGCGAGATCGAACGGGTGGTTGTCGACCAAATCCGCGTCATCGCGTCCGACAAGACGTTGCGGGCGGAAGTGTTGCAGCAAGCCCAAGAGCAATTCGAGCGGGAACAACGCGACTGCCTGGCCGAACGGCGCGGACTCGAACGCGAACTGGCCTCACTCCATGCGGAGCTGCGCAAGCTTTGCGTCGAGAACGGTTCGGCCGGGCAATCCGGAGCCCGTCTCGCCGACTTGAATGAACGGATATCCCGGACGGAAAACCGCCTGATGGAGTTGCGAAGCCAACTCGAAGAACAGGCTCGGCAGCGACTGGACGCCCATGATGTCGATGAAGCATTTGCGGACTTTGACAACGCCTGGACGATGCTCAGTCCACGCGAGCAGGCGCGAGTCTTGAGCCTATTGGTTGCTCGCGTGGAGTTCGACGCGGCAAGCAGTTCGGTGTCGGTGTCGTTTCATTCCACCGCCCTCAAGTCCTTGGCTCAACAACCCCTCGGAGCCCGACCATGATCACGGTTACCCAACGGGTCTTCTTCTCTCGGGGCGAGCGCGGTCGAAGCTGTATCGGTACCAAGGCTCCGCCCTCCGAGCAGGTCTCCGTCGGGCGCGTACCGCGCGTGACGCGGGTCATGGCAATGGCCCTTCACTTCGACGGGTTGCTGCAAGACGGTACGGTTTCCGATACGATTGTGCTCGCTCGGCTGGCGAAGGTGACGCAGCCGCGCATCACGCAGGTGATGAGCCTTTTGCACCTGGCCCCCGATATTCAGGAAGAAATCCTGTACCTGCCGCTCGTCACGGCTGGCCGCGATCCGATTCACGAAAAGCCCCTGCGCAAGATCTCGGCGGAGATCGACTTCAAGATACAACGGCGGCTCTGGGAGCAGCTCAAGGAGCGAGTTTCCAACACCGCCAACTGACGTCAGCTGTAAGTGCAGCCAAACAATCCGTGAGTTGCGAACAAAATCCGTGCCTACGAGTCGCTGTTCATTTCCCGTTGAGCGGTTTAGGTTTGCGCATCGCACCTTCTTCAGCGGCGCGACCCATATTCTATTTTAGCGTAGCTATCTGAACACGCGTGAGCTACAATTCGGGTGTTCAGAGTTTAGTAAATCCCCACTACCGTGGCGGCGAGTTCCTTCCGCAGCACACCTCGTGCTGCGCCGTCATTGCATGGAGGTATGGTTCATGTCCCGTCACCGCGTGACGTTCGGGCAAGTGCTTCGAGCAAAGCGACTCGAACGGGGCTTCACCCTGAGGAAATTCGCGGAGCTGACAGGAGTCAGCCCCACCTATCTTTCGCAAGTGGAACAGGACAATGTCGATCCGCCCACTGCGGAACGGGTGCAAAAGATGGCGGAACTGCTGGAGACAAATGCCGACGAATGGATCGCGCGAGCGGGTCGATTGCCGGAGGACCTCCCGGCGATTATTCGTCGGGAACCGACCGCGATGCCGGAGCTTTTGCGCGAGGTCGACGGGATGAGCGCCGAGCAGTTACGCAAGCTCCAGGAGCATGCCCGAAAGCTCAAGGAGCGAAGTTGATCCTTCGCTATTGTCGGAGAGAAAACGATGCCGATCGACGTGCCCTATCTGAGCCGCGAAGCAATTGAAGCCGAAGCCGAACTGCTGCTCCAGGAGTTTGGAGAGCGGCGCCGCGTGATCGCCGAGCCGCCGGTGCCGATCGACGACATTGTTGAACTCCACATGGAATTGACGTTCGAGATCCGTGATCTGCGAGCGCTCTTCGGCGTCGGCGACGTCCATGGGGCGATCTGGTTTCGAGAGCGGCGGATCGCCATCGACCGGCAACTGGACCCGGTCCTCAATCCGGCGAAACGGGGCCGGTACAACTTTACGCTCGCGCATGAGGCGGGCCATTGGCGTTTGCACCGAAAGCACTTCCTTCGCGGCGAGGCCGAGATCAATCTCTTCGAGAACGGTTCGTCCCCGCCGGACCATATTTGCCGCTCGACAGACAGGAAGCGACCGGTGGAGTGGCAAGCAGATACCTTTGCGGCTCGATTGCTCATGCCGCGCAAGTTGGTTCGACAGGCGTGGGAACGCTGGCAGGGAAGCGCCGATGCGATTGCACCGTGCGATTTGGAGGAGAACAGGCAGCGGCTGCTCGATGCGGAGATCGCGCGCCGCGGAGGCGTGAAGGAGGGCAAGAACGCAGAAGCCGACATGATTTTCGAACAATACTGTCGTCCGCTGGCCGAGCGTTTTCAGGTCTCGGCCGAGGCGATGCGGATTCGATTGGAAGAGATGGGCTTGTTATTGCGGGCGAGGGAACCTCAGTTGTTCTAGGGGAGGCGGCGAGCGTTCTTTCGGCCCGTATGTTTACTGTTTATAAAACACAACACAACTTAGGGGAGAATTCAATGTCGAAAGCGTTTGATCTCAAGAAGCAGCTCAAGCTGCACGACGGCGTCCTGCTTGGGCGCCTGTTCGAGGAACACGGCGTGGTCCTCGAGATTCCATGGGGCCGTCCCAGGATGCACGACCCGGTAATCCTCGAAAAATGCTGGGAGGCTGTATCGCCGGAGTCGAGGCGACAGTTGGAGGTGGTCCTCCAAGACGTTCACGAATTGGCCGACGAGCGGGGGCAGAAAGTGCTGATCGAGGATTTGCAAGCGCGCTGCCCTGAGAAACTGGAGGCGTTCGGCGTCTGCAAGGGCCTGCAGGATAAGGCGCTCTGGGCCTACCTCGAAGCCCGCGCGGCGTTCGATGATGCAGCGATCTTCGCTCGGGCGGAAGCGCTCCGTGGCGGACAGTTCGCCAATCGGTGGAACAGCCTGCCCAAATGCCCGATCACGGTCACCGAGGTGCTCACGTCTGTTTTGGAAGCTTCCGTTTGCGACTTTTATCGCAAGAAAGAACTCCGCGGCGAGCGATGCCGTATCCATCACTACGCTCGCCCCAACGGCGAAAACGTTTTCTACGCCTACCTGCCCGAATGGGCCGACAAGCGATTGGGCTTCGACGCGGAAGGCAACCTGACGCCACGCGAACTCGATTACGCCTTCAGCAACGTGTTTATCTACGAGCCCTCTCACGGCGCGCTGGAAATCATCGCTCGCGGGGGCAAGCAGGTGCAACTTCCGTTGCGACGTGCGTTCTGCAAATCAATTCTCGGCATCGACGTCGACGACGCCGAACCCCTGCACTCGAGCTACGTTCTGGATCACTTGCTCGATCCCTCGTTCGCCTTTACGACGCTCGCCGAGGACCAGGTCGCCTCCGTTCGGCTTCGCCGCGTTCGGCTGTTCATGAACGAGTCGATGCCGGTGTTGGAAGGCGCGGAATGGCGTTTGCGCGAGGATGCGACGTTGGCCGAATCGCAGGAGGCCCTGGCGCGTACGCTGGCGGCGTTTCGGCTGAATCGTCAGCAGGTCTCGGTGGCTCAGGTCGGGATTCAGATTGAGTTTCAGAGCGACGGTCGGCGCAAAGCGCGGACCATGACCTTTAACGTAGGCGTGCCCAACACCTGCGACTTGAAGAGCAAGCCGGACGACGTCCGCGAGATCGGCGAGCGCTGCATCCGGCGTTGGGGGGTGCTGCGTGATTGATCCGCTCACGTGGCTGTGGCCGGTAGTCGAACTGCCCCGGCCCGTCGTTTCCGCGCACACGGTTTTCTCTTGGCCGCCGGAGGTCTTTCGTTGTCTCACGGACCTTGGACTATTGGTTCGCTGCGAGGATGCCGCGCGCATCCTTTGTCCCGAGTGTCAAGACCACTACGAAGAGGTGTTGGTCGCGAGCGGACCGGATCGCAGTACTCGCCATGTCATCGCCTGTCCGGAACATCTGCGCGTCGTTGTCCCACCTGAGACTTGCCGGCAATGGACGATGTCTCTCGACAGCTTGGCTGCGAGGATGGCGGAGACGTTGGCACTCTCGGGCACGGTATCGGAGTATTCGCCGCAGCGCGCTTGGCGACTGGGCCGAATGATCTGGCATGGCACGGTACGCGAGTTGATGTTCGTTCGAGGCTTGGCCTGGGCGGATGCGCCGGAATTGTGGGCTACGCTGGCCCGGGTCCGCAGGTTGATCGTGCTCGTATCGCGCCCTATTCCCGAGGAGGCGACGCCTCGGTCGCTGCCGGTCGTAGCACTTTGCCACGCTGCGAGCATCTCGGTCAACTGCCTGGCAATTGAGCCGCTCGAAATCGCCGCCGCGATTGAGGACGCCGACGCACGAACCCAGGAAGCCGGGGAATCACCTCGTTCAGGCCAAGACTTGAAACGCCTGATTCGTCAACAGGTCAAAGCGGAGAACAAGTCCGAATTGAGCGATGCGGCGTTCGTGGAAGCCTATCGGCAGACGGGATCGGTTCGCGAGGCGGCGGACTTCCTGACGCAGCAGACCGGGGCGCGCGTTTCCAAGGACAAGATCCAACGCGCGGTCCAGCGTGCGGGGGGCGCGGCTTCCGTACTGAACGGGGAGAACAGCAATTCCGTGTTACGCTCGGACGCAGCTCAAGACCGCGACCGCAAGGGAAGGCGTGTGTCCCAGGCCAAGCCAGACGACAACGCCTGAGCTTGCTTCGCACATTCGCTTCCGCCGTTCATCGCAGTCGGCGTTCATCTATCGATTTTCCACCAGTGTCTCCTTATCGAGGTAGCCATGCGTTCCATTCATCTGACCGCGCGTCAACAGGCCATCGTGCAGTTCATGAAAGATCACCTGATCCATTTCCAGCGGCTTCCCACGATCCGCGAAATCTCCCTCGCGTTCGACATTCGCTCGCCCAACGGCGTCGCATGTCACTTGCGCGCCCTGGCCGCGCATGGGGTGATCACTCGCGGGGAATTGCACCATGCGATTAACTATCGGCTTAACGGCGTGGTGGTGCGTTTGGAATCTTCCGACGAAGTAGACGAATTGGGCACTACCTCCTCCCTCGAATTGTCGCGTCGCAGCGCTGCGACAAACTTCGACGGCGCGATCCATTGCGCACCTCCCACCGGGACAACGACTTGCACGGTGGATTGAAGCGATAGTCCGCTGACGCCTTCTGCGAAAACGCGACACGGCGGCTGCCGGGTGTAGGCCGAGAGGCGTGACACCGGCAGATGCCGCCCAGGCAGGGCGGTTGCCGTGTTCATCGCCTCCGGTTCCCGGAGGCCGCCATGCAATCGCCGCTCGCCAACGAATTCGTTCTGACTGACTACGTCCGGTCGCTCGTCCGGTTCAAAACCAAGCAGCTTACGGATCGCTGGGACTTTCAGAACGCCGAGCCCGAGGACTTGCAGCAAGACCTTTGGCTGGCCCTCCTCCGCGCCGCTTGCCACTTCGATCCCGCGAAAGCTTCCCTGGACACCTTTCTCGACCGCGTCGTCAACTCCTCCGTCGCGATGATGCTACGGGCTCGCAAGCGCTTCAAACACGGCCATGCGGTCTGCACGCAATCGCTAGATCGCGAACGCGCTCCCCAGAGCGATCTGCCGGAGTCGCTTTCGGCCGTCGTCGACCCGGACGATCTCGCTCGGCGAACCGGAGCAACCCTCCGCGACGAGACCGCTCTGCGCGAACACGCCGAAGCCATCGACTACGCCCTGATGCGGATGCCGAACGAGGTGCGCCGGGTCTGCGAATGCCTCATGAACAACTCCATCGCCGCGGCCGCGAGGCAACTGGGCGTCACGCGTCGTCAGGTCCGACGCCTGGCCGCCGCTGCTCAACCTTACCTGGAACAGGCGGGATTGGGATTTCCAGGCGTCGCGGACAACGGCCTCAGCAACGGCATACGTAACTGACATCGGCCCAGTCGGACCGAACAACGGGCGAGAAACTCAATGCTGCATCCATCGAGCCTGCAACTGGAAATCAGCGGCGTTTCAAGAAGTCGGGACGTCCTCGACTGCCTGATCCGCGAACCCGCCCAAACGTATCACGCACGGTCCAGAGACTTCTTGACTAGCCACCAGCTCGCGGACTTTCGCAGGTGCCCCTTGCTTCACCGGCACAAGAAACTCGGGTTGATCCCCGAGGAAAACGGAACCGCGTTTCTGATGGGACGCGCTGCCCACGTCGCCATCCTCGAAGGCCAGGAGCGGTATAAGGCCGAGTTCGCCATCGGCGGCCCCGTCAATCCGCGCACAGGTCAGGCGTTCGGCTCCGGCACCAAAGCTTGGGCAGAATGGGCCGAGGCGCAGGCCAGACCGGTGCTGACCCACGATCAGCATGATTTGGTTTCGGCGCTGGCTGCTTCGGCTCGGGCCCACGACGCCGCCGCGCGGCTGCTTGAGTGCGGCGAACCCGAGGGGGTGGTGCGGGTTGAGTATCAGGGATTCCGCTGCCAGGCGAGGCTGGATTGGCTCTCTCCCAACGCAGGGCTCGTCGATCTCAAGACCTGCGACGACTTGACCTGGTTTGAGGCCGACGCGCGCCGCTTCGGCTACGCATTTCAACTCGCGTTCTACCGTGCGCTCTTGCGAATTGCGACCGGAGTCATCGTCCCGGTCCACATAATCGCGGTGGAAAAGAAGCCTCCCTTTCGCTGCGGCGTCTGGCGCATCAAATCGGACGTATTGGACCTCGCTCAACGGGCCAACGAAGCGGCCATGTCCAGGCTGCTTGCCTGCCAGCGCGAAGACTTTTGGCCCACCGGTTACGAGGACGTTCGTCTCTTCGATCAGTTGTAACGAACTGGAGTCTGGCTAGGCGGGCCGTGGCGAGGCGGGGCATGGCGGGGCAAAGTTTGACACGGCACTTTAACGGAGGTCATCATGAGCAGTTTGGCGAGAATCGAACGCGGCCGAACATCGAAACCACCGCGGATCATGCTTTTCGGTTCCGAGGGCATCGGAAAGTCTTCGTTCGCGGCGCAAGCTCCCAAGCCCATCTTCATCCAAACCGAGGACGGTCTCGACGAGATCGCCTGCGACAGGTTTCCTCTGGCCAAAACCTACGACGACGTCGCCCTGGCTCTGGGCGAGCTGCGCACCCAGAAGCACGACTACGAGACGGTCGTCATCGACAGCCTCGACTGGCTCGAACGGCTGATCTGGGACAAGGTCTGCCAAGACTTCGGCGCCAAGAACATCGAGAAGGCCGACGGCGGCTATGCCCGAGGCTACATGCATGCCCTGACGTATTGGCGCGAGATCGTCGAGCAACTCAATCAACTCCGCTCCACGCAAGGCATGGTCATCCTGCTCATCGCCCACGCCAAGGTCGAGAAGTTCGAAGATCCCGAGTCGTCCCCCTACGACCGCTATTCGCCGCGCTTGCACAAGCATGCCGGCGCCTTGATCGGCGAGTGGGTCGATGCGCTGCTGTTCGCGACCCGTCGGATGCGCACCCAGACTGAGGAGGCCGGCTTCAACCGCAAACGCACCATTGCGCATCCCATCGGCAAGGAAGGCGGCGAACGCATCTTGCGCTGCGTCGGCGGCCCCGCTTGCGTCGCCAAGAACCGTTACGGAATCACCGACGATCTGCCCCTGTCGTGGCAGTCGTTCGTCGCGGCTTTGTCCATCCATCAACCCCAATAAGGAGCGAACCAACATGGCTGATCTACGTGGCTTCGACGCCAATCAAGTCGAACCGTCCAGCGACTTCGAGCCGATCCCGGCCGGCAAGTACTTGGCCGTTATCACCGAATCGGAGATGAAGCCCAACAAGGCCGGCACCGGCAGCTATCTCCAGTTTAGCTTTCAGATCCTCGACGGGCCCTACAAGAACCGGCTCTTGTGGGCGCGGCTCAACGTCGACAATCCGAACGCGATCACCGTTCAAATCGCCCGAGGGGAATTGTCGGCGATCTGCAGAGCCGTCGGCGTGCTGGCGCCCAACGATTCGACCGACCTGCACAACCTGCCGCTGGTAATTCACGTCAAGTGCAAGAAGCGAACCGACACCGGCGAGGTCGTCAACGAGATCAGAGGATTTTCCAAAAAGGACGCGCCGGCGACCAATCCGGCAGCGGTTGCGCCGGCGCAAGCCAACAGCATGCCCCCCTGGAGACGCTCGTGATGCTCGAAGTCGAAATCCCCTTCCCGCCGTCGGTCAATCGTTACTGGCGGCGTGTCGGGCGTCGAACGCTGATCAGCCGGGAAGGGCGAAGGTTTCGCGAGCGCGTCGTCGCGATCCTCGCTGCCCGGCGGATCGCGCCGCTGGAAGGGCCTCTCGAAATGGACCTGGAGGTCTATCCCCCCGACCGCAGGCGTCGCGATCTCGACAACCTCTGGAAGGGACTGCTCGATGCTTTCGAGCATGGCGGCGCCTACTTCGATGACGCTCAATTCGTTCGTCTGCAGATCTTCCGATGCGAACGCTGCCCCGGCGGCAAAGCCATCGTCCGGATCACGCGCCGAGGAGTTTGAACATGCCAACTCTCTGTGAACAATGCGGTCGAACGATTCGCTCTGTCAGCGGTCGCTGCTCCCGTTGCGGCTTCCTAAGGAATCGTTCTTCTGATGACCGGCTTCATTCCAAACGACGTCGGCGTCGGTGCGACTGCGGCAAGTGTCTCGAAACCGACGTATCGCTCGACGAGCGACTCGCCGTCGGCTTCGCCATGCTCAGCGACGACGAAGCGTGAGGAACCCATGTTGACGCTCCGTCCCTATCAAGAAGAAGCCAAGGTCGCCGTCTACGCCCACCTGCGCACACGTGACGACCATCCGTGCGTTGTGCTTCCCACGGGTTGCCACGCCGTAGATCATCCGATCCTGATGTTCGACGGAACCATGTGCCCTGTCGAAAATGTGCGCGTCGGCGACAATCTTATGGGACCGGATAGTCGCCCTCGGCGTGTGCTTGCTCTCTGCCGCGGCGAAGGCGAGCTTTTTCGCATCGTTCCTCATAGAGGCGAAGCTTTCGTCGTCAACGGCGACCACATGCTTTCACTCGTCCGTACGAATGAGAGTCGAAACCCTGACCGAAATCCCTTCGGCGGACAAATCGAGGACATTCCGCTTGAAGAGTACCTCAAGAAACCGAGATGGTGGAGGCACGTGCGAAAGCTGTATCGGGCGCCAATCGATTTCGGCGTCTCGGCTGATTTGCCGATACCGCCTTACATTCTGGGCATACTCCTTGGCGACGGTTGCTTGCGTGGCGGAATCATCGAATTGACGACGGCCGATGACGAATTGGCCGACGTCTGGGACCACTATGCAGAATCGATCGGATGCAGCACGACCGTTCGCGCAGCGAACCGATGTCCTACCTACCGGTTGCGTCGCGGTCGTGGAAAATTCAACGTCCTCATGGATGTGATCGAAGTCCTCGGTCTCGCCGAAACCGATTCAGGGACCAAGTTCATTCCGCATCCGTTTCTGATCGCATCGCGTGCGGAACGATTTCAGCTTCTCGCGGGAATCATCGATACGGACGGATCTCAACATCGTTCCGGATTCGAGTTGACCACCAAATCGCGGGAGTTGGCTGCGGACCTCATATTTCTCGCTCGCAGCCTTGGACTGGCCGCGATTTGCCGGTCGAAGTGGGCGGCGAGCCAAACCGGAGCAGGTGGCTGGTACTTTCGCATCCTCATCGATGGAAACTGCTCCGAAGTTCCCTGCCGGCTACCTCGCAAGAGACCAACCGTCCGCAAGCAGAAAAAATCTGTCCTGCGAACAGGGTTTTCGGTCGAGCCCATCGGGCGTGGCTCGTTCTACGGGTTTACGCTCGATGGCGATCATCGATATGTCGATGGTCACTTCGTTGTCCATCACAACAGCGGAAAGACGCCCGTGATCGCGTCGATTTGCGAAGATGCCGTCACGTTGTGGCACGGCCGCATCTTGATCCTGGCTCACGTCAAGGAACTGCTGCAGCAGGCTGCGGAGAAGCTGCGGGCGACTTGTCCCGAAGTCCACTTCGGCATCTACTCGGCCGGGCTCAAGCGGCGCGATATATCGCAGCCCGTCATCGTGGCCGGCATTCAGTCGATTTACAAACGGGCCTCCGAGCTGGATGCATTCGATCTTGTCATCATCGACGAGGCCCATCTGATTCCGCCCGATGGCGAAGGCATGTATCGGCAGTTCCTGGCCGAGGCCAAAGCGGTGAACCCGAACCTGCGGATCGTCGGCTTCACGGCTACGCCGTTTCGGCTCAAGTCGGGCTCGATCTGCACGCCTGAAGGATTCTTGAATCACGTCTGCTTCGAGGTCGGCGTGCGCGAACTGATCCGTGACGGCTATCTCTGCCCTCTCGTCACCAAGGCCGGCGTCCACAAGCCAAACACCGATCAGTTCCACGTTCGCGCCGGCGAGTTCATCGCCGCCGATGTGGAAGCCGCGATGGATCAGGAATGCCTGGTCGAAGCGGCCTGCAGCGAGATCGTCGCTGCCACGCAAAATCGCAATGCGGTTTTGATCTTCGCCAGCGGCGTCAAGCACGGCCATCACATCGCTCGCGTGCTGGAAGAGAGGCACGGCATCGAGTGCGGCTTCGTGACCGGCGATACGCTCGACGAAACGCGCGATGCCATGCTCGCTCGATTCCAGGCCGGCGAGCTGAAGTACCTTTGCAACGTCAACGTCCTGACGACCGGTTTCGACGCGCCCCGGATCGATTGCGTGGTCTTGATGCGTCCCACGCTTTCGCCGGGACTTTACTATCAGATGGTCGGCAGGGGATTCCGCCTGCATGCGTCGAAGACGAACTGTCTCGTTCTCGACTTCGGCGGCAACGTCCTGCGCCATGGCCCGGTCGATCAGCTCCGGACCAAGGGTCGTTCGACCCCTGGCTATGGCCAGCCGCCCGCGAAGGAATGCCCCGAGTGTCATAGCCTCGTCGCCGCGGGTTACGCGCTCTGTCCGGAGTGCGGCCTTGCGTTCCCGCCGCCGGAGCGGCAGAAGCACGACAGCCAGGCCTCGGGCGCCGGCATCCTGTCGGGACAGGTCACGACCACAGACTATCCGGTGCTCGACGTTTATTACCGCGTTCATCGCAAACGCGGCGCCGAGGATGACGCGCCGCGCACCCTCCGGATCGATTACAAGGTCGGCTGGAATCTCTTCAAGTCCGAATGGGTCTGCCTGGAACACGACGGCTACGCCCGGCAAAAGGCTGTGGCATGGTGGAAGCAGCGCTCGCCGGATTCCAGCGTGCCCGATACCGCGCAGCAAGCGGCCGACATCGGCAACTCCGGCGGGCTGGCCGCGCCTGCCGCGATCACCGTCCGCACGGTCGCGGGTGATCCCTACGAGCGCATTGTTGCCTGGGAACTGGGACCGCTGCCCGAAACGCTCGAACCGACTTTCGCGACGCCGCAGGAGTTGGCGGAGGTGCCGTTCTGATGGCTGCCGGCGCCCTACTTGAAACCGCGCTCGACTACTGGCGCGCCGGCCTGTGCGTGCTGCCGGCCCGCGCTGATCTCAAAAAGCCGGTGATCGATGAATGGAAACCGTTTCAAAGGGAACGGCCGCCCGAAGTGGCGGTGCGATCATGGTTCGTCGTAAATCATGCCGTGTGCGTTCTCACGGGACGAACGTCGGGCAATCTGGAGATGCTCGACTTCGACGTCCAAGGCGAGCTGTTCGCCGCCTGGGCGAAGCTAGTCGAGGAACGCGCTTCAGGCCTGCTCGCTCGCTTGGTTATCGAGCGTTCGCCGTCCGGCGGTAAGCACGTCGTCTATCGGTGCACCGAACCCGTGTGCGGCAACCTCAAGTTGGCCCAACGACGGATCGCCGCGACTGACGAGAAAGAAGTCAACTACCGCGGCAAGGCATACAAGCCTCGCCGCGAGGCAAACGGCGCGTATGCGTTCTACCCCACGCTCATTGAAACGCGCGGCGAAGGAGGCCTGTTCCTCTGCGACCCAACGCCTGGATATGTCCTGGAGCAAGGCAAACTGGACGCGTTGCCCGTTCTCACGGCCGGAGAGCGCGACGTGCTGCTCGAAGCCGCCTGGGTACTCAACGAACACACGTTGCCGCCGACCTCGGAGCGGATCGCTACGGTTGGGGAAACGCGCCCCGGCGACGAGTTCAACGAACGGGGTGACGTTCGCGAAGTCCTGCTGCGGCATGGCTGGCAACTCGCCCGTGCCGGCGACAACGAATACTGGCGCCGACCCGGCAAGACCTCCGGCTGGAGCGCGACGCTCAAGGAGGGCGTGTTCTTCGTCTTCACGTCGAGCGCAGGGCCGTTCGAGCCGGGCCAAGGCTATTCGCCGTTCGCCGTCTACGCGCTGCTGGAACATGGGGGCGACTACTCGCAAGCCGCTACCGATTTGGCTAAGCGCGGTTTTGGTCAACGCGCCGACCACGCGGCCGCTCCGGCGCCGAACTGGCTGTCTTCAGCGCCGGCGTCATCCTCGATGGCGATACCCAGTGCGCCGGCGGCGATACCCAAACCAGTCAGCTTAAACGATCTTCTCTCAGGGCATCCGGCACTGCGTCCGCCCGTCATTCACGGGTTGCTGCGCCAAGGCGAGACCATGAACGTGATCTCCGCTCCAAAAGTCGGGAAAGCGCTCGCGGTCGCTACGCCGATTCTCACCGACGATGGCTGGAAGACGATGGCGGACTTGCAGCCGGGAATGAAGGTCCATGCTGCCGATGGTTCGCTGACCGAAATCGTTGCGGTCTCGGAAATCATGCACGAACGGCCGTGTTTTCGGGTTAGGAGCCGTTCTGGAGGTTCGGTCGTCGCAGATCGAGACCACCTTTGGCAAGTTGTCCAGCGCGAGGAATCTTCCATCGTGACGACCGAAGAACTCAGCCTCGGTCGCCGCGGACGGCGCTGGCTCTTGCCGGTCGCTCAGTCCTTGATTCGCGACGAAGTGGAGCTCCCTTTGGCTCCGTGGCTTTTGGGTTATTGGCTTGGCAACGGCGCCGCGCGTGAAGGCGTTCTCACGGTCAACCTCCATGACGTGGACGAGGTCATTCAAGAAATCCAGCGCGCGGGATTCGCAATCGGCAAACGCATTCGGCGACGAGGTTGCGAGACATTCACTGTACTTGGCCTCAGGGTCGTTCTGCGCGAAATGGGACTTTTGAACTGCAAGCACATTCCCGAACGCTACTTGCTCGCGTCACGTCAACAGAGAGCGGAGCTTCTT